>JBJONB010000061.1:0-3019 GCA_046052045.1 Actinomycetota bacterium | reverse complement strand
CTGAGAGGTCATCCCAGAATGGCTGCATGTTTGCGTAATCTGCTGCGACCATCTTTAGTTCGACTGGGTCTGCTGCCTTAGCTGATGTGCCAAGGACAGAAGCCGCGATCAAACCTGTAGCTGCAACAAGTGCGCTGAGGCGAGTCACTTTCTTCATTCGTATAACTCCTGACGGGTTTAGGCCCCGGCTAAGGGGCTTCGTTGGGGCAAGTCGACCACCTTCGGGGGGCTAAATCAATGATTTGCATGTAACTGTTTGGTAACGAACAAATAACGACAAAAACACGCAATTTTCTTGACTTTCGGGGTGAGCTCCGCCTACGGTTGCGCCATGACTACCGCCCTCCACGCAGATGCCGAAATCGCCTCCCAGCCCCAGATCTGGCGCCAGGTAGCCGAATTCGCCCCAAGCGTCTTTAGCAAGCTCCCCAAGAAGGGCGAGCGCGTAGCGGTCGTCGGCTGCGGAAGCTCTTGGTTCATGTCGATGGCATATGCCTCATTGCGTGAAGCTGCGGGCCATGGCGAGACCGATGTCTATGCCGGCTCGGAATTTAACTATGACCGCAAGTACGACCGCATTGTCTCGATCTCTCGCTCTGGAACAACCACTGAAATTGTTGAGCTTCTTGGGAAGGTAAAGACTCCTTCTGTCATTCTTACTGCGATTCATAACTCTCCTGTTGAAGATCGTGCAACCGAGACAATCATTATGGATTTCGCTGACGAGCAATCAGTACTACAAACACGTTGGGCAACAGCAGCACTTGGCTTGCTCCGCGCCCACCTTGGCTTTGATCTCAATTCAATTGTTAAAGATGCTGAAGAAGCACTCGCGAGCGATATCTCTGACCTCGTTGAAGTAGAACAGATCAGCTTCCTTGGTCGCGGATGGACAATCGGTCTCGCGCACGAAGCAGCGCTCAAGACTCGCGAATCTTCACAGTTCTGGGCAGAGGCATACCCAGCACTTGATTACCGCCACGGCCCTCTCTCAATTTCACAACCAGGACGTGCTGTCTGGGCATTTGGCGATATTCCTGCTGACTTGGTTCGCGATATCAAATCAACGGGCGCACTCTTTGAATCAAGCAAGCTCGACCCAATGGCTCATCTCATCCGTGCTCAGCGCGTAGCAATCGCTATCGCTAAGAAGCGTGGCGTAGATGCTGATAATCCACGCGGTCTAGCACGCTCCATCATTCTCGATAAGTAATTACACTCATCTCTGTGAGCTATGTAGTCGCAGTAGATGTAGGCGGAACCGAGATCAAGAGCGCTCTTGTCGACTCTGATTTCAACGTTATCGCAACAATAACTGCGCCCACTCCTAAAGCAGATTCCACTGGCGCTGAAACAGTGAAAGCAATTGCTGCAATCGTCGCTGAATTCGGTGCTACACAAAAGGTTGAAGCTGTCGGATTAGCAGTACCTGGCGCCCTCGACGAGCCTGCTGGAACTTCACGTTGGTCAGGCAATCTGCAGTGGAAGAACCTTCCTATTCGCGATCTGCTTCATGCGGCAATCAATATTCCTGTCGCTTTTGGCCATGATGTACGCACTGCAGCTGTTGCTGAACTTCGCAGTGGCGCGGCAAAAGGTGCGCGCAATGCAATCTTCATTCCTGTAGGAACCGGTATTGCTGCTGCGTTAATTGTCGATGGAGAAATTCGATCTGCTGAAGGTTATGCCGGAGAAATCGGCCACGTAAATGTCAACGGTAAATATCCATGTGTTTGTGGCAAGTCCGGATGTTTAGAAGCTGCTTCATCAACTCTTGCAATCAGCAAAGCGTATGAAGCGCAATCAGGAAAATCTGGAACGACCACAGAAGAGATCTTTAAACTCGTAATTGCAGGAGATGCTGTTGCAACAAATGTTTGGAACGATGCAACCGCTGCAATGGCTCGTGCATGTGAATCACTGATCACGATTCTTGCTCCTGAAGTAATTGTCTTCGGTGGCGGTCTTTCTAATGCAGGAGAAACTTTCCTTAAACCAATTAGAGATTACCTCGGTGCATCTCTAACATTCCAACGTAAGCCACGTCTTGAGATTGCCCATTACGGCGCAAAGGCCGGAACAATTGGTTGTGCAATGTTGGCATTTGATCTCATGAAGGCGGGCAAGTAATGCATATTCATGGATCTTCCGCAGTTGTCGATGGAAAGTTGCAAGAGAAGGTCTGCATTAAAGCTGCCGATGGAGTAATCACCGCAATCACTATCGGCTGCGCAGAAACCCCTGATTCAAGCCACACCGGAACGTTGATTCCAGGTTTTGTTGATATCCACTCACATGGTGGCGCTGGTTTCTACTTCTCTGATCTCTCCCCTGAAAATGTTGCTGCAGCGCGCAATGTGCACTTAGTTCATGGCACAACAACACATATTGCATCCCTGGTTACCGAACCTGTCGGAGTTCTCGAAGAGCAGATTCTGCGCTTGGTTCCGATGGTTAATGCTGGGGTCTTTGAAGGAATCCACCTCGAGGGTCCTTATCTTTCACACGCACGTTGCGGTGCCCACGAACCATCTTTATTGCGCTCGCCCAAGATTGATGAACTCTCAGCACTTCTCGATGCGGGCCAAGGTTCCATTTCGATGGTCACTCTTGCCCCCGAACTCGATGGTGGCATTGAAGCGATTGAGTACCTGACTTCTCGCGGAGTTACTGTGGCGCTTGGCCATTCCCAAGCAGATGCGGCAACTACCAAGGCTGCATTCGCTGCAGGTGCAAAACTGATTACTCACTTCAGCAACGGAATGCCAAAGCCAACATCGGGTGGCACAACAATTGCTGAAGCTTCTCTTGCTGAAAAGCGAATCCCACTTGAAATGATTCTTGATGGCATTCACGTCTCTGAAGAAATTCTCAAAGAAGTTCTCGCTTCAGGCGACAAGCGAACCATATTGATTACCGATTCCATGTCAGCTGCTGGTGGCGCTGATGGAAGCTACTCAATCGGTTCACTCGAAGTCGTAGTCGTTGACGGAGTTGCTCGCCTTACTTCAAATCACTC
>JBJONB010000060.1:0-3115 GCA_046052045.1 Actinomycetota bacterium | reverse complement strand
TTGCTTCGCCCTTTTTAACTGGAGCAGTTGGAACACCGAGCTTGTATTCCTGTGTCCAGATAAATCCATCGCGCTTTACCTTTGCAGATAAATTTGTAGAAAGTGCGTTTACAACCGATGAACCCACACCGTGAAGACCACCAGAGACTGAGTAGCCACCATCGCCGAACTTTCCACCTGCGTGAAGAACAGTGAGAACAACTTCGAGAGCTGGTTTCTTTTCAACTGGGTGAATATCTACTGGAATTCCGCGACCGTTATCGACAACTTGAAGTGATCCATCGGCCATCAGTGTCACTTGGATTTCAGTACAGAAACCTGCGAGCGCCTCATCGACTGCGTTATCGACGATTTCATAGACAAGGTGGTGGAGGCCGCGTTCGCCAGTTGAGCCGATATACATGCCTGGGCGCTTGCGGACTGCCTCAAGGCCCTCGAGGACGGTGATCGAGGAGGCGTCGTAACCGCCGGATTCCTTCTTCACATCAGCCAAGGGGGGCTCCTTCAAAAGTCCTGTATGGGGCTGTAGAGCGGTATTTCCTCAACAGCAGGCTGAAATCCTATCGCTAAATGGAAAGTGAAATAACCCTGAAAAGCCCTAGGAGTGGGAAATACCGCACGAAAAGCAAAGGGGTGAGGGTTCCCATTAAAAAGTATGAAAAATCGACCCTATCCACAGGGTTTATCCCCATTGTGTGTGGAGTTACAGGCGTGTAATTCAGCGTTAACTCTTCCACTGCCCAATAACTCTCTATTCTCAGCAAAGGCACAGGTTGAGCGAGGACTCTTGAGGCATGACAACCAACACTGCAAGTGAAGCAAAGGGTCAACGCATCCTTGTCGTCGATGACGAGACAAGCATTAGTGATCTCATCGCAACAAGTTTGAAATTTGTTGGCTTCGATGTGCGCACTGCAGCAACTGGTTCACAAGCTCTGACAATCGCTGAAGAATTTAAACCGCACGCAATGATTCTCGATGTCATGTTGCCTGATCTCGATGGCTTTGAAGTCTGTCGTCAGATTCGTAACGAAGGAATTGAAGTGGGAGTTCTCTTTCTCTCTGCCAAAGATGAGATGAAAGATAAAGTGCAAGGTCTAACAATTGGTGGCGATGATTACATGACAAAGCCATTTAGCCTTGAAGAACTCGTCGCACGTCTACGTGCGCTGCTGCGTCGTATTGGTGTTGTCGAACAGAACATGGATGAAGAGAAGATTCGTTTTGCCGATCTCGAACTCGATGAAGCAACGCACGAAGCTCGTCGAGCTGGACATTTACTTGAACTCTCTCCTACTGAATTTACTCTGCTTCGCTACTTGCTGATTAATGCGGATCGCGTTGTCAGCAAGGCGCAGATTCTTGATCATGTGTGGGATTACGACTTCGGTGGAGATGCCGGAATCGTTGAAACATATATCTCTTACCTTCGCAAAAAAATTGATATCTATGAACCCGCTCTGATTCATACAGTGCGCGGCGTTGGTTACCGACTTAGATTGCCAGCCGCAAAGTAGAACTTATGAATTCGCCATTTCGCACCTGGAGCTTAAGGAGCAGGCTTTCTCTTGGAATTGTTCTGCTCACGGCGCTGGGCTTTGTTGCTGCCAGCTTCGCTACACAATCTCTTCTTAAAGGTTATTTACTTTCACAAGTTGATGAACAACTAGTTGTCATTGCAGAAGCAGCAGTACCTCGCATTGAACGTGGCGGCATTGCTAATGATGATGATCGCGATGATGATGAACGCCCTGGTCGCGGATTAGGTCGTGGACTTGGCGCACCAGCACCGCTTTCACAAATACCCACATCAACATCCATCACCGTCCTTGGCCCTGATGGCTCTGTTCTAGGTGGTTTAGGTGGCAATTTAGGCGGAGCATCAGTTACTTCTTATCTTGCAGGTCTTCTGCCTGAAGAAGTTGCCGTGCATGGTGATGAAGCTTTTACTATCCAAGCTCCTGGTTCTGACTTCAGAGTTATTGCACGTCCCCTTTCATCACCTGCTGGAACATTTGTCGCCGCGCAAAATCTTGGTGAGTTAGAACGGACTCTTTCACGACTCACATTCTTATTTGGACTTATTGGTCTTGTACTTCTTCTCCTGATTGCCGCGGCTTCGCGTGCTGTTATTAAAATTGGTCTTCGCCCACTGGAAGATGCTGAAAAGACTGCAGAAGAGATTGCATCCGGTAATTACTCGGCGCGTATGCCTGAGACAGATCCTGGAACTGAAGTGGGTCGCCTAGTCACATCATTGAACTCAATGCTTTCTCGCATCGAAAAATCTTTCTCTATTCAGACCGAGAGCGAAAATAAGTTACGTCGCTTTGTCGCAGATGCTTCCCATGAACTTCGCACACCGATTACCGCAATTCGAGGATTCTCTGAACTTCATCGCCAGGGTGCGGTTGCCGGCGAAAAAGAGACTGCAGAACTTATTGGTCGTATCGAAAATGAATCAAAGCGAATGGGTTCATTGGTAGAAGATTTGCTTCTACTTGCTCGCCTCGATCAATCGCGTGAGATGGATACGAAGCCTGTCGATATCAATAAAGTTGTTGAAGATGCTGTTATCTCTGCTCGTGCTGCTGGCCCAGAACATCCTGTTGAATTTATTTCCAAGAGCGATGAGGTCTTTACCTTGGGCGATGAAGTGCGCATTCATCAAGTGGTTGCAAATCTTCTTGCTAATGCGCGTGCACATACGCCAACAGGTACTCCGATTACGGTCTCTGTTTCTTCAACCGATGCCGGCGTAGAAATTTCGGTTGCTGATAAAGGACCAGGGCTCAGCGCAGAAGATCAGAAGCGAATCTTCGAACGTTTCTATCGCGCAGATTCTTCTCGCGTCCGCACTGGCGCCGATGGAAGTGGACTTGGTCTATCAATTGTTGATGCAGTGATGCGCGCCCATGGGGGCTCAGTTTCAGTGCAATCTACGCCTGGAGAAGGCGCAACTTTCGTACTTCTATTCCCCAGCCGGGCCTAGAGATTCCATCGCCTTTAAAGTGGCGATACGTTCTTGAATCGGTGGATGGGTACTAAATAACTTGGAGACAGTCTGTCCATCCAGTGGTGATTCAATCCAGATATGCGCAACCGCATTTGATTT
>JBJONB010000059.1:0-3198 GCA_046052045.1 Actinomycetota bacterium | reverse complement strand
CAAAGCATGTGCGCGTTGTAGTTGGTGCCGGTCGCGAACAAGTAGAAGCTCACCTTTCAGAAGTTGCTCCACATGTCACAACGGTCTTCCAAGAAAAGCGCGGCGGAACAGGCCACGCAACTCAGTTGGCACTTGATGGTTTAAAGGCAACCGGAACAATCTTGGTTCTTGCCGGCGATACTCCAATGCTTACCGGAACTTCTCTTGCTCAACTTCTCGAAGAACACCATGCAGGCGGTTTTACAGCTTCAGTACTCACTGCTGAACATCCAGATCCAACTGGTTACGGCCGCATTATTCGTGGCGATGATGATTCACTCTTGCGCATCGTTGAAGAACGCGATGCTGATGAAGTGCAGCGCGATATTCTCGAAGTGAACTCAGGCGTCTATGCATTTGATGCAGTCAAACTTGCAGGAGCAATTGGAAAGCTTAAGAACGATAATTCACAGGGCGAGCTCTATCTCACCGACGTTATCGAAATCCTTCGCAACGAGGGCGGGAAGATTGCTGCCGTTCTTATCGATGACTTCATTGAAATTCTTGGCGTTAATGACCGCGTTCAGCTTGCAGAATCTGCAGCCCTTTTGCGCGATCGCATTAATGAAGATTTGATGCGCGCTGGCGTGACAATCGTCGATCCGTTAAGCACTTGGGTTGATGCAACAGCTACTGTTGCAAACGATGTGGTCTTAATGCCTGGCACTGCAATTAGCGGAACAACCACAGTGGCTACCGGCGCTGTGATTGGCCCACGTACAACCCTTGTTGATTGCACAGTCGGAGCAGGTGCCCGCGTTATTGAATCTCGCGCAACTGAAGCAATCATTGGCGATGGCGCAAACGTTGGTCCATATACATTCTTACGCCCTGGAACTAAGTTGCTACCGAATTCAAAGGTCGGCGCATATGTCGAAATGAAGAATGCGACTTTGGGTGAAGGCTCAAAGGTCCCACATCTTTCATATGTAGGGGATGCGGTTATTGGCGAAGGCAGCAATATCGGCGCTGCAACTATCTTTGTTAATTACGACGGCGTTGAAAAGCATTACACCGTCGTGGGCGACCACGTTCGAATCGGAAGCGATTCAATGTTGGTAGCCCCAGTCACAATCGGCGATGGTGCTTACACAGCTGCCGGATCTGTGATTACAGAAGATGTTCCTCCTGGCGCAATTGGTGTCGGTAGGGCAAAGCAGCGAAATGTAATAGGTTGGGTTCTGCGTAAGCGCCCCGGCACTAAATCTGCTGAGGCGGCATCGCGCCACAGCACCGATGAGCAGAAGGGCTAACTTCCTTGAGCGAGATCCGTTTATCCTCAGAGAAAAAACTTCGTCTTTTTTCAGGCCGCGGATTTCCAGAATTATCAGAGCAAGTTGCTACTGAACTAGGTATTCCACTTACCCCAACATCTGCTTACGACTTTGCTAATGGCGAAATCTTTGTTCGCTTCGAAGAATCAGTTCGCGGTTGCGATGCATTCGTTATTCAGTCACATGCTGCGCCAATTAATAAGCAGATCATGGAACAACTCATCATGATCGATGCACTCAAGCGCGCATCTGCAAAGCGCATCACTGTTGTCGCACCGTTCTACGCGTACGCCCGTCAGGATAAGAAGAGCCGTGGTCGTGAACCAATTACTGCGCGCCTCATGGCAGATCTCTTTAAGGCAGCTGGCGCTGATCGCCTGATGGTTGTTGATCTTCACACTTCGCAGATTCAAGGATTCTTCGACGGTCCCGTCGATCACTTATTCGCACTTCCAATGCTTGCCAATTACGTCGGCAGCAAGGTCGATCGCTCGAAGCTCACCATCGTTTCACCAGACTCAGGTCGAGTTCGCGTTGCAGAACGTTGGTCAGAACTTCTTGGTGGATGCCCAATCGCATTCATCCATAAGACCCGCGACCCACTCATTCCTAATGAAGCAGTTGTTGGAAAAGTTGTTGGAGATGTTGAAGGTCGCACCTGTGTCGTTATCGATGACATGATCGATACTGCGGGAACAATTACCAAGGCAGTAGACGCACTCTTCGAAGGTGGCGCAAAAGATGTCATCATCGCTGCAACACATGCAGTCTTCTCAGGCCCTGCAGTTGAACGTCTTAAGGATTCACGTGCAGTCGAAGTCGTCGTCACAGACTCACTTCCATTGTCTGAGGACCAGAGGTTCGACAAGCTGACTGTGCTCTCAATTGCCCCACTTCTGGCTCGCGCCATCCGCGAAGTCTTCGAAGATGGCTCAGTAACTAGCCTTTTTGACGGCCACAGCTAAGTCACGCTAATCTTCACCTCGTTCCGGCGAGGGTGAAATTTATCCGTGATCGACGGCGTAGGTATTTACTCCTGCTGGAACTTCGCTTCAAAAAGAAGTTCAATAACAGCAACGAAGGAGTTTTAAAATGGCAGAAGTATCAATTAAGGGAACAACACGTACCGAATTCGGTAAGGGTGCTTCACGTCGCGCACGCGTTGCAGGTCTCGTTCCAGCTGTTATCTACGGACATGGCGAAAACCCAATTCACATCACTCTTCCAGCACGCGAACTCGGCGTAGCTCTTAAAGAGTCAAACGTTCTTCTTAACATCGATATCGATGGAAAGGCTGAGCTCACACTTCCAAAGTCTGTAGTTCGCCACCCACTCAAGCAGATCCTTGAGCACATCGACCTCGTACTTGTTCGTCGTGGAGAAAAGGTAACCGTTTCAGTTCCAATTCACACAGAAGGAAAGCACGATCCAGACGGCATCCTCGAGACACAGCACAACTCAATCGAAGTTGAGGCAGAGGCAACAGCAATTCCTAAGTTCCTTGTTCTTAACATCGAAGGAATGGCTGCGGGAACTTCAAAGCATGCTTCAGATGTTGTTCTTCCTGCAGGCACAACTTTGGTTAGCCCAGCGAACACAATCATCGTTCACCTTTCAGAGCGCTCAACAGCTGTTGAAGAAGTTGCTGTCGCAGCTCCTGCTGCAGATGCTGCGGCACCTGCTGCAGATGCAGAGAAGAAGGACTAATAACCCGTACGATTTCGCGTTATGACGTGGTTGGTAGTGGGTCTCGGTAATCCCGGGGATGAATACGCTGCCACCCGTCACAATGTGGGTCAGATGGTCATTGATCATCTAGCTAAACGCCACAATGTAAAACTTTCTACACATAAATCTCGCACCGATATCGCCGCTTACAAATTGG
>JBJONB010000058.1:0-3261 GCA_046052045.1 Actinomycetota bacterium | reverse complement strand
TCTGGTGGCGACATCAGCGTTCGCGGAGATGATGGATATCTCGGAGATGACTCTCTTGCACAGCAAGGTGTTGGTCGACTCAATGTTCTAGATCTTCAAGTACAGATTCGTCGCACACCAAAGCCAGTCGTTGCAATGATTGCAGGTTGGGCAATTGGCGGAGGACATGTACTCCATGTTGTTTGTGATCTTTCAATCGCGGCTGACAATGCAAAGTTTGGCCAGACCGGTCCAATGGTTGGTTCATTCGATGGTGGTTACGGTTCAGGACTTCTTGCAGCATCTGTTGGTCAGAAGAAGGCGCGTGAAATTTGGTTTCTTACCCGTCAATACGATGCGCAAGAAGCTCTATCTATGGGTCTTGTGAATACCGTTGTTCCGCTCAAGGAACTTGAAGCTGAAACTGTTTCATGGTGCCGTGAGATGTTGCAGAACTCTCCAATGGCACTTCGCCTACTTAAAGCATCTATGAACGCTGCAGATGATGGACTCGCAGGAGTTCAGCAGCTCGCAGGAGATGCCACTCTTCTCTTTTATTTATCTGAAGAAGGCCAAGAGGGCCGCGATGCTTACAAAGAGAAGCGCAAGCCTGACTTTGGAAAGTTTCCCAAGCGTCCTTAATTTATGGATCAATCTCTGCTCGAAACGATGCGCGTAATCGCGCTGCCAACAAGAACTAATTTTCGTGGGATTAACGTTCGAGAAGTTGCTTTATTCCAGGGCGAATACGGCTGGGGCGAATTCTCACCATTTCCTGAATACGGATATGAAGAGTGCGCCCCCTGGTTGATGTCTGCAATTGAAGGAGCAACAAAGCCTCGCCCGAAGCTTTATCGCAATTCAGTAAGAGTGAACGGAACAATTCCCGCACTAAAAAGTCCAGCAGATATCGAACGTATCGTTGATTCATTTCCTGGAGTACAAACTTTTAAAGTAAAAGTAGGCGATAACCTGCCTGAAGATATTGCACGCCTTGCAAAGGTGAGATCTCTGCGCCCGAAGGCAGAGCTACGCATTGATGTGAATGGAAACTGGTCAGTCCAAGATGCAGTGACAAACCTTCGCGCCATCTACGAAAACATTGGTCCTCTTGAGTATGCAGAGCAACCATGTGCGACTGTAGGAGAATTACGAGAGCTCAAAGAGAAACTAGTTGTTAATATTCGCATCGCGGGGGATGAAGTTCTGCGCAAGGTAGCAGATCCATTTGCCGTTGATCTCAGCGGTGCAATTGATGTGTTGATGCTTAAAGTCCAACCTCTGGGTGGAATATCCCGTGCACATAAGTTGGTCGAACATCACAAACTGCCCGTCGTTGTTTCAAGTGCCCTTGAGAGTGCAGTGGGAATCAATTACGGATTACAACTTGCCGCATCTTTCCCAGAAATGAACTTTGATTGCGGCTTAGGGACAGGTTCACTACTTGCTGCCGACATAGCAACCTTGCCTATCGTTGATGGTGAAATTGAAATCACAGATGTAGAGCCCGACTTCAGTGGATATGAAGTGGCACCGGATCGCTACGAATGGTGGAAGAATCGCGTTATGAAGACGGCGGAGCTCTTGTGATTAATCCATCCACTCTGCTCGCTCGCGTCATTGTCCGCCAGATTGTTGAAGCCGGTGTGACTGATGTAGTTATTTCACCAGGCTCACGTAACGCACCTCTTTCAATCGCTTTTCATCAAGCCAGCGTTAAAGGGCTTATCAATCTTCACGTTCGCATCGACGAACGAACAGCGGCGTTCTTTGCACTCGGTATCGCTAAAGCATCGGGACGTCCTGTGCCAATTGTCTGCACTAGCGGAACCGCGGCAGCTAATTACCACCCAGCAGTTCTTGAAGCCTCACATACAAATGTGCCGCTTCTGGTTCTCACTGCCGATCGTCCTGCCTCTATGCGCAAGACGGGTGCAAACCAAACAACAGAGCAAGCTCGCATCTTCGGAAAAGCAGTGCGCTACTTCGCAGATATTTCAGGCAGTGTTTATCCGATGGAGCTTCCATTTAACTCATTGCAAAGTGGTCCCGTTCATCTCAATATTCAATTTGAAGAACCCCTCATCGGCGATAAGAGCGATAACTGGCTCAACGATTTAACTATTGCTGCTCCTAAAGTTTTCGATCGCAAAGCTCCCGGAACTTTCTACACAAAATCAACTCGTGGAGTTCTTGCCATTGGTCACGACCGTGGCGGACTCAGTGTTGATGCAGTGAAAGAATTTGCTGAAAAACTGGGTTGGCCTGTTATCGCTGAAGACCCACTCACATTTGAGAACGCAGCCTCACACGCCAGCGTCTTCTTGACTTCAAAGACCATCGCTGATGACTTAGCTCCAGATACCGTTGTGGTTATTGGCCGAACAACTCTTTCTCGTTCTATCAACGCATTCATCAAGATGGCACGTAAGCAGATTGTTATCGATCCACGTATGGCCACTGTCGATACCGATCGCATGGCAGATCAGAAATTCACCCAACTTCCCAATATTGAAGTGCAACCAGCTGATGCTGAATATGCGGAGAAGTGGAAGAAGTACTCACTTCGCGCATCAAAGCTTGTAAGCGATATTTCGACATGGTCAGAACAACTCGTTGCTCGTGAAATCGCAGCAGGAGTTCCAACCGGCACAGCGCTCTTTATCTCTTCATCTCGTCCTATCCGCGACCTTGAAGGCTTTGCCGTAGCACGCACTGGAATTGAAACCTTTGCCAACCGCGGATTAGCGGGCATCGATGGAAACATCTCGACCGCACTCGGTATCGCTTCACAACGCAAAGAAACTATTGCCGTACTTGGCGATCTTGGCTTCTTGCATGATCTGACTGGCCTGATTCATAAAGAGAAAATCAACCTAAAGATTTTTGTCATCAACAACGATGGAGGGGGAATCTTCTCAACACTTTCTCAGCGCGGAGTAGACGGCTTTGAAGAAGTATTCGGAACTCCCCATGGGCTAGATCCAGCAGCGATTGCTCAATCGATGGGTATTGCTGCAAAGACAATCAGCTCACAGAAAGAGCTAATCACCGAACTATCTGAACCAGTTCAAGGCGTTAGTGTTGTTGTCGTAAACGTGCCAAACCGCGACGCAAATGCTGATTTCCTTAAAGGGATTTATAACAGCGTTTCTTCGATGTAATTTTCTTAAGCCCGTAGCGCCGAGCGCATAGGGATCATCTTTGCAGCGCTCTCTTCAAGTTCCTTATCGGGATTAGAGCCCGCAACAATTCCGCAACCTGCATAAATGCGAATTTCTT
>JBJONB010000057.1:0-3360 GCA_046052045.1 Actinomycetota bacterium | reverse complement strand
GCCAGAAGCGCGATTGTTAAATTAACTAACCGTTCACTCTTCCGGGACACCGTAAGCACCTTTTGCTGGTCTGCGGCGTCGCGCAAGTACTTCAACCCCGGGAGCCATCCTTCTACTCTGAATTAAGAATCCGGTGTGACCAATCATGCGTTGTTGAGGTCTAACAGCGAGACCTTCATGATGCCAGCCTCTGACGATTGTCTCTGAACTCTCTGGTTCAGTGAAATGGCCATCTTCCTTTAACGCTTCAGCAATCGAAGAAAGTTGAGTTGTTGTCGCCACATAAGCGAGAAACACTCCACCAGGACGGAGAACCTTTGCCGCCATTTCAACGCACTCCCATGGTGCCAACATATCGAGAATGACACGATCAAATTTCTCAGGAAAATCTTGATCCTGAACTGACCCAACATCTAACTTCCAATTCTCGGGCTTTCCAGAGAAGTAATTGGTCAAGTTTGCCGTTGCGTTCTCGGCAAAATCTTGTCGTCGTTCGACAGAATGAACAAATCCTTCGGAACCGACAGCGCGTAGAAGAGAGATAGTTAAGGCGCCGCTGCCGACTCCTGCTTCTAGAACTCGCGCACCGGGATAGATATCAGCGAAACCAACAATCATCGCTGCATCCTTTGGATAAACAATTGTCGCTCCGCGAGGCATCGATAAAACATAATCCGCGAGCAATGGAATGAATGCAGTGAATTTCAGACCGGCAGTTGTGCTGACTACAGAACCTTCAGGCAATCCGATTAAATCGTCGTGGGTAACCCAGCCCTTATGGGTATGCCACTCCTTGCCGGGAGTAATTGTGAAGCTATAGAGCTTTCCTTTGGGGTCGGTGAGCTGAATGCGATCTCCCGCTTTGAAGAAGCCATCTTTAGACACAGGCGCATCCTAGGCGAGGATGAGCTTCTATGTCGGTATCGCGCTGTATCGTCGCGCATCATGGAGCGCCTACGCCTATCCCCAAGTCGGATGAATGACTTCACCAACTGTCCGCAACTCTACAAATACCGTGCGATAGACCTTCTGCCTGAACCGCCAAGTATCGATGCTGAGCGAGGAAAGTTGATTCACTCCATTCTCGAGGAGATCTTTGAACTTTCTATGGCCGAGCGCACTTACGAGAAAGCGGTAGAACTCCTTCCATCCATCTGGGCAAGACAATTGGAATCAAAACCAGAACTTTCAGCTTTGGTATTAGATGAGAAGGAGTGGTTCGATCGTGCTCGCGCATTGCTGACTAATTATTTCTCACTCGAAAAGCCTGAAACTTTTGAATCAACGTATCGAGAGCTCCATTTAGAGCGCGACATCTCTGATGAAATTTATCTTCACGGCTATGTTGACCGTTTAGATGTTGCACCCACCGGTGAGGTTCGAATCGTTGATTACAAGACCGGTAAATCTCCAAAACCTGGTTGGGAAGAGAAAGCTCTCTTTCAGCTTCGCGTCTACGCGCTTCTTTACTGGCAGAACAATGGCGTTCTCCCCCGCCTGCTCAAATTGATCTATCTTGGCGACAGTAGGGTTGTTGAATCCACGCCCACCGAGCCACAGTTAAAATCTACGGAAAAGATTCTCAACAATATCGGTCAAGAGATTCTGACTGCTATCGAAAGTTCAGATTTTCCTACAAAGAAATCACGTCTATGTGATTGGTGCTTCTTCAAGACAATATGCCCTGCGCACCAAAACTAACCTTTAATTGGCGTTGAAGTACTTAGCTTCCGGATGATGAACGATAATTGCAGAAGTCGATTGTTCAGGATGTAACTGGAACTCCTCCGAGAGCTCAACACCAATTCGTCCTGGCTCCAGTAGCTCGCAGAGCTGAACTTGCTGCTCGATATCTGGACATGCCGGATAACCAAAGGAGTAACGCGAACCGCGGTAACCCTGATCAAGAATGCCTTGAAGATCAGGTGAATCCATTCCTCGAACGGAAAGTTCTTCACGAATTCGTGCGTGCCAATGTTCTGCAAGCGCTTCGGTAAGTTGAACAGAGAGACCATGGAGTTCGAGATACTCACGGTACTTATCAGCAGCGAAAAGTTCATTTGCAGCTTTGCTCACGGTATTTCCCATAGTTACCACGTGGAAGGCAACAACATCGGTGCGACCAGAATCTATTGGTGCAAAGAAGTCTGCGAGACATAACCTTCTATCTCGCGACTGGCGAGGGAACGAGAAGCGAGTGCGCTCCTTACCTTTATCAGGACCTTCATGGTGCAAGATGATTAAGTCATTTCCCTCAGATACGCATGGGAAGTACCCGTATACAACTGCGGCCTCCAGCCAGCCATTTGCTTGAACTTCATTGAGCAACTGACGCAATCGAGGCCGGCCTTCTGTCTCAGCCATCGCTTCAAATTCTCCACGAGCACCTTTAAGTCCCCATTGGCCCATGAAGAGCGCGCGCTCATCTAACATGCCAACGTAATCAGCGAGAGGAATACCTTTAACGATTCTTGAACCGTAAAACGGTGCGTTTGGAATATCGATATCTAGCGCAACATCACTGCGATTTGTGTCGAGAACTTTCTCCACTGCAGCGCGATCTACTCTCTTAACTTTTCGCTCACGAAGCGCAGGTAAGGCGGCACCTTCTTCTCCGCGCTTAACGGCCATGATCGCATCCATGAGACGTAAACCTTCAAATGCATCTCGCGCATAACGAACTTCACCTGGGAAGAGTTGCGCAAGATCCTCTTCCACATAAGAACGCGTTAGCGCCGCTCCCCCAAGAATTACTGGCCACTTCTGATCAAGGCCACGTGAGGTGATTTCTTCCAAGTTCTCGCGCATGATGACAGTGGACTTGACGAGAAGACCAGACATGCCAATCGCATCGACTTCATTTTCCAGTGCTCCGTCAATAATCTGATTGACGGTCTGTTTGATTCCGATATTGACAACTTGATAACCATTGTTCGACAAGATGATATCTACAAGATTCTTACCAATATCGTGAACATCGCCCTTTACGGTAGCGAGAAGAATTCGGCCGCGTCCTGCATCATCGAGTTTCTCCATGTGGGGTTCAAGATAAGCAACCGCCGACTTCATTACTTCTGCGCTCTGGAGAACAAATGGAAGCTGCATCTCGCCCTTGCCAAAGAGCTCGCCGACAACTTTCATGCCTTCTAAGAGGTGATCATTAATTATTTGAAGCGGAGCAATCCCCTCTTGCATTGCGCTGTCGAGGTCATCAGCAAGGCCAACCTTTTCCCCATCGATGATTCGGCGTTCAAGTCGCTGACGTAGAGGAAGGGCTGCTAATTCAGATGCTCGTACATTTCGTGAGGCAGCGAGCTCGACACCTTCAAAGAGTTGAAGGAACTCGGTAAGTGGATCGTA
>JBJONB010000056.1:0-3767 GCA_046052045.1 Actinomycetota bacterium | reverse complement strand
CCTGCACGGATATCAGTTGCCTCGACAGGAGCTCCAGATAGCTGTGGAATGCCGTCGATAGAGGCGTGGTGGCCGTCTACGGTGATTTGAGCACCTAGGCGCATGAGTTCGTTGACGAACATAAAGCGTGATTCAAAGACGTTCTCGGTCACGATTGAGTGTCCATCTGCAACAGCGTTCATGCCGATGATGAATGGAAGTAAGTCGGTAGCAAATCCTGGATAGGGAAGTGTTGCAACATCAATAGCGCGGGGGCGCTGATTCATTTGGACGCGAATTCCATCTTGTGTCGAAGTGACGATTGCGCCGGCGTGGGTAAGTTTTTCGAGCATGACTTCCATGTGATCAGCGCGTCCACCGTGAATGGTGATATCACCTTGCGTCATAGCGGCCGCAAATGCCCATGTGCCCGCGATGATGCGGTCGGTAATTGTGGTGTGATCCGTTGGCTTTAACTCTTTTACACCGGTGATGGTGATTAGAGGCGATCCAAGTCCATCAATCTGTGCGCCCATACCAATAAGGAATTCACCAAGATCAACCAAATCTGGTTCGCGCGCAGCGTTATCGATTGTTGTGACACCCTGTGCAAGAACGGCCGCGGTCATCAAGTTCTCTGTTGCACCTACTGATGGGAAATCTAGCTCAATCGCGGTTCCAGTTAAGCCGTTAGGTGCTTCGGCAATAACGTAACCATGTTCAACGTGTGCGGTAGCGCCAAGAGATTCGAGGCCCTTGATGTGAAAATCTAGTCCGCGAGAACCGATGGCATCTCCACCAGGCAGTGCTACTTCTGCTTTTCCAACTCGTGCAACAAGTGGACCAAGAACGTTGATGGATGCGCGCATCTTGCGAACGAGATCGTAATCTGCGCGGTGCAGGGGAGCAGCAGGAACATCAATTGTCACGACAGAGCCCTCATGTTTGACCGTACAACCAAGACGAGTGAGTAGGTCAGCCATGATGTCTACATCTGCAATATCTGGAACATTACGGATGGTTGTTGTGCCAACTGCCAGAAGGGATGCGGCCATGAGTTTCAGGACCGAATTCTTAGCGCCTGTAACGGTTACTTCGCCCTCAAGACGGCAGCCCCCGGTGATCCGGAAGCGGTCGAGCGACGAAGATGCCATATCCGAAGTCTACTTATAGGCTACGGACATGGTTAATTTAACGCGTATTTACACAAAGACAGGCGATGACGGAACTACATCTCTTGGAGATATGAGCCGTACTTCAAAGAATGACCCTCGTCTTGAAGCGTATGCAACAGTTGATGAAGCGAACTCCACTATTGGTGTTGTTCTTGCAACAGATGAATTAACCGATGAAGTTCGCGCCCTTTTGGTGCGCATTCAAAATGACCTCTTCGATGTGGGCGCAGACCTCTGCACCCCAGTAGTTGATTCGCCTGCATTCGAGCCACTTCGCGTACTTGA
Source organism: Actinomycetota bacterium (assembly GCA_046052045.1). Taxonomy (GTDB): domain Bacteria; phylum Actinomycetota; class Actinomycetes; order Nanopelagicales; family Nanopelagicaceae; genus Planktophila. The sequence continues at coordinate 2,328 of JBJONB010000056.1, read as the reverse complement.
ATCACAGGTTGTTTACCTCGAAGAGCAGATCGATCATTTCAATAAGGATCTTGAAGCACTTCGCTCATTCGTTCTTCCATCAGGCACACCAGCTGCTGCCCACCTTCACGTAGCTCGCACAGTTGTTCGTCGCGCCGAGCGCCGCACATGGGCTGCTATTCACGCTTTCGGTGGCGGTGTAAATCCACTGACAGCTAAGTACCTCAACCGCTGTTCAGATCTTCTCTTCGTTCTTGCACGCGTTGCCAACAAGAAGATTGGTGATCAGCTCTGGGTTCCTGGGGCTAATCGTTAATTAAAAGCTTTTGAGATGAGCGCGAGCTGCGCTCTCTTCTTCTGGAAAAACAAAGATACGTGGTCCGACTTTTGTCTGCGTTAGCGTTGCTTTGATTCCTACTGCAATTAATCGCTGGCGCAGAATTTCACCTTCGATGTGATTTGAAGGTTGTGCAACAGCGACCAAAGTTCCGTATTCATCTTCATCGCCTGCAATTGGTTTACGCGCAATGAGTGATGAACCTTTTGCTGACGTCCACTTAAGAATGAGGATGAGGAAAAATACGACAGGAAACCCCGCCAAACTCATGAGAAAGAGTTTGTTATCAACCCCGCCCAGCATTAGTTATTTACCTTGGTAAATGTCACTGACTGAGTACCTTCAGGTTTTGCTTCCTGATGGCAGACGACTTCGATACTGGAAACGTACTCAAGCGATGCTAGCGGTTCAGGGGAGATAAGAAGAATTGTCTTTACTTCGCGAGCAACGCTGGCACCGGAAATAGTGCGCAGGTTTCCGATGAGATCTCTATTCTGCGCATAAACCTTTGAATTCACTTCCCACCAGACGCACCCTTGTTCAGAGGCAACCTGTACTGCACCGCAGATAAATGTGCGACAGGCAGCGACTTGGGAAGCCAGGTTGCCCTTTGCAGAGATAACCCCGACTAGCTCTTTACTTGTAGGAATCTTTGCGTAGATTCCTGATTCATATTCAAATCCAACTGGTGGCCACTTTGGTTTAGGCGACGGAGTCACCTTTACCTTTTTGCGCGGCTTTGGCTTTGGTTTCGGCTTTGGTTTTACCGAAGCCTTAGCGGTTGGCTTTACAGTTGAAGTAGATGTTGAACTCGCAGTTGGTTTCGCTGTGGCTTTAGTAGTGGGCTTGGCTGTCGCTTTTGCGGTCGCCTTTGCTGTTGGCTTTGTAGAAGTTTTTGCAGTTGGCTTAGCCGTTGCTTTTGCCGTTGCTTTTGCCGTCACCTTTGTGGTGAGTGTTGGAGTCGGCTTCTTTGTTGCAGCGATAGCTGAGCTTCCTGAGACTGTAAGAACGAGAGCCAGGAGAATCGCGAGATTGCTTAGTCGCGCTCCCACTTGAAGCTTCGAACTGCCCAGATTAAACCGACTACGAGCCATGCAGTAATAATGGCAAAGGTACGGCCAGTTTCCCAATTGCCGGCTACTTCACGCGTAGCAAATGAGTCAGGTAGGAAGATTGAGCGGGCTCCTTGTGTCATCCACTTCAGTGGGAATATCGCTGCCACTTGCTGCATCCATTGTGGAAGATCGGTGAAGATAAAGAAGACACCGCTAAAGAATTGAAGAACGATGACAACAGGTGAAACAACTGCCGATGCACCGCGTCCGCTCTTTGGAACATTTGAAAATGCGATTCCAAGAACTGTTGAACATGCACTACCAAGAACAAGGAGCGCAAGAAGAAGTAACCACTTATCGGCACCCCTTGGAAGATTGACACCAAAGAATGCGACGCCTGCTGCAAGTAGAAGAAAGACTTGAATCAACATGCTCAGCGTTACAAGTATTGCTTTACCAATGAAGTAACTGCTTGCCGGCATTGGAGTTCCGCGTAAACGCTTCAAGGTGCCGAATTCGCGCTCCATGGGAATCATGATGGCTAGCTGCTGGAAACCGGTATTTACAAGGCCCGATGCAATCATTCCGGCAACGAAGTACTGGCTAAATGTGACACCTTCAGCGATTGAATTGGAAAAGACTGAGCCAAAGATTGCAAGCAAGATCAGCGGAAAGAGCATGGTGAAGACAACGGATTCACGTTGACGCATAAATTGCCTAATCTCGAGTCCGCCACGTTGGATACCGATCGAGAGCGCTGTTGGCTTACTCATGGGTGCCTCCAATCATTTCGAGGTAGATATCTTCAAGTGAGGCTCGCTTCACATTGAGCTCTGGAACCTCTCCGCCGAATTGCGACGAAAGCTGATTCACGAGCTGCGTTGGGTTAGCTGACTTCTCGCTGCGAAGTTCTGAACCATCGCGCCAAGAGACAGTCGCAAGAGATGTCGCGCGACC
>JBJONB010000055.1:0-3967 GCA_046052045.1 Actinomycetota bacterium | reverse complement strand
TCATTGACAATCGTCATCATCTTCTCGGTTGTGAAATTTACACAAGGAGCTTGGCTTGTACTTGTTGTTGCACCAATCTTGGTTGCCACCTTCTTGAAACTTCGTCGTCAATACACACGTGAGCAAGAGGCGCTATCGGTTCGCACAGAACAAGAGCGCGCAACATCTATGGCACGACATGATGTAACAATCTTTGTCGATAGCGTTGATATCGCAACCGTTGGTGCAGTGCGCTATGCGCGTAGCTTGAAGCCACATAAAATTAAAGCGGTCCACTTCGTTATTGATGATCTTCGTGCCGAGCAGATTCAAAAAGCTTGGGCAGAGTCTGAGGCCCTTGATGACGTTCAACTAGATCTTATTGACTGTCCCGATCGCCGTATTGCAAACTCTGCACTCGACTATGCGATTCGCAAAACTGAGAAACCTGATGTTGAGTTAACAATTCTTCTACCTCGTCGCTCATATTCACGATTCTTGGGACGTTTACTTCACGATCAAACTGCTGAAGAAATCGCAGCTCCAATTTCGCAGCTGCAGCGAGTAGTGGCAACAATTGTTCCCTTCGATGTAAATAGAATTACATCAGGCAATTCACTCAATATTAAGCATGAAGATGAACGCTTAGCTGCGGTGCCAGTCGAGGTGGCGGAAAAAGTAAAGCCAACTCAAGAAGCGCCAAAGGTCTTTGCACCTATCTCGCACTATGCAGATGATGTGACTCCAATTGAGAAGATTGAGTGGCGCAAGCGCTCCAAGGTCCATGGTCGCGTTACATCTATTTCTACTGCTCCACGCGGATCAGCGCCAATGCTGCAGGTGGAAGTCTGGGATGAAACCGGCGGAATTACTCTCAACTTCCTAGGGCGTCGTGAGATTGCTGGCCTTGAAGTCGGTATGGAGATGCGTGCTGAAGGTATGGTCGGTGAAGAAGATGGTCAGCTAACTATCCTAAATCCTTCATACGAATTACTTATCTGAGAAGAAATCTTTCAGTAAGGCAGCACACTCATCTTCAAGAATTCCCGAAGTTACTTCAACTCTGAAGATTGACCTTGGATCTCGCAGAACATCCCACACTGAACCGACCGCTCCGGCCTTTTCATCCCATGCTCCAAAGATCAATTTGGAGATTCGAGATTGGGCAATTGCTCCTGCACACATGGCGCAGGGTTCAAGAGTGACAATCAAGGTGCAACCATCTAATCGAGAGTTTTGTAATCGGGCAGCTGCGCTTCGAATCGCAACAACTTCAGCGTGAGCAGTGGGATCATTATTGGCTTCACGCTCATTGCAACCTTTACCAACAATGACACCATCTTTATTGACTATAAGTGCACCAACTGGCACATCACCGGTTGATATGGCGCTCTTTGCAACAATCAGAGCCTCGCGCATTAACTCTTCAGAATTCAAAGTGGAAATTTCTAAGACTCCAAAACTTCGGCGAATTGATCACCAAATCCTAAACGATTAGCAATTGCTTCAAGAATTTCATCTGGAAATAAGTCAGCATCATCACAGAGTGTTGAGAGCTCCATTTGTGCCAACCCGAGATCGGAGAAAATATCTATATCGCCTGCTGGAAGTGGTTCATCATCTTCTTCGGGCGCATCAATATCTGCAATCTCAAGAAATTCCGCAGCAACTTCATAATCGAGCGCTGCAGAAATATCACTCAAAAAATATTTAACTTGAGTTCCAAGAACACGGATAGCCATAAAGAATTCGTCGTCGATTGCAATTAGGGCAACTGCCCCGCCATTGGTCTGTTGTTTCTTTAACCGTTCGATGATGTGAGTTAGATCATCAGGATCAGGTAATGCAGCCAAAGTCCAGCGGCCATCTTCATGCCACGCTTCAATTGCTAAATCCTGGGTCTGCTCTGACACATCACCCATATTGGCACTCATTGGTTTAGAAAGAAAGCCCTGTAAGGTTGGAGACATGAAAGTTCACGTCGCCAACCACCCCCTTATCTCCCATAAATTAACCGTTTTGCGCGATGAAAGAACAGATTCTCCAACTTTTAGATTACTCGTCGAAGAACTCGTAACTTTGCTCGCTTACGAAGCGACCCGTGATGTACGGACAAAGACAGTTTCAATTAAGACGCCTGTAACTGAAACAACTGGTTTAGTTATGGCAGATCCGCGCCCCGTTGTTGTTCCGATTCTGCGTGCAGGTCTTGGAATGCTTGAAGGTATGACAAAACTGCTACCAACTGCGCAGGTTGGTTTCCTTGGAATGGTCCGCAATGAAGAAACTTTGCAAGCAACAACATATGCAAATCGACTTCCTGAAGATCTCTCTGGCCGCCAATGCTTTGTGCTCGATCCAATGCTGGCAACTGGTGGAACTCTCGTGATGGCTATCAATTACCTGATCGAGCGCGGTGCAAATGAGATCACAGCAATCTGTCTCCTTGCTGCACCTGAAGGAATTAAAGTTCTAGAGGAAGAGTTTAAGAATTCAGGTGTCCCAATTACCTTGGTGACTGGTTCACTTGATGAGAGGCTCAATGAAAAGGGATATATCGTTCCTGGCCTTGGCGATGCGGGCGATCGTCTCTACGGGGTTGTGTAAATGGCATCTACATCACCTGGCTACGGAATCACTATTCGCGTTGAAGGTTCGCCCGAACTCCAACCTGTCGCACTTATCACAACAACAATCACAAATGCTGGCGCGACCATTACAGCGCTAGACGTTGTTGAATCACTTCTTGAACGAGTCGTCATAGATGTCACATGCGACACCGTCGATGCGGATCACGCGCAACAGATTCATAATGCGCTCTCAGAACACGCAGGTCTTACTGTTCGCAAAGTTAGTGACCGAACATTCTTGCTTCACCTTGGTGGAAAGATTGAAGTTACATCAAAAGTTCCTCTCAAAACTCGTGATGATCTTTCGCGTGCATACACCCCTGGTGTTGCTCGTATTTCGCAAGCGATTGTTGATGATCCATCGGATGTCCGTCGCCTCACAATGAAGCGAAACACTGTCGCTGTTGTGACAGATGGTTCTGCAGTTCTTGGTTTGGGAAATATCGGACCAGCCGCTGCGCTACCGGTAATGGAAGGTAAAGCTGCACTCTTTAAGCGCTTTGCCAACGTTGATGCCTGGCCAGTCTGTCTTGATACTCAAGATGTGGATGAAATTGTTCGCACGGTTCAGTTAATCGCACCGGTTTATGGCGGAATCAACCTTGAAGATATCTCTGCGCCTCGTTGTTTCGAGGTCGAGCGACGTCTGCGCGAATTGCTAGATATCCCTGTATTCCACGATGACCAGCACGGTACAGCAATCGTTGTTCTTGCCGCACTTCGTAACGCTCTTAAACTTGTTAAGAAAGATATGGGTCAAGTAAAGATCATCATGAGCGGAGCCGGAGCAGCGGGCACCGCAATCGCACGTTTGTTGGTCTTGAGCGGAGCGAAACACATCATCGCCTTTGATAAGGATGGTGTGATTAAGAAAGATTCAAAGTCTGAAGATTCAATGCGTGATTGGTTTATTGAGAATTCAAATCAAGAGAACTTTGCCGGAGATATTCATCAGGCAATGGTCGGAGCAGATATCTTCATCGGTGTTAGCGCTCCAAAGGTTCTCAATGAAGAAGATGTCGCTGCGATGGCGCCTGGTTCAATCGTGTTTGCACTTGCTAATCCAGATCCTGAGATCGATCCAGCTATTGCACGCAAATATGCAGCGGTGGTTGCAACAGGTCGCAGCGACCATCCAAACCAGATCAATAACGTTCTGGCATTCCCTGGAATCTTCCGTGGTTTATTGGATGCAAACGCTCATAAGATCACCGATAAGTTACTGGTTGCCGCAGCTGAAGCGATTGCAGATTGTGTAAGCCCATCCCAGCTCAATACATCATTTATCGTCCCAAGTGTCTTTGATCCCAATGTAGTAACTAAAGTCGCGGCGGCAGTAAAGCAGTCAGTGTGATCGA
>JBJONB010000054.1:0-3969 GCA_046052045.1 Actinomycetota bacterium | reverse complement strand
CCCGCAGCAACTTCAGCCTCATTAATTGCCTGCCAATGCTGCTGAGTTACAACCTTGTTATGTGTAATTACATCGGTGACATCACCTGAGTTCTTAGGATCCTTAAGATCTTCAACCAAGAGCTTCATAACATCTGCTGCATCAGACTTATTGGTGCCGATAACCCCTGAAGGTCCGCGCTTTGCCCAGCCAACGACATAAACATTTTCATTTACTCGACCGTCGATATTTAGGACCTTGCCCTTTTCGTAAGGTATGCCCTCAAGGGATGCTGCTTCATAGCCAATAGCTGTAATAACTAATCCGCACTTAATGCTAAAAGTTTCATCGGTTCCGGTCTTCTGGAATACAACTTCTTCAACACGGCCATTGCCCTTAATTTCCTTCGGTGTGCAAAGAAAGTGGAAATGCATTGTGCGCTCGTGGTTTGTCGGCTCGCGCTCAGCAATCAACAACATCGCATCGAGATTGCTCTTTACATCTTTTTCAGGGGCATCGCCAGCACGAACGACTGCGGCCTCGATATCAGCTTTGGCCATCCATACATTGGTGTGCTCAAGCTTTGGAAGTTCGCGTAGTTCAGGTGATGTAAATGCTGCATGCTCAGGTCCACGACGTGCGCTGATAATCACGGTGCGTACTGCGCTCTGTTTCAACGCATCAATGGCGTGATCAGCTGTATCTGTTGGATCAAGCTCACTTGGTTCAAGTGCCAACATGCGCGCGACATCCATCGCTACGTTTCCGGCGCCGATTACTACTGCCGTCTCTGTACTTAAATCAATATTTTCATCTTTGAAATCAGGGTGTGCGTTATACCAAGGAACAAAAGTAGCTGCAGACATCGAACCAGGAAGATCTTCGCCAGGAATTCCAAGCTTCTTACCGAGCGCAGAACCAGTTGCAATAACAACTGCGTCGTACTTTTCCTTCAATTGCTCGATAGTTAAATCGCTGCCGAGTTCGACGTTTGCAAAGAGTCTGAAGTTTGGTTCGTTCGCAACCTTTTCAAATACCTTTGCAACGGTCTTAATCTTTGGGTGATCAGGTGCAACACCGCTTCGTACTAAGCCCCAAGGAGTTGGAAGGCGTTCAATCATGTCGATAGAGAATTGAAGACCTTCTGTTTGAAGATTCTGTAACGCTTGCGCCGCAAAGTAGCCGGCAGGTCCTGCACCGACGATTGCTACTTTGTATTGAGGCACAGGAATCCTTTGTTCAGGTAAATCAGAGCGGAGACGAGGAGATTTGAACTCCTGAAGGGTTTAACCCCTTACCTCGTTAGCAGTGAGGCGCACTCGACCGGGCTATGCGACGTCTCCAAGTGTGGGTGAAGTCTACCGCGCTAGCGACGGCGGAATCTACGCACGATTCGCCAAGTGACGAGGGCTAAAAGCAGTATGCCAACGCCCTCCCAGAAAGAAATTGGGAATGGCCGATGAGCATCAAGTGGGTCACTGATTACCGAGCCAAGTGCAGTCACATTTAGTTCTGCGATGACTCCGGCGTGATCAGATCCGTATGGTGCCCCTTGTCCAAACGTTCTTGCAGTGGCTACTTCAATTCCATTCTTCACGAAGATGTAATCCAGGCGATCTGTAAATCCAAAATTATTGCCCATCGCAGCGGCGGCAACTTTTCTCTTCGAGTCTGGCCCTGTAAGAAGTGCGTTCATGCCCCATGTATAACTGCTTGCTTCACTTGCATCAGGACCTGCATCCGTAAAGCCAGCTTCTCGTAAAATTTTGTAAGCGTTGCAATCTGTTGCTCCAGCCGGACATTTTTCAGAGACTGTTGGTTGCTCACCTGGGTTTGGAGCATCAAGCGGGCGCGGATCACGCGGATCGGAATTGAAATCACCGATAAGTACGATTGGTGATTTCGTTGACTTTACATCTTCGACAAGTTGTTGAGCCTGGTCTGCAGCTTTGGGAGTTTTATTCTCATCCCACAGCGATTCAAGGTGAGTTGAAATGAAACGAACATTTGTTCCCTGCATGGTGATATCAGCCCAGGTATATCCGCGATTAATTTCCATGATCGTAGGGACAACCTTGTAGATACTTTCGTATTCAGAATTCCCTACTTGATTTACATATTGTGCAAGTTCCTTCTTGATGATGAGCGCATCACCGATTTGGAATCCGCAATCAGCTTTATCTTGGCCGAAGAGCTCTTGAAAAGTCTCAGGATCCTTAACGGTGGTTAGAAATGAGATTGGGCCGATGGAGTAACCAGGGTTATTTGCTTGAGCTCCATTCTTTTCAGCGATGATGTAATCGCCTTTGAGTTCGGCAAGTAACTCTTGGGTGAAGTTAAAAACCTCAGTTTTCTTGCTCCAGAAGCTAGCTTTGCAGTACCAAATTGTCGCTTCTTGAATACCTATGACATCAGGAGACTCAGCTCGAATCTGATCTGCAAGAATCTTCTTGCGCTTCGAAAAATCAGTCTTCTGGACTTGATTCCACATAAATTGTGCAGCTGCCGGCATATTTGGAATTTTCGCCAAAGCAACGCCTACATCTGCGCCTAAGTACAGATTTCGTGACATTACTTTGATTGGCTCGGTATCTGCCTGTGCGGAAGAGATTGAAGTGAGTAGAAGAATCGAAAGAGTCGATGTGAGAAGTAGGCGAAGTTTCATTTATCCGACGGTCTTTCTTGTGAAGGTATTTTCAAATTTCTTACTGGGGTCGAGCGCCTGCATCAACGCTTGGAATTCACTCATCTTTGGATAGACGCTCTTTAGGTATTGAGCATCGGCAGTAAATACCTTGCCCCAATGAGGGCGGTAATTGAATGGGTGAAGAGCTGCTTCAACTTTTTCAATGACTGGATAGATTGCATCATCTTTCTTCCAAGTGAAGTGAATCGCCAATGTATCGCGCTGATATGCGCCACTCAGCCAAAGATCATCAGCTGCAATTGTGCGAAGTTCAGTAATCCATAAGAGTGGCGTGATCTCAGCGCCCAACTTACTTACAGCCTCGATTGCAGCGGCTGCATCTTTACGATCGACAAAGAACTCAGTCTGAATCTCTTCACCAACACTTGGCGTGAAATCGAGTTTGAAGTGAGATAAACGCTCATGCCAGAAACCTGGTGCACCCAGTTGCTCTGTGCAGGCAACGGGGTCGACAGAAGGAATTGGATGGAATTTCTTATCAGCTTTCGCACATCCCCCGATACTCTCGGGAATTACTTCGTCATTGCGGAATTTGCACCAGAGATTACCGACTTGGGCAGTGCTCCAATCCGTAAAGTAACTAACACTGTAAGCAGTTCCCATAATCTGATCAAAGCTACGCTGCAGAACATCGAGCGGGATATCTGGGTAAATGACCTGTCGGATTTCAAATGTTGGTTCAATCTTGAGCTCGTACTGGTAAATAATTCCGCCGAGACCCAGCCCCACAACAAGTGCGTTAAACGCTGGGTTTGTGCGATCAATATGTCGAAGTTCGCCTTCTGCGGTAACCAAGTCGAGCGCAAGAACTTGATTCGCAAGGTTCTGATTTCTCATTCCCGAACCGTGTGTTCCAGTGGAAATGGAGCCAGCAATCGAAATATGTGGAAGAGAAGCGAGATTGTTGAGCGCCCAACCTTGCTGGTGAAGTTCAGGTGCAAGTTCTCCGTATTTCAAGCCAGCGGCAACGGTAACCGAGTTTGTGTCAGTGTTGACGTCAATCGTATTTGGCATCTTTGAAAGATTAATCGCATAGCTGCTTGTATTCGCAATTTCATTGAAACAGTGAGCTGTACCGCGCGCACGAATCTTTGCGTTAGAGCGTACTAACTCTTGTAACTCAGCGAGTGATTCTGGCTGCAAGTAACCCCGATCGTTGAAATCAACGTTCTTGCTCCAGTTCTGCATGGTTATTTCAAACCGCTACATGCGGGCTTTGGCCCACCATTTGGATTTCCATAGCGGTGATAGGTAATCGCCACAGACTGTTCGAGCAACCAGCG
>JBJONB010000053.1:0-4170 GCA_046052045.1 Actinomycetota bacterium | reverse complement strand
CGCGAGCACATCCTTGCTGCTACACGTGCTGCACGAGTGAAGTAGTCGAAATGAGCCAATCACCATTTCTCTATATGAAGGAGAACTCCAAAACTGTTCTCTGGAATGACTCAGCAGATCCGAAAGAGCTCACCGATGCACTCAATTGGGGAATCGTTGGTGCAACTTGTAATCCAGTTATCGCGTTGACGGCAATTAAGGCCGATGCGCCTCATTGGGTTGAGCGTATTAGGGCATATGCAAAGGCGAATCCAATTGCTACCGAAGATGAAATCGGTTGGGCGATGGTTAAGGAACTTTCCGTGAACGCTGCAAAGTTGTTCGAAGGTGAATTCGAAAAGTACAACGGACGCAATGGTCGCCTCTCTATTCAGACGGATCCACGTTTATATCGCAATGCAAAGGCACTGACTGATCAAGCTGTTGAATTCTCAAAGCTTGCTAAGAACATCATTGTAAAGATTCCAGTAACAAGCGAAGCAATCTCTGCATTTGAAGAAGCGACCTACCAAGGTGTCAGCCTCAATGCCACAGTTTCATTCTCGGTTTCTCAAACTATTGCTGTTGCTGAAGCTATTGAGCGCGGACTTAAGCGTCGCGAAGCTGAAGGTCTTGATATCTCTCAAATGGGTCCCGTCTGTACCATCATGGTTGGTCGCGTGGATGATTGGGTAAAGGTTGGCGCTGAAAAGATGGGCGCCAAAGTAGATCCTGAGATTCTTGAATGGGCCGGAGTTGCTGTCTTTAGACATGCACACAAGATTTATACCGAGCGCGGTTATCGCACTCGATTGTTATCTGCAGCCTTCCGCAATCATATGCACTGGTCTGAAATTCTTGGTGGAGATTCAGTCATCTCTCCCCCATATGCGTGGCAGGTAAAGATCAACGAGATGGGCATTACGCCAAATCTCAATAGCGTCAATGAACCGGTCCCTGACCACATTCTTAGCCCACTCTTGGAGAACTTCCCAGAGTTTAGAAAGATGTATGACGTTGATGGTCTTAAAGTTGAAGAGTTCACGAATTTCGGCGGAACTCTTCGCACCCTACGAGGATTCTTGCAATCGGTAAATGATCTCGAATCCTTTGTTCGCGATGTAACCGTCCCTAACCCAGATAAGTAAGGTGAAGCCATGACCACACTTCCAAAGCCACATGTATTTTCGGCTGCTGAATCAAAACCGCTTCGCTGGGGAATCTTCGGAGCTGGGTGGATTTCAGATGCGATGGTCAAGACTGCACAACTTAATTCAACGCAGCAATTTGTAGCAGTTGCATCTCGCACACCAGGAAAGGCTGAGGCCTTTGCGCAGAAGTGGAACCTTGATTCATTCCATAACTCCTATGAAGAACTCGCAGCTCGCGATGACATTGATGCCATTTATATCGGCACCTTGCCATCTGATCGTTTAGAAGTTGCACTTGTTGCCATCAACGCCGGCAAGCATGTACTGATTGAAAAGCCGATCACGATGGATTACGCAGAAGCTGAACAGATTTATGGCGCAGCCAAGGCGAAGAAGGTCCTTGCGATGGAAGCTATGTGGACTCGCTTCTTGCCGCAGATGGATATCGCGCGCCAACTGGTTGCTGATGGCGCTCTCGGAGATGTTGAGCTCGTTGTCTCTAACTTCTGCCAGAACAATCTAGCTGTCACTCGCCTCTTCACTCTTGGAGGCGGAAATCCCATCATCGATATGGGTATCTATCCAGCAGCGCTTTCACAGCAGTTCTTAGGTAATCCAACTGAAATTCATGCCTTTGGAAAGTTGCATCCCAACGATATTGATGAAGAGACCCATGCATTCATGCGCTTTGCCAATGGATCGCGTTCTAACTTTGTGCTTTCAGCTCGCACAACGTTGCCACACTGGGCTGGAGTATCGGGCTCAAAGGGTGCAATCACCTTTGGAACACCTTGGTTCACTCCATCTTCAATAACCTTCCACGAGCAAACATTTAACGGAGCACAAACCACCTGGGTAGATGAACTTGGAATTCCTGAGCATCTTGGACTCATTTATCAAGTACATGCCTTTGCCCAATATGTAGAACAAGGACTTCTCGAAGGACCTCTCTATACCCACCACGATTCACTTTCTAATATCAAGACTGTTCTTGAGATTGGCAATCTCATCGGGACTCGCTACAAGTAACTTCACCAACTACTCATCAAGGAATAGGCTCACGCAATGACTCAGAAAATCAGAATCGCAATTATTGGCGCAGGTCGTATCGGTTATGTCCATGCCGGAAGCGTCAATGACACTCCCGAGCTCGAGCTTGTCTATGTAGTAGATCCATTCGAAGAGAATGCGAAGAAGGTTACTGCAGCATTCGGTGGCAAAATTTCAAACGATCCTTCAGCGGTCATTGCTTCAGGCGAGATCGATGCCGTAATCATCGGCTCACCAACTGCAACGCACATTCCACTCTTGCGTGAATGTATTGCCAACGGTGTTCATGCTCTATGCGAGAAGCCACTCGACCTTGATATCAATAATGTCGAAGCTTTCCGCGCAGAAGCAAATGCAGCAAAGATCAACATCACTCTTGGTTTTAATCGTCGTCAAGATCCTCAGTACTTAGCCCTTAAGACAAAGGTCGTCGATGGAACTATCGGAACTATCGAGCAGGTAATCCTTACGAGTCGCGATCCAGGACCAGCACCACAGGCTTACATCGCGGTCTCAGGTGGAATCTTCCGCGATATGACTATCCATGACTTCGATATGGCTCGTAACTTCGTGCCAAATATCGTTGAAGTAACCGCATTTGGCGCCAATAGCTTCTGTGATTACATCAAGGAAGAAGGCGACTTCGATAACGTCAGCGTTGTCATGAAGGGTGCAAATAACGAGCTTGTCACAATCGTGAACTCGCGCCATGCAGCATTCGGTTACGACCAGCGCGCTGAAATCTTCGGAGATAAGGGAATGCTCCAGATCAGCAACCTCTCTGATTCAACTGTGAAATCATTTACTAAGGATGCAACTACTGCAGGAGAGCCATTTATGGACTTCTTCCTCGAGCGCTACGCAGATTCATACCGTAATGAACTTAAGCTCTTCGTTGAGGGGATTAAGGCTGGCAAAGTTCTGGGCTCTACCTTTGATGATGGCCGTGCTGCATTAATCCTTGCTGATGCAGCCCACGAGTCAGCCCGTACAGGTAAATCTGTCAAAGTAAATCTCAACTAAGTAGATGGCCGCTTCACTAACTAAAACTCAGCGAAGCGGTCTCTTCTTTGCCTTTCTCGGAATCTTTGCATTCTCGCTTTCTCTCCCCTTTACCAAGTTAGCGCTCAAGAGTTTTGACCCACTCTTTACTGCCTTTGCTCGTCCTGTAATTGCCGCATGCCTGGCAATTCCATTGATGTTTATTGCAAAGGTTCCAAAACTTCCACGTGAATTATGGCGACCAACAGCTTTTACTGCGCTCGGTGCTGTCTTCGGTTGGCCAATCTTGATTGCACTTGCACTTCAACGAACAACATCTGCACACGTCTCAGTTATTGCAGCTGTGATGCCTCTTGTAACAGCAATCATCGCTGTGATTAAACATAGAAAGCATCCTGGTACTTCTTTCTGGGTCGCTTCTACTCTTGGAACGGTTCTGCTCGTCGTTTTCTCAATTACCAGAGGTGGCACCTCTAATTCTGATTTATTTACCGATCTCTTGATCATCGGTGCAGTAATTGCATCTTCCTATTGCTACGTAGAAGGTGCTTCACTCACTTCATATATGCCCGGTTGGCAGGTTATTTCGTGGGTGGTTGTCGTCAGTCTGCCTGTTGCGATTCCAGCATCAGCGATTGTGTATGCACAGACAAACTCTTCTTACGATTTCCACGGCGACGCACTCTTTGGCTTACTCGCAATCGGATTCTCATCCATGTATTTAGGTTTCTTTGCTTGGTATCGCGGACTTCGTGACTTCGGTGTTGCCCATGGGTCTCAAGTTCAACAACTACAAGCCATCATGACTTTAGGTTGGTCTGCACTATTGCTCGGTGAGTCCGTAACTCTGACGATGGTTCTATCTGCCATCGGAATTGTTCTCTGCGTTTTGTGGGCGCTTTCCAACGTCAATAAAAGGTAACCTTTCAAGCATGGAACAGTACGAGAACGAGGTCCAAGAGCGCTGGGGTGATACCGAGGCATATGC
>JBJONB010000052.1:0-4208 GCA_046052045.1 Actinomycetota bacterium | reverse complement strand
GGCAACTCTAGCCAATTGAGCTATTGCCCTTCGCGACGAATTTTCAGGCGCGCCAAGGCGAGGAAGAAATTCATCGTGAGCGTCGAAGTGTAGAGGCAGGTGCCTTGCAGAGTAAAACTGGGTGGTCGGGGCCACTAGATCTGAGCGCGCAAAGGGGCGCTGGCATGGTGCAGACTTCCCCCATGAGCAGAATCTCCGCACGAATCGCAGCAATCGCAGAATCAGCCACTTTGGCAGTAGATGGAAAGGCAAAGGCGCTGAAGGCAGCTGGTCGACCAGTTATCGGCTTCGGCGCTGGTGAACCAGACTTCCCTACTCCTGATTACATCGTCGAAGCAGCTTCTGCTGCAACGAAGGTTGTTGCAAATCATCGCTACACACCAACACCAGGTCTGCCAGAACTTCGCCAAGCTATCGTCGATAAGACAAAGCGCGATTCACATTACGACATCACTGTTGATCAAGTTCTTGTTACTAACGGCGGTAAGCAAGCGGTTTATCAAGCATTTGCATCAATCGTAGATCCAGGCGATGAAGTTCTTCTTCCATCACCTTTCTGGACTACTTATCCTGAAGCAATCAAACTTGCGGGCGGAAAGAGCATAGAAGTTTTTGCAGATGAAACTCAGAACTATCTGGTTACTGTCGAACAGCTTGAAGCTGCTCGCACACCAAAGACAAAGGTTCTGCTTTTCTGTTCTCCTTCAAACCCAACAGGTTCTGTTTACACACCAGAACAATCCAAGGCAATTGGTGAATGGGCACTCAAGAACAATATCTGGGTTATCTGCGATGAAATTTACGAGCACCTGCTCTACGACGGTGCAACAGCGCCTTCACTTCCAGTATTAGTTCCAGGACTTGCTGACACCTGCATCATTCTGAACGGTGTTGCGAAGACTTATGCAATGACAGGTTGGCGTGTGGGTTGGATGGTCGGTCCAAAGGATGTCATTAAGGCCGCAACCAACTTGCAGTCACACCTCACATCAAACGTTTCTAACGTTTCACAGCGCGCAGCAATTGCAGCACTTACCGGCAACCTTGATGCAGTTCACAAGATGGGTGAAGCATTTAACCGTCGCCGTAAGTTGATCGTTGATCTTCTCAATGAGATCCCTGGTTTTGAATGCCCAACACCGCAGGGTGCTTTTTATGTATATCCATCAGTCAAGGGTGTACTTGGAAAGACTATTCGCGGCAAGGTTGCTAATACATCTGCAGAGCTTGCAACAATCATCTTGGATGAAGTTGAAGTAGCCGCTGTTCCTGGCGAAGCATTTGGACCTTCTGGATACCTACGTTTCTCATACGCAACCAGCGATGAAGATATCGTCGAAGGTATCGGCCGTATCAAGAAGTTACTTACAGAGTAATTCCTACAAGGTTTACTTCGGCTTCGAGAGTAATTCCAAACTTCTCGAAGACGCTCTTCTGAGCACTTTTAGCTAACTCTGCGATATCTGTAGCTGTTGCATTCCCTGCATTTGTCAGCGCAAGAACATGCTTAGTTGAAACGCGCGCACCACCATGGCTATCGCCCTTATGTACACCAGAATTTTCGATGAGCCATGCAGCACTTGTCTTCACCATGCCATCTGAAGTCGGCCACTGTGGTGCACCTTCAGGAAGTTTCGCTGCAATCTCTTTTGAAACAATTGGGTTGGTGAAAAAAGATCCAGCAGACCAAGAATCACGATCGCTTGGATTAAGAAGCATTCCTTTTGCGCCACGGAGTTCCAGCACTGCTGAGCGGGTTGCACCAATCGGTGCCTTCTCGCCAACTTCGATACCTAGCTTCTTTGCCAGCTCTGCATAAGTAATTGCAGTGGTCATTTCGCCTTGACGAAGGTTGAACTGCACATCAAGAACGACATAGCGACCAGGGTGCGCCTTGAAGCGCGAGTTGCGATACGAGAAATCGCATTCAGTATTGGTAAATGTCTTCAGACCCTTTGCTTGGCGGTCGTATGTGCGCACGCGAGTAATGAACTCTGATACTTCATGGCCGTATGCACCAATGTTTTGGATTGGCGCGGCACCCACAGTGCCCGGGATTCCACTTAAAGTTTCAAGGCCAGCAAAGCCGCGTTCCAAAGTAGTTGCAACGAATTCATCCCAGTTTTCGCCTGCGCCAATAGTGAGCGTTGCCCCGCTGCATGCATCGATTTCTGATTGCATTGAGTGGCTTGTAATTCGAATAACTGTGCCTTCAAAACCGGTATCAGCAACGAGAATATTTGTGCCACCGCCGATGATGAGGATTGGCGTATCCCCCGCAGCTTCAATCGCAGCAATGATTTCGGATTCAGTGCCGACTTCAACAAACTTCTTTGCAGGGCCACCTACACGCAGTGATGTGTAATCGCGGAGATCGGCCATGTTCTAAGGCTACCTGCGAGGGCTCAATATTGCAGTCTTGCCTCTAAAGCGCTCGAGAATACGGTCGTAATTCTTCTTCGATTGAGCATCGCGATATTCAGGGTCAGTGTCGTGATAACCGTGATGACGATCTTGCTCAAGCGGTAAATCCATTTGAAGTAAGCGGCCATTTGATTGGCGAAGGTTGAGTGAAAATTCAATATCGGCGTTGCGGTAAAAAAGCGCGCGATTGCTAAAGCCACGTACGGCAAGTGCATCTTCTCGGTGCATGGCAATGAAGTAGCTAAAGAGAACATCGACTTCGCCTGCGCCCTTATCGTCGACGCTGCGCCAATCATCTTCGAGATTTACGAGCCCTCCGCGCCAACCTACAGCAACGAATTCGCGCTTCTTGAGTTCCGCTAAGACCGGAGTAATTGCATCACCTGTGAAGCGAGTGGATGGATCCATGATCACCATGAACTCGCTAGTGACGTTACGAAGCAAAGCATTTGCGCTCTCGCCCCAGCCGAAATCTTCAGTGAGTTGAACAAGCGAGGTGCGTGAATCGAGTTCATCAACCAACACGCCAGGGTCACCCACTACCAAGATGGCAATGGCGCACTGGCTCTGTTCCTTAATCGTTTTGATTGTTGCGACAGCATCTTCATGGAAGCCATCGATAATCATTGCAACTGTTATTTCAAACTTACCTGAATTTATAGGGCGAATATCGCGCGTGGATTCATAGGTTGGAAAACGCTTCTTTGGGCGAAGTTCGTATCCCCCAGCAACATCAACAACTTCAAAACCTTGGGCGGCAATTTCATCGCGTAGCTGATCTGAGAGTGCAAAGTTTCGTTCAGCGCGCGCTGCAAGACGTGCCTTTGCTAATTCGTGAACTGAATCTGGTGCGCTCACTTTTTAACTACCGCTTTGGCCATTCCTAGGACTTTAACTCCGGCTGAAGTTGCGCTCAACGTCAGTGAAATCTTGCCATCTACTACTTCAGCAACTGTCGCAGAAACGGTGAGATCAACTTTCTCACCGTTAGGAACAATGACCGGCTTAGTGAATCGCGCGCTGTATTCAAGAACGTTTGCAGAACCGCGCGCAAAGTCGGAGACGTATTTTCCAACAAGTGCCATCGTGAGCATGCCGTGCGCGATGACATTAGGAAGGCCTACGGAGAGAGCAAACTCTTCATTCTGGTGAATCGGGTTCTGGTCTCCTGATGCATCCGCATACTGCTTAAGAAGTGCGCGATCGAGATAGAAGACTTTCTCTTCCAAAACTGTTCCAACTTCAATCATGCGCGCACCACCAATGTGGACCAGGCAGAGACAACAAGTTCTCCCTCACGATGAAGATCAGAGCGCACAGAGACAATTTCGTTGCCGGCAGCTACGCGATAGCTTTCGATGGTTGCAGCGCATGTAAGCGCATCTCCTGCTTTTACAGGTGAAAAGATTTCGAACTTCTGATCGCCATGAACCAAGCGCGACCAGTCGAGTCCAATTTCTGGACGAGTAAGAATTTCCTCAAATTGAGTCAGCGTGATGCGGATAGTGAAAGTTGGTGGCGCGATAGTTGTATCGGTTTCGCCGACAACAGCGCAGAAGGCATCGATTTCAGATTGTGAAACGGTAATTGAATCTGTACCTGCGAAGGTACTCCCGACCGAATCGGGGTTCAGCATTAGCGGGTTTCGCGGTGAAGTGTTGAAGACTTGCAACGTGGACAGAACTTCTTGAGTTCCATGCGGTCTGGATCGTTGCGGCGGTTCTTCTTAGTGATGTAGTTACGCTCTTTGCAATCCACGCATGCCATGGTGATCTTTGGACGAA
>JBJONB010000051.1:0-4249 GCA_046052045.1 Actinomycetota bacterium | reverse complement strand
GATGCACTTCCAGTTGTAGATAGCGTCTTCTATGAATCACAGACAGAAGCATTTGCGCGCTTTAAAGAGCGCTTTAAGGATTCTGCAATCGCACAGAACGTCACAGCCGATCAGCTTCCAGAATCATTCCGCGTAAAGCTCAAAGACCCAACACAATTCGATGTAGTCGTCAGTGCATTTAGCGGACGTCCTGGCGTAGATATTGTTCAAGATCAGCGCACCATCCTTGAGAAGTTCTTCCGTTTACTCGGAGTGCTTCGCAATGGCGCACTTGCAGTTGGCCTTCTCTCGGTTCTCACTGCAGCGTTGCTCATTAGCAACACACTTCGTATCGCAGCATTTAACCGTCGCCGCGAAACCGGCGTGATGAAGTTGGTCGGTGCATCTTCTTGGTCTATTCAACTTCCATTCCTTCTTGAAGGAATCTTCTCTGCCTTTATCGGTTGGGGACTTGCTACCGGTCTTCTTGCAGGGCTGAAATACGTAGTCCAAGAGAAGGTTGCTCCTCTGCTTACCTTCACCAAGTTCTTTGGGTGGGGCGAAGTTGCAGCAGCTTCTGCCTGGTTGCTCCTTACAGGCCTCGTAGTTTCAACGATTGCTTCGCTCATTACCCTTCGCCGTTATTTGAAGGTTTAATTAGCCCTTCGAAGTAATACTTGCTGGGAGGTGAGCTCATGGTTAAAGAACTAGGTAAGAAGCTCATCGCTCAGAACAAAAAAGCTCGTCACGATTTCTCCATTGATGATGTCTATGAATGTGGCATCGTCTTAATGGGAACTGAAGTGAAATCACTCCGCGCAGGCCGCGCATCTCTGATCGATGGCTTTGCCATGGTCGAAAATGGCGAACTCTGGCTTCATGGCGTTCACATTCCTGAATACACAGAAGGAACATGGACCAACCACACACCTCGTCGTAAGCGAAAGTTGCTTGTTCATAAACTTGAACTTCGCAAGATTGCTGCGCGCACAAAAGATTCTGGAATCACTCTCGTTCCATTACAGCTCTACTTTAAAGATGGAAAAGCGAAGATTGAAGTCGCTGTGGCCAAGGGTAAGAAGGCGCACGATAAGCGTTCTACTTTGATGGAACAGCAAGCAACCCGTGAAGTAAACCGCGAACTATCGCGTCGTCAATCAGGCAAAGACTCCTTCTAGTTTTTCACGCTTAGATTTACGGGAATTTCTCACTTGTCCTAGGTGTTCTCTATACTTGGGACATCGCTTAGATAGATCGAGTTGGCAGACAAGAATGCTCACTCCATACCTTCTAAGAAACCAATCCACATCAATATTTCATTGGGTGAGTTGTCTAAAAATTAAATAGTGTGAATTACGTTTCTCAACGTAATTCCCAATTTTCTAGTCTGACTAGAAAAACATGGGGGTGAACGGTCTCGACTTTAGTTGTTGAGGCAGGGGAAGCGGGCCGAGGAAGCCGGGATGATCTCGTAAACCATGAAACCTGTGCACAAATAACTGCAGACAACAGTCGCAGTGATTTCGCTCTAGCTGCATAAGCTAGTACCGAATCCGTCAGCCCGGGCGCGCTCTCGTCCCGGAACCTGGCGTCGCTAGAGAGCTCTTCATCGAGATAGCGTTGCGAATATCTCGAGAGAACAGTTTCGCAAATGAGTTCGTTGAATACTTGTGTGTAAGAGATTCAGAACTGAGAAAACGATAAACACACTACGCCCGTAGAAGCCCTGTTTTAATTCTGAAGGACCCGGGTTCGATTCCCGGCACCTCCACCAGATTTATTTATTCTTTACTGTCGCCGTCTTCAGGACCTGGCTTGAGCCCTTCAAAAATCTCTTTGCAGATGGGGCAGACAGGATATTTCTGAGGATCGCGAGAAGGAACCCATTTCTTTCCGCATAATGCGCGGACAGATTTGCCGGTTACTGCTGATTCAACAATCTTCTCTTTTTTAATGTAATGAGCGAATCGATCATGACCGCCATCATCTTCTTGCTCAACAGGGCGAGTAAGTGTGTCTGTATCTGCACCAGTGACAGGTGAATCAAGCGTTGGTAGACCGCGGTCGAAAATACCCATGCTCCTAGTATCTAATATGACTGTAGAATCTCCCAATGAAAGACTTACTACGCACAGAGCACCTTTCCCGCGCTGATGTCGACTTACTCCTCGATACAGCTGCTGACTTTGCGAAGAATCCGCTCCGCTCAAATACAGCGTTGAGCAATAAGACAGTCGCGATCTACATGACTAAGCCTTCAACACGTACTCGCTTGGCTTCAGAAACTGCAGTGGCACACCTGGGAGGAACGCCCATCTTTATACGCGGCGATGATCTACAGCTTGGTCGCGGTGAAACAATCGCCGATACTGCCAAGATCATCAGCGGTTTCTGCGATGCGCTCATTATTCGTACCTTTAAGCAATCAGATGTCGATGAACTCGGCGCTGAGTCATCTATCCCGGTAATTAACGGCCTCACCGATGACGATCACCCAACTCAGTTGCTTGCAGATTGGGTAACAATCCGCGAGAACTTTGGAAGCGATATCAAGGGCCGCAAATTTGTCTATCTCGGCGACGGAAACAATATGACCCACGCTTGGTTGATCATGGGCGCAATCATGGGCGCACATGTTGTAGCAGCAACTCCTGATGGCAAGTGGGCGCCAGATGCTGCAGTTGTTGCAAAGGCGAAAGAGATTGCAGCAAAGAGTGGTGCAACTGTGGAAGTGACAACGGATGCAGAATCAGCAGCAAAGGGCGCATCCGTTCTCTACACAGATGTGTGGATGTCGATGGGGGACCCTGAGGCAGAGCGCACCGAGAAGATGAAGGCGCTTGCACCATATGCGGTCACCGAGAACTTGATGTCACTTACCGAAAAAGATTCCATCTTTATGCACTGTCTTCCTGCACACCGCGGTGAAGAAGTTGAAGCATCAGTAATTGATGGACCAAAATCTGTTATCTGGCGCGAGGCATATCATCGCCGCACAACAATTCAAGCTCTGCTCTATCACCTCACTCGCGGTGAATTAAAAGGAAATTAAGTAACTAATTCTCTTCGCTTACATCGGGGACTTGATCTAAATCTGTAAAGATTATTTTTCCCATTTGTCGCGCCTTCTCCATTTCAAGATCAGCTCCACGCGATTCCCCTGGAATTCTTAAAATGGCATCGCACTTTTCAAGAAGGCGATGCGCAACGGGATATTGAAACTCCGTGAATTCGGGGGATGAGTGAGTATCTCCGCCGGCTGATTTAATGACTGGCCATGCTGCCCATTCGCCGACCATACCTAAGTGCCCCTTTTTGAAGAGGGGTAGCGCGTACGCCTCCATAGCTTCTAGATTCTTGCGAATCTTCGCTTCATCCCCATCTGTTCCCGATAGATATGGACCCGAAATGAGTATGAGCAGAGATTTAGCCATGGAATAAAGGTTAGCTTCACATCTCCAAAATTTGCCTCGGAGAGTACCTTTATCGCCATGAGAGTGGCTGTTCCTAGAGAAATCAGAGATGGTGAGAAGCGCGTAGCGCTCGTGCCAGATGTCATCAATAAGTTAACGCGACTTGGTTACGAAGTCGTCATTGAATCTGGAGCAGGCGTACATTCGCAGGCAACAGATGATCTCTATACAGCCGCAGGTGCCACAGTAAAGAGTGGCAACGTAATCAGCGATGCTGATGTTGTTCTCTCAGTTACCTCACTAACTCCAGCGCAGATGGGCAGCCTCAAGAAAGGCGCCGTCACAATCTCTTTCCTTTCTCCAGTTACTGCAGTTGATTCAATCGATGCAGCGGTAAGTGCAGGAGTAACTGCATTCTCACTTGAACTTGTTCCACGTATTTCACGTGCACAATCAATGGATGCACTGACCTCACAAGCACTTTGTGCTGGATATCGCGCAGCACTTGTCGGTGCTGAACTCTCTCCACGATTCTTCCCAATGCTAATGACAGCAGCAGGAACAGTTACACCGGCTCAGGTACTAGTTCTCGGAGCAGGTGTTGCAGGCTTGCAAGCAATTGCAACTGCTCGCCGACTTGGAGGCGTTGTAAGTGCTTATGACGTTCGTCCTTCATCTGCTGATGAAGTGAAGTCAATGGGTGCAACATTTATTAATCTTGAACTCGAAGCACTTGAAGGTGCTGGCGGTTATGCACGCGAAATGACAGAAGAACGCGCAGCAAAGCAGCGCGAACTTCTGACTCCTTACATCGCAAAGTCACATGTAGTCATTACAACGGCTGCAGTTCCAGGACG
>JBJONB010000050.1:0-4316 GCA_046052045.1 Actinomycetota bacterium | reverse complement strand
TGCGCTGATAACCTACGCGTCTGCACAAATCACAAGGTTTGGCTAAAAAGAGATAAATCGGAGCAATACACGTGGCAAATATCAAGTCGCAGATCAAGCGTATTAAGACAAACGAGAAGGCATACCTTCGCAACAAGTCTGTCTCATCATCAATCAAGACTGCTGTTCGCAAGTTCCGCGAAGCTGTCGTAAAGGGTGACGCTGCTGCAACTACTGCTGAACTCCGCGCTGCTTCAAAGGCTCTCGATGTTGCAGTGTCAAAGGGCGTTATTCACAAGAACGCTGCTGCTAATAAGAAGTCTTCAATGGCTAAGGCTGCTGCTAAAGCCGGCGTTCGTTAATTCATCGCCAACTTCCTAGATAACTCAAAGGTAACGGTCTCTTAAGTGCCTGCAATATCCATTGCTAAGGCGCCACAACCCGCTTCAACAAATCCGGCGCAGATTCGTAATTTCTGCATCATCGCCCACATCGATCACGGTAAATCAACTCTCGCCGATCGCATGCTCCAAATCACAGAAGTAGTCGAAGCACGCAATATGCGCGCGCAATATTTGGACCGCATGGATATCGAACGCGAACGCGGAATCACAATTAAATCTCAGGCAGTTCGTCTGCCATGGCGCAGCGGTATTGATGGACAGGAATATGTCCTCAACATGATCGATACACCTGGCCACGTCGACTTTACCTACGAGGTTTCACGTTCACTTGCTGCATGCGAGGGCGCAGTTCTTCTCGTTGACTGCGCACAAGGAATCGAAGCGCAGACTCTTGCCAACCTTTATCTTGCGATGGAGAACAACCTCACCATCATCCCTGTTCTTAATAAGATCGATCTTCCTAACGCGCAACCTGAAAAGTTTGCGGCGGAACTTGCTGGCCTGATTGGCTGCAAAGTTGAAGATGTATTAAAGGTTTCCGGTAAAACTGGCGATGGAGTTGCAGATCTTCTGGATCAGATCATTGCTCAGATTCCAGCTCCTGTCGGCGATGCTGATGCACCTGCTCGCGCACTTATCTTTGACTCTGTCTACGATGCATATCGCGGCGTTGTTACCTATGTGCGCGTTGTTGATGGTCGCATTAATCCGCGAGAACAGATTCAGATGTTCTCAACTGGTGTAAAACACGAAGCTCTCGAAGTCGGCGTCATTAGCCCAGAACCGCTGCCATCAAAGGGTCTTGGCGTTGGCGAAGTAGGTTACTTAATTACTGGAGTAAAAGATGTTCGCCAATCACGTGTAGGCGACACCATTACAAACTTTGCGCGCCCAACAAAGGAAGCACTTGGCGGATATAAAGATCCAAAGCCAATGGTCTTCTCTGGTTTATTCCCACTCGATGGCGCAGATTTTCCTGTTCTTCGCGACGCTCTAGAAAAGCTACAGCTCAACGATGCAGCTCTTGTCTACGAACCAGAAAGCTCTGCAGCGCTTGGTTTCGGTTTCCGTTGTGGCTTCCTGGGTCTTCTTCATATGGAAATTGTGCGCGAACGCCTTGAACGCGAAGCAAAGCTCAACTTGATTTCAACTGCGCCAAACGTGGTTTACCGCGTCACCATGGAAGATGGCAAAGAGTTTGTTGTAACCAACCCTTCAGAATTTCCTGACGGCAAGATCAATAGCGTGAAAGAGCCGATTGTTAAATCAACAATCTTGGCTCCATCTGAATTTATCGGAACCATCATGGAGCTCTGCCAAGAGCGCCGTGGCGTCATGCTCGGCATGGATTACATCTCTGAAGATCGCGTTGAAATCCGCTACACCTTGCCACTTGCTGAAATCGTTTTCGACTTCTTCGATCAACTTAAAAGCCGTACACGTGGTTACGCATCACTTGATTATGAAGAGATGGGCGATGAAGAAGGAAACCTTGTAAAGGTCGATATCTTGCTACAGGGCGAAGCAGTCGATGCCTTTAGCGCAATCGTTCACCGCGATAAGGCTTACTCATACGGCGTGATGATGACCGGCAAGCTGCGCGAACTCATCCCGCGCCAACAGTTCGAAGTTCCTATTCAGGCTGCTATTGGTTCACGCATCATTGCTCGCGAATCTATTCGCGCGATTCGTAAAGACGTTCTTGCTAAGTGCTACGGCGGAGATATCTCTCGTAAGCGCAAACTTCTCGAGAAGCAGAAGGAAGGTAAGAAGCGCATGAAGATGGTGGGACGCGTTGAAGTTCCACAAGAAGCCTTCGTTGCAGCCCTTGCTACCGATGCCGATATCGAAAAGATTAAAGCAGCCCGCAAGCTCGAAGGCTAGTTAGTCATGCTCTCGTTCTACGTCCATATTCCATATTGCGTACGACGCTGTGGCTACTGCGACTTCAACACATACACACCTTCCGAACTCCAAGATGGCGCAACTCTTGAAATCGTTTCAGGCGATTACATCGACGCTGTTCTTAAAGAGCTCGATGCTGCACCCAAAGATGTCGTACCAACCATCTTCTTTGGTGGAGGAACACCTTCACTCTTGCCGCCTAAAGATTTAGGTCGCGTTATAACTGCCATCAAGGCGCGCAATGGCGTTACCGATGATTGCGAAATTACCCTTGAGGCAAACCCTGATTCAGTCACGCAAGAGAAGCTCAATGAACTCTTCGCAGCTGGCTTCAACCGCATCTCATTTGGAATGCAATCTTCGAACCCTGAAGTTCTAAAAGTCTTAGATCGCACCCACAACCCAGAGAATGTCCGCAAGGCCGTGGATATGGCACGTATTGCAGGATTCCAATCCGTGAGCGTTGATCTGATTTACGGAGCGCCAGGGGAGTCCTTAAGTGATTGGGCAGCAACGGTAAAGGAAGCGCTCTCACTCAATATTGATCACATCAGCGCGTACGCACTCATTGTTGAAGAAGGCACCAAGTTAGCTGCGCAAATCAAACGCGGTGAATACACAATGCCTGATGATGATTTGATGGCTGATATGTATTTACTAGTTGATCAGCAATGTCTGCAAAAAGGTTTGAAGTGGTACGAACTCTCTAACTGGTCAAAGCCAGGACATCAATGCCGTCACAATATTGCATACTGGAAATCAAATAATTGGTGGGGTTTAGGTCCTGGTGCGCATTCGCATATTGATCAGAAGCGTTTCTGGAATGTAAAGCACCCAAATGCTTATAAGGAAAAGGTCTTTGCTGGAATTTCACCGATTAAAGATTCAGAAGTTTTAAGTGATGAAGAGAAGAAATCCGAGTACATCATGCTTGCAATCCGCATGCCCGAAGGTGTGAAGAAGGCAGCTCTCACCGTTGCTCAATATGAGCGAAGCATGGAATACATCAAGAGCGGGCACGTGATTGAGAAGGAGAATGCGCTAGCGCTTACTCCTAAGGGGCGTTTGATTGCCGACCGCATCACGCATGAAATGCTTCGTTAGCACTCGCACGCTAAGATTGCCAAACTATGACCACTGATCGCCGCCTCGAGATTCTTCGAGCAATCGTCGACGAATATGTCGAAACCCAAGAGCCTGTTGGCTCAAAGGCGATTGCCGATAAGCGTGCACTCGGAATTAGCCCAGCAACTATCCGCAATGAGATGGCTGTCCTAGAAGAAGAAGGTTTGATTACTCAACCTCATACAAGCGCGGGCCGAATCCCAACAGATCGTGGATACCGCCTCTTTGTAGACAAGATTTCAGCAATAAAGCCACTTTCAACTGCTGAACGTCGCGCCATCGAAACTTTCCTTGAGGGTGCACACGATCTCGATGATGTCGTAAAGAGAAGTGCAAAGTTATTGGCAGATATCACCAAGCAGGTAGCAGTTGTGAAGTACCCAAAGATTGGTGATTCACAAGGTCGCGAGATGATGGCGATTTCAGGAACTGCAAACCTTGCACGTTCTGGTGAAGATCTTGGAAACACCCTTTCTCCTATTCTTGAAGCACTTGAAGAACAAGTGGTTTTGCTCCGCTTGCTTAGCGATGCGCACTCAACTGTTCATGTCACTATCGGCAGCGAACAACCAGATTCAAGCTTGCAGACAACATCCCTTGTCACAGTTGGATATGGCACAGACGCATCACTTGGAATCCTTGGGCCAACTCGTATGGATTACGCAGGTTCTATGGCTGCAGTTTCGGCCGTTGCTCGCTATGTAGGTCGTTTCATTACTGAAGGAAATAAGTAATGGCTGATTTCTACGACCTGCTTGGCCTTGATCGCACAGCAACCGCTGATGACATTAAGAAGGCTTATCGCAAGATTGCGCGCGAACTTCACCCAGATGTAAACCCAGATCCAGAAGTTCAGAATAAATTTAAAGAAGTAACTGCAGCCTATGACACCTTGTCTGATCC
>JBJONB010000049.1:0-4348 GCA_046052045.1 Actinomycetota bacterium | reverse complement strand
CAAATTATTGTGGCGGCAATTGCAACCATCAGCCTTCTTATTCTTATCTCCCGAAAGCGCTACAGAGATGCTGTAGATATCGCACTGCTTGCAGGGCTTGCATCGATTGCGCCTCCTCTTGTTTCTTTCGCCATTTACTTCGGTTGCTGGCATGCAATGCGCCATACAGCGCGATTGACTTCATTGCTCCCACGTTCGCAAGCTGCATATCAACAATCTCGTGGCTTTAAGGCATTCGGTTACGCCGTGATTCCTGGTTTACCCGCTCTTGCCGGCACCTTTATCTTCGTCATTCTCCTTGCTGCAATTGCCCGTGAAAATATCAGCGATCACTTTCTCTGGCTCACTCTGGTCACAATTTGGGCGCTGACCGTTCCTCACATGATTGTCACAGCCAAGTTAGACCGCGCCGCTCTCAAAGATTAACCCCCGATTAGTTAGGCTTCGCAGCATGTTGAGAAAAATACTTCTGCTCACTCTTGTCTTCACATCAATTCCTTCGGCCCAAGCTGCACCGGTCTACTTATTTCCGGTAGCTAATTGCGAAGTCAATTACGCGCGCGCTCATCATGATTATGCGGCCACTGACATTTTGGCAAAGGCAGGATGCCGCTTTGTGGCGCCAATTAATGGAGTCGTCGATGAAGTAAATCGCATTGATAGGTGGAGTGGTAAGACAAATCTTGGAATAGATCGTGGCGGACTTTATGTATCAATCATCGGTGAAGACGGAGTTCGTTATTACGGCTCTCACCTGCGATCAATCCCGGCAAGCATTCAACCTGGAGTAGAAGTTAAGGCTGGACAAGTATTGGGCGCAATCGGATCAACAGGAAGTGCGCGTGGAACTGCGCCGCACCTTCACTTCGGAATTTCATGGCCCACACCCACAGATATTTGGTGGGTACGTAGAGGTGAAGTTCTTCCTTGGAAGTATCTCGATGCATGGAAGAGTGGAAAAGATTTATCTCCTGTAAAAGCTGTTGCTGCGCTGAAAGCTAAAGTAGGCGAGATTCCGCCTGAGCCAAAGAAGTAGAAAAAAATAAGGCCCGCCGATTTCTCGGCGGGCCTTATTCGTAAGTGAAATTAGTTAGCGTTCACTGCGTCTGCCTGAGGACCCTTTGGACCCTGGACGACCTCGAATGACACTGACTGACCCTCTTCAAGGCTCTTGTAACCGTTTCCCTGAATTGCTGAGTAGTGAACGAATACATCTTGTCCGCCACCATCAACTGCAATGAAACCGAAACCCTTTTCAGAGTTGAACCACTTAACTGTACCTGTTGCCATATTTTTTACTATTCCTTCGATATGTTGGGAGTTCGAGAATTCCTCAAACTCCAGTCTTCGTCTTGCTACAGCCATACCGAGTAAAGAAGTAAATCTAACAACGGGTACTGATAAAGCGTCCGACTAGGAATAAGGGTACCTGCTACCTCCGCGTATTCCTATTCCCAGTTTTGCTAGATCACGCTCAAATCGATGCTCGAAAGAGCCCATATTCACAAAGTCGGTGGAAAGTTGTATAAATAGAGCACTCACTAGCAATTGGTAGTCGTTGTGGATCGGGGAAGGTCGCACAAATCGCACCTTGCTAGGAGCACCACATGCATGAAAAAAACCTCGCCGGTCTGGTTGTCATCCACTCCGCGCCTACTGCGCTGCGCCAACATATTGAGTGGGGACTGAACTCACTTCTGGGCGCACCTCAACAAATCTTCTGGCGCGATCAACCGCTGACTCCTGGCACCGTACGAACCTCACTTGAATTTCGTGCACCTATTGGCACTGCGGCCAAGATTGCGACAGCACTGAAAGGATGGCATTACCTACGCTTCGAAGCCAGCGAACTCGGAACACATACGGGCGAGCTCTTTAGATTTACCCCTGAACTTGGAATCCATCGCGCAACAGTCGACCAAGTCGGAACAATTCTGATTAGCGAAGATCAGATTCGCAAAGCACTTGCACACTTTGATGAGTTAGAAGTTCGTGAGAATCTCGAGAGAACTCTTGGAAATGAGTGGGAGGTAGCACTCGAACCTTATCGAGGCGTGGACCTTCAAGAAGTTGCGCGACTTCGCGCTATCTAAGTGGAGATAGAATGCTCCCATGACGACTCAAGCACCTATGACTTCAACTGAACGCCGCCGCTCAATTCTCTATATCTCAATCGCTCTCATTCTTGCGATTGCACTAGGTGGTGGACTCGTAAAAGTTGGTGCAGGATTTGCAGCACGTAATGCAAATGGAATTACTGTGACAGGGTCTGCAAAGACATCAGCAACTGCAGACAATGTTGTATGGACACTCAACGTTTCACTGACACGTCCAACTGTTTCTGAAGCTGTCACCAAAGTCGGTAACGATGTTGCTGCAGTCAGCAAGTACCTAACAGCCGGTGGAATTCCAGCAGATGCCCTTACTTTAGGATCTGTCTCGACCTACGCGAACGAGCAGTGGGTTAATGGCAACAACACAGGAAAGATTCTTAACTACCGCGCATCACGCGATGTCGTTGTTCGATCAAAAGATGTCCAACTCGTTTCAAAGCTTTCTCAGGGAATCGGAACCATCTTGCAGCAAGGTGTCACTGTAAATAACTATGGACCTCAGTACTACCTTTCAACTCTTCCTAAGCTTCGCCCACAACTTCTTGAAGAAGCGATGAAAGATGCCAAGATCCGCGCTGAAGCAATCACAAAGGCAGTCGGCGGCAAAGTAGGTTCAGTGCAATCAGTTCGTTCAGGCGTATTCCAGGTGACAACACCGGATTCAACGATGACGCAAGATACTGGCGCATATGACACATCAAGTATTGAAAAGACTGTGACATCAACAGTCTCAGTTACCTTCGCAGTTAAGTAGAAGATTTATAGCGGAATATTGCCGTGTGAACCACGGCGATATTCTGTCTCTGCAAGCACCTTTGCAATAGCGCTACGAGTCTTATCTGGCTCAATCATTTCATCGACTGCGCCGATTTCAATTGCGCGAGCAACGCCACCAGAGACCTTTTCATGTTCTGCAGCAAGCTCGAGTTCCATACCTTCGCGTTGATCAGCAGGAAGATCTGCCAGTAAACGACGGTGAAGAACGCGTACAGCAGCAACTGCTCCCATCACAGAAACTTCAGCTTGGGGCCATGCAAATACACGTGTGGCACCAAGGGATTTTGAGTTCATAGCAACAAAGGCTCCGCCGTAAGCCTTGCGTGTAATAACGGTAACGCGCGGAACAACAGCTTCAGCAAATGCATGGAGCAACTTCGCACCGCGTCGCACGGCGCCTTCCCACTCTTGTCCGATACCAGGTAAGAAGCCGGTGACATCTGCAATGACAATGAGCGGAATACCGAATGCATCACATGTTCGAACAAAGCGGGCAGCTTTTTCACCAGCTGCTGAATCGAGAACTCCACCGATTACTTGAGGATTATTTGCAATCACGCCGACAGTGCGACCACCAAGGCGACCAATAACGGTCGTCATGTTTTCAGCCCACATATCTAGAAGTTCGAGCTTCTCTCCATCTTTATCAAGAATGGCATCAACTAGTGGATGAACTTCGTAAACTCGCTTTGCAGAATCAGGAACAAGGTGGGCAAGGGGCACATCTTCAACATGTGAGGACATAAGCCCTTGATTTGCAAAGAGTGAGACAAGATCTTGAATCTCGCGGAAGGCAACCTCTTCAGAAGGTGCAATCACATGAGCAACACCGGAATTCTTACTGTGTGCTTCGGGTCCACCGAGCAGAGCCATATCGACGATATCGCCCGTTACAGATTTCACGACATCAGGACCGGTAACGAAGATGCGACCTTCAGGTGCAAGAACAACAACATCGGTGAGCGCCGGACCATATGCACCTCCACCAGCAGTTGGTCCAAGTACAAGAGATAACTGCGGAATACGACCACTTGCTGTGACCATCGCTTGAAATACTTCACCGAATGCATTGAGAGATGCAACGCCATCGCTTAATCGCGCACCACCTGAATGCCAGATTCCGATAACGGGAATTTGTCCACCCATTGCGGCGCGATATGCCTGAACAATTACTTGCGATCCTTCGATACCGAGTGCGCCACCTTTAATTGTGGGATCGGATGCAAAGACAACGACTTTATTTCCTTTAACCAGACCAGTGGCTGCAACCATTCCGCAATCAGTGCGAGGTATGAGAAGTTCGTAGCTGCCGCCATCGAGAAGGGTGGCTATACGTGATTCAGGATCAAGTGGGTTGATCGGTGTTGCCATGGCTCTAGATTAGAGCGATTTAAATGCAAGTACTACGTTGTGGCCACCAAAACCGAAAGAATCATTGAGCGCTGCGATATCTCCCG
>JBJONB010000048.1:0-4510 GCA_046052045.1 Actinomycetota bacterium | reverse complement strand
GTTGGATCTGCTTCACCTTCTGTGCGTACGCGATGCAAGAGATTTACCTGAAGCAACTGCAATGGAGCAAGGTAGGTATCGCGCACCTGCAGCGTACGAGCAAGGACAGCTTGATCACCAAGAAGTGAGCTCTTTCCAGTCAGTGTAAGAATTTCTGCAACTGTTAGCTCGAACTCTTCTTTGATTGTGTCGAGGAAGTGGCGAAGCTCTGCAGGCACCAAAGTGTCAACATAACGTTGAGCGGTTGTTAAATCTGTCTTCGCAAGTGTCATCTCGACATTGCTAATAAAGGTAGAGAAGAAGTGCCACTCTGCGAGCATTTTCTTAAGCACATCGGTCTTTCCTGCTTCACGAGCAGCTTTGAGCCCTGAGCCCACACCAAACCAGCCAGGAACAATCTGTCGTGACTGGGTCCAACCGAATACCCATGGAATCGCACGGAGTGAATCAAGGCCACCTGCGGCATCTGGACGTCGCGATGGACGTGAGCCGAGGAATAGGTTTCCAAGTTGTTCTACCGGCGTTGATGCATAGAAATATGCAGGTAAATCAGGATGATCGATTAATGAGCGATAACGAGTGAATGAGTTGTCGCTGACAAGGTTCATGCACTCATTCCACTTAGCTAAATCTTCTGGGCTTTGACGTGGACCGCGATTAAGAACTGTTGCTTCAAGAGAAGCGGCCAAAGTGAGTTCAACGTTCTCGCGAGCAAGGGCAGGCAGCGCATACTTATCCGAGATAACTTCACCTTGTTCGGTCATCTTGATCTGACCATCGACAGAACCCCATGGAAGTGCAACGAGTGCTTCATATGTAGGTCCGCCACCGCGACCGACTGAGCCACCACGACCGTGGAATAAACGAAGCTTGACGCCATGTTTGATTGCAACATCGCGGAGGGTGCGCTGTGCGCGGTGAATTTCCCACTGTGAAGTTGCGATACCTGCATCTTTATTGGAATCAGAATAACCAAGCATTACTTCTTGGACATTTTCGCGAAGTTCAACGAGCTTGCGATAGGTAGAGTCAGATAAAAGCTTTTCTAGAATTTCACCTGCTGCGCGAAGTTCTGCAACAGTTTCTAGAAGTGGCGCAAAGCCAATCTTGGCAACCTTCTTCTCGATATCAACTAGGCCAGCTTGCTTACCAAGAACAGTTGCTGCAATCAGATCATCTGCACCCTTTGTCATAGAGACGATATATGTCTCGATAACTTCAGGTCCGAAGCGTTCGATCAAATCATCGATGGCAATAAATGTGCCAAGAGTCTTTTCACCTGCTGCATCAAGCTTTGCGGCATCGAGCTTTTCAGATGAAGCCAATTCCTTCACAAGAATTGGGAACTTATCTTCATGTGACAGTTCGATGTAGTCGCCAGAAATCATCTGTTTGATTGCATGGTGATGAGCATCAGAGTGCTCGCGAATATCAAGGGTTGCATGTGTCAGGCCAAAGGCAGCAACGGTGCGGATAGTGCGCTCGAGTAAACCAGTTGCAAGGAGTTCACCACGGTGAGCAAAGAGTGAATCGCGCATCAAAGTCAGGTCCGCAAGGAGTTCAGCTGTGTTCTTGTAATCGCGACCTGGTACATGTGGACCATTGACGCTATGGCGGTTACGAGTAAATGCAAGGCGGTGCACGATTGCTGTCGCCTTAAGTCGGTACGGCTCTTGAACATTAAGGCGCAAGAAGCGTTCTTCGAATTCAGGGATGTTCTTCAAATCTCTCTCAACAGATGCGCTGAGTTCAGGAGTTGCTCCAGCTATTCGCGTTGAGACAGAGAGCATCTGACGCAGGCGGTTCATTGCAGCGATAGTTGTACGAATCGCATGGCCCACCTGAAGAACGACCGCTTCTTCGGTGATTTGAGGAGTGATATTTGGGTTACCGTCGCGGTCTCCACCAATCCAAGTACCGAAAGTCAGTGGGCGAGCAGTGACAGGTAAATCAATATCAAGACGCTTGAGTTCGCGAGCAAAGTCATTGAGAACTTCTGGAACTGTATTTGTTGCAAGGTCATCGAGGTAATAGAGAGCATTCATCGCTTCATCGAGCGGTTCAGGGCGATCAAGGCGAAGTTCATCGGTCTGCCACAAGAGATCGACAGTCTCTGCCAAACGTTCTTCTTGTGTCACAGTCTTTGGAGTATCGAGAAGCGATGCAATTTCACCGAGCTTGCTCAAGATGGAACGGCGCGCAGCTTCAGTTGGGTGCGCTGTAAAGACTGGGCGGATATCGAGATCGTTAATCCACTTTTCAAGATCAGCGTGAGTTATCTCGTGTCCTGAAACAGGATTCTTAATTGCATCTTCAATCTTGTCGATAGCGCGAGTAATCCATGAACCTCCGTGTGCACGAACTTCTGCAAGAACGCGTGAACGGTGAACTTGTTCTGCGACATTTGCTAAGTGGAAGTAGGTGCTAAATGCACGTACAAGTTGCACTGATTCGTCGACCGAAAGCTTTTCAAGAATTTCGATTCCGCCACCTTCGCGGACGCCTTTACGAACACTTTCAACGAGATCAAGAAGTTGCTGGCCTTCTTGTCGAACAAGAGACTGACCGAGGAGATCACCGAGACGTCGCACATCACTGCGCAGCGTCGCATCATCAGATGCAACAAGATTCTTGGTTTGTGGGCTCTCCGTCACCCGAGAATTATCACAGATAGACAGAGGCCGATAGACTGTAATTGTTCGCCCCCCTTCTTTTTGAAGTGGGGCTTGAGGTCATTTGGAGGCAGAAGAATGAGAGGAATTCTCTCGGTATTACATAGTGATACCGAAGTCGCATCTGCGCTCAGCGATTCCTCGAAGATCATTGCTCCCGCATCGAGCTACCCATTCCTCATTGCTCTAGCAGCACAAGAAAAGCCACTTCTGATTGTCACAAGCTCTAGCCGCGGCAGTGAAGATCTCTCCGAGTACCTCAAGAGCCTTCATCCAACTGTCTACGAATTTCCCGCCTGGGAGACGCTTCCGCACGAGCGCTTAAGTCCTCGTAGCGACACAGTCGCTCGAAGACTTTCAACGTTGTATTCACTGACCGAAAATCCAAGTCATCCAATTGTTGTTGCACCTGTTCGCGCAGTGATTCATCGATTTATTGCAAACCTTGCAAAGACTCCGTTGTGGACTCTAGAAATTGGTCAAGAGATTGGCCTTACCGAACTCATTACACATTTAACTGAGTTAGCGTTTACTCGTACTGACCTTGTAGAAAAGCGCGGAGAGTTTGCCGTTCGCGGTGGCATCGTCGATGTCTTCTTGCCACTTGCGATGCACCCTGTGCGCATTGATTTCTTCGGCGATGAAATTGAAGAGATGCGCTATTTTGAAGTTGCAGATCAGCGCACAAGCGAAGCAGTGCTTGGAAAGTTAGCAATCTTGCCCTGCCGTGAATTCTTACTCACCGAAAAGATCCGTGAACGAGCGGAGAAGATAAAGAGCCAATATCCAAGCGCTCTTGAAATCCTCGATAAGTTAGCGCAGGGAACAATCGTCGATGGAATGGAATCTCTCATTCCATTACTCACAGATGACTTTGAAACAATTCTTGACCGCATGCCCAAGGGCACTCACGTTGTCTTTATCGACGACGAGCGAATACGTTCTCGTACTGCTGATTTGATTGAAACCAATCAGGAATTCCTTGAAGCCTCTTGGTCCAATGCTGCAATCGGTGGTTCTGCACCGCTTCCGGTAAAGAACATCACCTATTTTGATTGGAAAGAGCTACAAGAAGAGATTGCTCGCCTTGCTCTACCTGTGCGGGCACTCAACGCCTTCGGAAGTGACCTCGATCAGGATGCGCGCTTTCTTGATATCTCAGCCATCGATCCGATGCGTGGCAATGTTGAAGCGCTCTGCGAGCTTCTACGCAGCGGTTTAGAGGCGCACCAATCAGTCATCTTCTCGACAACTGGCCATGGAATGGCTGAGCGCTATGCAGGAATTTTCCGCGACGCAGATCTTCCTGTGCAGATGGTGCAGACTCTGAGTGCACAGCCGACAAAGGGCTCAATCCATGTCACTCAATCTTCATTGGGTTATGGATTTAAGAGTGATCACGCCGAGATTCTCTTCGTGACTGAGCGCGATTTATCGGGCAGTAAGACCAGCAGTAAAGATGGTGCGCGCATGCCCTCAAAGCGCAAGCAGGCTATTGATCCACTTGAACTCAAGACAGGCGATTTTGTTGTCCACGAACAACACGGAATCGGTCGCTACGTTGAACTTATTCAACGCACGGTCGGGGGAGTTACCCGCGAATACCTTGTCATTGAATATGCACCAGCTAAGCGCGGTCAACCGAGCGATCGCATCTTTGTTCCAACAGATACTTTGGAGCAGGTAAGTAAGTATGTAGGTGGAGAAACCCCAACCGTGCACCGTATCGGTAGCGGTGAATGGCAGAAGGCAAAGGGCCGTGCCCGTAAAGCGGTTCGTCAGATTGCTGGCGAACTCATTCGACTTTATGCAGCACGTACAAGTGCACCAGGCTTTGC
>JBJONB010000047.1:0-4784 GCA_046052045.1 Actinomycetota bacterium | reverse complement strand
AATGAATTCCTCTATCAAATTCTTGCCGCTGAAAATATTGAAACATTTAAGGAGACATTTGGTAATCGAGGCGTGAAGAAGGTTGTCGTTACCTGCCCTCACTGCTTTACAACAATTGGAAAGGACTATGCGCAGAGTGGTTATGAACTGCAGATGCTCCACCACACTCAGTTGCTCAATACATTGGTGAAGGAAGGAAAGTTAAAGACTTCACCACATAAGGCAGATCAGAAAATTACTTTCCATGATCCTTGCTACTTGGGTCGCCACAATCAGATTTATGCACCACCTCGCGAGCTTCTTGAAGCTTCTGGTTGTGACATCGAAGAGATGCCACGTAATCAGGAACGTTCATTCTGCTGCGGTGGTGGCGGTGGACGCATGTGGATGGAAGAGAAGATCGGTACTCGCATCAACCTCAACCGCGTCGATGAAGCAATTGATACAGGTGTTCCTGAAGTTGCTGTGGCTTGTCCGTTCTGTCGCATCATGGTCGGCGATGGAATGGTGGCGCGCCAATCAGATGTTGAAGTTCTCGATGTTGCTCAGGTTCTTCTTAGGAACGTAAAGAGCTAAGCAAGAACTTTGTAACAACGGCGCCTGTGATGAGGCCGCCCAAGTGGGCGCGCCAATCGACTCCGCCGATGGTGAAACCAAGGACGAAGTTAAGTCCGATAATCACCAGCGTGCTCTTTACTTCGGCACCAATTCTGCGGCTAATGACAGCCCATGCGCCGAAGAGTCCGAAGACAGCACCTGAAGCACCGATTGAATAACCGTTGTATCCAAGGAAGAGCGCTGACGCGATTGATCCACCGATAAGTGAAGTAAAGAAGATGATGAGGAACTTGTTGCGCCCTAAGAAGGTTTCAATCGGAGTCCCGAGTGAATGCAGCGCGAGCATATTAAATGCCAAGTGAATTGGAATTGTGCTCGAGTTATCGTGGACCAGAGCCACAGTGATTAATCGGTACCACTCATTGGTGACCTTCAGAAGATCGATTCCATAGAGTGCGAATGTTCCGATAATCCCTGAATCAACAAGTTCCCAGAGATAAAAGGCGCAGATAACAGTGATCAGCGTAAGAACTGCTGACCGCTGCTTCATGCGTACAGAGTATTAAGCGATTGTGACGCTATTGATTACAACTGGTGTAACAGGCTTATCTTGTGCGCCAGTTGGTGTTGCACCAATCTTGTCGACGACAGCCTGTGACGCTGCATCCTTAACTTCACCGAAGATTGTGTGCTTACGGTTGAGCCATGTTGTTGGCGCAACTGTGATGAAGAACTGTGAACCATTTGTTCCTGGTCCTGAGTTAGCCATTGCAAGAATGTATGGGCGATCGAATTGGAGTTCGCCGTGGAATTCATCTGCGAACTG
Organism: Actinomycetota bacterium; assembly: GCA_046052045.1. Taxonomy (GTDB): domain Bacteria; phylum Actinomycetota; class Actinomycetes; order Nanopelagicales; family Nanopelagicaceae; genus Planktophila. The sequence goes on along the minus strand of JBJONB010000047.1, from coordinate 3,400 downwards.
GTAGCCAGGTCCGCCGAATCCCTGACCAAGTGGGTCTCCACCTTGGATCATGAAGCCGCTGATGACGCGGTGAAAGATTGTTCCGTCATAAAGATTCTCGTTTGATTTCTTGCCTGTGCGTGGATCTGTCCACTCTTTTGCACCAGTCGCTAAACCAACAAAGTTTTCAACTGTCTTTGGTGCGTGATTAGGAAAGAGCTCGATGACGATATCGCCGAGTGTTGTATGTAATGTCGCTGTTGAAGTCATGGGCAAAGATTACACTGCGCAATTGATAAAGGAGATCTCATGAATTCGTGGTCTATCGCACAAGCGAATCTAACGTCCGTGGGTGTTCTCACCTTCATCTTTGGCTTCTTGGCAGCTCGCCTCAAGAGCGATGTAAGAGTTCCAGATGCGATTTACCAATTTCTATCCATTTATCTTCTCTTCGGCATTGGACTCAAAGGTGGCCACTCACTCAAGTCCTCTTCATTCTCTGAATTAGCAACACCCGCTCTCACAACCATTGCATGCGGAATTCTGATTCCATTACTAGCTTTCTATATTCTCAAATTGATTAAGGTCTTAAGTGATGTAGATCGAGGTTCGATCGCAGCCCATTACGGCTCAACCTCTCTTGTCACATTCTCTGCAGGGCTCCTCTTCTTAGAGAGCAATGACATCTTCGTAGAAGGCTTTGCACCAGCGCTATTAACTCTTCTTGAAATCCCTGGACTTATCGTTGGAATTTTTCTCGCATCTCGTTCGCTCACCTCAAAGGTAAGCTGGGCAATGACTTTGAAGGAAGTTCTCTTAGGAAAAACTGTCTTGCTCTTAGCTGGTGGTTTAGTTATCGGATTAATTACACCTCATGAGGGATATACAAAGGTCAGCCCATTTTTCGTAGATCTTCTTAATGGCTTGCTTGTTCTCTTCTTGCTCCACCTTGGATACTTGGCAGGAAGTAATTTCTCCGAAATCAAAAAAGTTGGCGCACCACTTGCAGCATTTGGAATTCTTTTTCCTGTATTGAGCGGACTCATTGGAGTAACTGCCGGATCGCTGATTGGCCTCAGTGTTGGTGGCGCGACGATGCTTGGAATTTTATCGGCGAGCGCTTCATACATTGCAGCCCCTGCGGCCGTCGCCGTTGCTCTACCGACAGCCAGCCCAACACTTGCGCTGATGTCGAGTATCGGAATTACATTTCCATTTAACTTAATTGTGGGAATCCCGATTTACTTCAGAGTCGCAGAGTTACTGGGATAAATAAAAAAACCCACCATTCGGTGGGCTTCTTCAGTGGAGACCAGGGGAATCGAACCCCTAACCCCCGCCTTGCAAAGGCGGTGCTCTACCAATTGAGCTAGGTCCCCGTATTAGAACGGGTGGGCCCAGGTGGACTTGAACCACCGACCTCTTCCTTATCAGGGAAGCGCTCTAACCAGGCTGAGCTATGGGCCCGCAGACGAACTTTCGTGCGTTTGCAGAAGCGCTAGGTTACTTGATTTTCATCAAGTGACCAAAACGGCCTCCATAACTACAGGCGTGAACCCTACTACTTTTGCGTCGAAATCTCATCTTCGCTGTTGCGGGTCACAGATAAGAGGGTCGCGCCTTCATCGAGGTTGACCAGGCGAACACCCATGGAGTCACGGCCAGTTTGGCGGACTTCGGCAGCTGGGGTGCGCATAACGGTTCCGGCAGATGTGATCGCCAGGATTTCATCGCTATCTACTAATACGAGGGCAGAGACAAGTGTTCCGCGAGATTCTTCATCAATCTTTGCAGCCTTGATTCCAATTCCGCCGCGGCCTTGTAAACGATATTCATCGATAGGAGTCTTCTTGCCGTAACCACCATCGGTTGCAGTGAAGACAAATGCGCCGACAGAAGTTTCTGCATCAACGCGTGACATGGTCAGAAGTTCATCGCCTTCGCGGAACTTCATGCCGATAACACCTGATGTTGATCGACCCATCGAGCGAAGTGATTCGTCATCTGTTGTAAATCGAAGTGACATCGCCTTCTTTGAAACGAGAAGGAGTTCATCGCCGTTGCGGACCAGGGATGCAGATACAACTTCGTCTCCTGGCTTCAGTGAAATCGCAATTAAGCCACCGGTACGAGGTGAGTCGTATTCAGAAAGTGGAGTCTTCTTAACAAGACCATTCTTTGTTGCAAGAACTAAGAATGGAGCTGCGTTGTAATCCTTAAATGAAAGTACCTGTGCAATCTGCTCATCTGGCTTAAATGCCATCAAGTTTGCGACGTGCTGACCGCGTGCATCGCGACCTGCATCCGGAAGCTCGTGAACCTTTGCGCGATACACGCGACCTTGGTTAGTGAAGAAAAGCAACCAGTCGTGAGTAGAGGCAACGAAGAAGTGGTCGACAACGTCATCTTGCTTGAGCGCTGCACCCTTTACGCCACGGCCACCGCGACGTTGTGACTTATACAAATCTGCACTCGTGCGCTTGGAATATCCACCACGTGTAATTGTGACAACGACATCGTGATCTGGAATCAAATCTTCTGCAGAGAAATCGCCTTCACTAGCAACTAGCTGTGTGCGGCGTTCGTCTCCGTACTTAGCAATCAAATCTGAAAGCTCTGTCTTGATAATTTCGCGCTGCTTAGCTTCAGAAGCCAAAATCGCGTTCAGTTCGATGATGTCAGCCATCAAGCCTTCGTATTCATCGTTAATCTTCTGGCGCTCAAGGGCAGCAATACGACGAAGCTGCATATCCAAGATTGCATTCGCTTGAATTTCATCAACATCAAGAAGTTTCATCAAACCGGTGCGTGCTTCTTCAGGAGTCTTTGATGCGCGGATAAGTGCGATTACCGCATCCAGCGCATCGAGCGCCTTGAGGTAGCCCTTAAGAATGTGTGCGCGCTTCTCTTTTTCGACCAAACGGAACTTGGTCCGACGAACAATAACTTCGACTTGGTGCTCGATGTAGTACTTGATGAACTCATCAAGGCGCAGCGTGCGTGGAACGCCGTCGACGAGCGCCAACATATTTGCACCGAATGTGTCTTGAAGCTGTGTCTGCTTGTAAAGGTTATTTAGGATCACCTTAGGAATTGCAGATGATTGAAGAACGATGACAAGGCGCTGGCCAAGACGTTCGTTACCTTCGTCGCGAACATCTGCGATGCCCTTGATCTTGCCATCTTTAACAAGTTCGGCAATCTTGAGAGCTAAGTTATCTGGGTTTACTTGATATGGAAGTTCAGTGACAACTAGGCATGTGCGCTTATTGATCTCTTCAACGTTAACAACTGCGCGCATCGTGATTGATCCGCGGCCTGTGCGATATGCATCTTCGATTCCACCACGGCCAACAATGAGCGCCTTCGTTGGGAAATCTGGGCCCTTAACAATGGTGAGCAGGTGGTTGAGCAGATCAGG
>JBJONB010000046.1:0-4791 GCA_046052045.1 Actinomycetota bacterium | reverse complement strand
GATCAATATTGTGCTTTGGAGCGACTTCAACGCCCTGGATCTTGCCATTGATGGCTTCAAGAACGAGGTTTACATTCTTGAGATCCTTCTTATGCTTTTCGCGCTCGTTCTTATCTTCTTCTTCATCATCTGCATCAGTATCAAGAAGGGTAAATGAGCCTTCTTCATTCTTTGTCTCATCTGAGAGAGTGACAACGCGTGGCTGATCTTTTCCATCTGCCTCTGCATCAATGATTTCAGCAGCTTCAGCGATAAGTGTTTCTACATCTTCAAGTTCTACTTCTTCGACAACAATTTCATTGCCATCTTCATCAAGAACAACTGCAGCCTTGGCACCCTTTGCAGGTGCTTCAACAGCTGCCTTTGGCTCTTCCTTTGGTGCAATGAGTGCAAGCTGTGCCTTCGACAAGATGCGACTTGGTCCGCCAAGTCCTGCCTTACGTGCCTTCTCAGTTGCTTCTGGAATTTCTACATCGAGCTGGCGCGCTTCGAGAGCGAGCGCCATAAATTCTTTCTTTACTGCCTTGCGGTAATTATCGATTCCGCTTGCAGCAAGGGATTCAACAATCTCTTTCTGGCGAGCAACGAGATTCTTAAGATCTACGAGTTGCTGTACTTCCTTTGCAGAAAGGTCCTTCTTCAATTCAATTTTGACTGGCTTTGCTGGTGCAACCTTCTTAACAGGGGCTGCCTTCTTAACTGGCGCTGCCTTCTTCGCTACTGCTTTCTTTGCAACGGCCTTTTTAACAGGTGCTGCCTTCTTTGCAGGAGCTTTCTTAGCTACGGCCTTCTTTGCTGCTGGCTTTGCTGCAGCTTTCTTGCCCTTTGCCTTGTTTTTGAGCGCACTAAATACAGCCACAATTGTCCTTTGGTTGTTTTCTTCGAACTTCTCGAAGCAATACCTATATTGTACCCGCAACCTTCAAGGCGTGCCGAATCGCATCGCCCATCGCCTCTGCCTCAACTAAGAATCCATCGTGTCCAAAGTCAGAACTGATGGTTATTGGCGCATCTGCAGTCGGAACTAGCTCAGATATCTCAACCTGAAGTCGAGGTGGGAAGAGGCGATCGGTGTCGATTGAGACCACAACAACTGGCACGGTGATGGCTTCTAGGGCTGCTGCCACTCCTCCGCGGTCGCGCCCGATGTCATGTGAGTTCATGGCATCTGTAAGAGCGATATAGGTATTGGCATCAAATCTCTTGGCCAGCTTTGTCGCCTGGTGGTCCAGGTATGACTCAACGGCATATCGACCGGTGTCATCTCCCTGAAGCTGGCGGCCAAAGCGAACATCCATCTCAGATTCAGTGCGATAGGTCAGGTGCGCGATGCGGCGGGCTATTCCCATGCCATCGATAGGTCCGCGCTCTTGCTCGTAGTAATCCCCGCCATTGAAATGTGGGTCGGCTTTAATGGCACGGATTTGAATCGATGCGGTTCCGATTTGATCGCCTGTGGCAACAGCTGATGAACCAATAGTGCAGATTGCACCAACACGATCCGGAAGTTGGACGGCCCATTCCAGCGAACGCATTCCGCCAAGTGATGGACCAACTGCCAATAAATACTTATCGATTTCTAGAGCATTGCTAAATGCAACTTCGGCATTGACCATGTCGCGAATCGTGATGATGGGAAAGCGTGAACCGTAACGTTTTCCATCAGGGGCAATACTTGAAGGACCCGTTGATCCTTGGCAACCGCCAATGACATTGGGACAGACGATGAAGTATTTATCTGTATCAAAGGGAAGACCAGGGCCGACCATCTGTGGCCACCAACCAGTGACATCAGACCAACCAGTCATCGCATGGTTAATGAGAATCGCATTGGATTTATCTGCGTTGAGAGTTCCCCATGTTTGATAGGCGATAGTGATATCTGGCAGGGTCTCGCCATTTTCAAGAAGCAAGAAACCAATCTTGATAAATTTACGATCACCTGGGTCATCGCCCTCAAGCCACGCACCGGTGACATCGAAGTTAGGTGTTCTGCTCATTGATAAATCCTTCACGCACTTGCAACTGCGTATTACACGCACTTGCCTGGTCGTCACCCGGAGCACCCCACCGCGGTGGAGGGTTGCCGTCTCATCAGCCGGGGCTTTCGATGAGAACTCGTGACCGGTGCAAATATTACCCGAAGATTGTCGCCACGACTTTGGGGTGAAGTTCGGACCGCATCGCTGTAAATGAGTGGGGTGGCCAGCCTGCTGTGAAGACTCGTCGCAGGAGAAGGGCTAAGGAGTATTGGTCGTCATCGTCGAGTGCACGATCAAGGGCCTTATGTGCCAGCGCTCCTTCCCCACGTTCGTAGGCCATGGCGGCAAAGAGGGATGCAATGGGAGCAACGAAGCCACGGGGTGCGATGCGTAGAAGTTGATGCCACATTGACCAGTAATGATCGGCGCTCTCTTCAGAATGTGAACCCAGCGCAAAGTCGCGCACTTGAATATCACTCATGCGACCGATAACTCGAGCTACCAATTCACGATCTTCGGCACCTCGTCCTTCGCGGTATTCGCCCGCCAAATCAATAATCGCTGTTGCTCCATCGCGCTGTAAATCATTGAGTTCTTCAGCATCACTGGAAACGATGAAGGCAAGTACTTCATCTTGCCAACTGAGTTCAAGCGAAGACGGAACCGCAGCGATAGATTGCACAAGACCTTCAACAGAGTCGTATGGCATCGGATGTCCTGCGATGACATGTTCTGCGGCAATTCTTGAAGTATCGAGGTCAGGGATTTGAGTGCCTTCTGGCGGGCAGCATGTGAGATCTGTGCAGAGCATCGAACGGAATCGATTGTTGCGAACTACGAGGGATTCTTTAATGTCGAGACCGGCGCGGATGAGAGCCGCAGAAGTATTGATAACAGCGCTCTCGGCATCGCTTTCGGATTCACCGCTATAGGCGACGATAAATGCTGCATCTGCTTCTTCGCGTACCAAATGGGATGCAAGTAAGTCATAACTTTCAGGTGCGATATCACTCGGTAAATCCACACGCATCGCCATACCAATTGTTTCGTTCTTCAGCGAAACAAGTACTAAAGACTGATCTGGGTGGTAACCGATAAGGAAAGGAATTGCGGCAAGTAGATCGTGAGGGGAAGTAAGTGTTGTCATGGTCTGCCTTTCTTATAGAGAACGGGTGGGGTGAAGCGAGTAGGTGCTGCAACAACTGTGATGGGAAGAATGGAGACTGTGTCGATCTTTCCTGGAATCTGCGCGGTGACTCCGCTGATGGTGAAGCTGCCTTCCCATCGCGTAATAAGTTGAATTAAGTAATGGCCCGGATTGGAATAGGTATGTTGGATTTCCCCTTCAGGATAAGGAGCGCCAATTTTGCGCGTTACAAATACAACGCCATCGCCGTAATGCCAGAGAAAGGTTGGCCTGAGCTTTACATCGACAACTTCGCCAACAATCTCAATCTTCTTTGTGATGACTTCAGGAATATCGCTCCAGAAGAAGACGGGAACTTTGATTAGCGGCTGAAATGAAGGTGAATAAGCGATTCCTGCAGTCGGCAGGATCTCGACTAACTTGTCGCTCAGCGATGTTGCACTTGCTGTGGCTGATGGCGTGGGTTTCTTTCGCACCACTGGTTTCTTCGTTGATGTTATGACCTTAGGCTTTGCAGTTCCTGTCACTTTTGGCTTTGGCGCAACTGGCTTTCGCACAATAGCTTTGCGCGTCTTTGCCGGCGCTGGTGCCACTGACTTCTTCTCAGGCAGTCCACTGCCCTTTCGCCCTTCGATGATGATCTTTCCATCTTGGGTATAGACATCAATGCATGCCTTTTCTATGCAATCTGCGCCATGTGCAGGAAGTGCGATGGATGTAAGGATTAATGAGAACGCAATCAACTTCTTCATGCGCGGGAGGGTAAGTGCGTATGTAGCGCTTCAAAGTTCGAAAAGTGCGAACTGTGGATACTCTAGGAGCATGACTGCGCGCGATGGTGATGGCTGGATTGAATGCGCATGCGGCTCAAAACATTGGGGCAAACACGGCGCAGCAGGCCTTCTGATTATTCGCGATGGCGCAGTCTTCTTGCAGCACCGCGCACCATGGGTGCATAACGGCGATACCTGGGGAATTCCAGGTGGTGCTCGTGATTCACACGAAACAATTATTGAAGGTGCAATCCGAGAAGCAGTCGAAGAGACAGGAATTAAACCTGAAGATTTACAGCCTGTTCATACCTTTACTGATGATCATGAAGGGTGGAGCTATTCAACCGTTATCGCCTTCGCCAATGAGAGTCTAGAAGGCCATGAATTAAACGATGAATCTCATGAAGTGCGCTGGGTGAAATTCGATGATGTAACCCGCTTGCCGCTTCATCCGAGCTTTGCAAAGACATGGCCGCAAGTGCGTACCATCATTGATGAACTAGAGGCTATCGCGTAAGCGCTTCAGCGAATCGCGCACAACAGCACCATCGCTAGTACGCCACAACGGTGGCATTGAGTTAAGCAAAACGCTTCCGTATCGCTTTGTCACAATACGTGAATCAAGAATTGCCACGACTCCGCGATCATCAATGCTGCGAATCAAACGCCCTGTTCCTTGCGCCAATAACAACGCTGCGCGCGGAACGGATACCTGCATAAATCCACTTCCACCTGATGCATCAGCTAGTGAAGAACGCGCAGACATCACTGGTTCATCAGGACGTGGGAATGGAATGCGGTCGATAGCTACCAAGATGCATGAGTTTCCAGGAACATCGACGCCCTGCCATAACGACATTGTGCCGAGCAAGATTGATGTTTCATCTTT
>JBJONB010000045.1:0-5015 GCA_046052045.1 Actinomycetota bacterium | reverse complement strand
GAAATAAAAAAGCGGACCGCGATAAATGCGGCCCGCTCCTTTAAGAGAAACCTTAATTAAACTGCAGGAACTACATTCACTACGCGACGACCGCGAGCGCGACCGAATTCAACTGCACCAGCTGCAAGAGCAAATAGTGTGTCGTCCTTACCGCGTCCTACGTTCTTGCCTGGGTGGAAGTGTGTTCCACGCTGGCGAACGAGAATTTCTCCTGCATTTACTTCTTGGCCACCGAAACGCTTAATACCGAGGTACTGTGGGTTTGAATCGCGACCGTTACGTGTTGAGGAAACACCCTTCTTACTTGCCATTTATTTGCTCCCTTAACCGGTTCGCTTACTTAGCACCGCTGATTGCGGTGATCTTTACTCGTGTGTGCTGTGCACGGAAACCTTGACGACGGCGATGGCCTGTCTTGTTCTTGTAACGAAGGATGTCGATCTTTGGACCCTTAACTTCGTCGATAACTTCGCCAGTTACCTTTACCGCTGAGAGAACCTTTGGGTCTGTTGTGACATTTGCGCCATCAACAACGAGGAGAGCTGGGAACGAAACTGATGCGCCAGCAGCAGCGTCGATGCGATCGACGGTGATGGTCTCGCCAACAGTTACCTTCTCCTGGCGTCCGCCAGCTTTAACGATTGCGTACATGCTCATTGCCTCAGTTCTTCTAATCTCTGCGCCTGTGCACGAGTGGCCAGGCAGACGCTAAGGGTACGGATTTCGCCCCCTTGGGGTCAAATTGGGCTTTCGCCCCCATAAATCTAAGCGGTGATGACCCCGGAACTTGCTGCCCTGCGGCGGCGCTTTCCTTTGGGGCTTACGACAGCTTCTGCATCTTCCGGAGCCTCTTCATTGAGAGTTTCGTGGAATTCATGATCTGTCGCGGCATCTTCTTCAACATCTGGATGATGTGCACTCTGTGAATTTACCTGTGGCATTGGAGCCTTCATCTTCACAGGATCCATATGGATATGAATTCCGCGGCCATTACATGAATCACATGTTGTTGAGAATGCTTCGATCAATCCCTGCCCAACGCGCTTACGTGTCATCTGAACGAGACCGAGAGAAGTTACTTCAGCAACTTGGTGCTTGGTGCGATCGCGACCAAGACATTCAACAAGTCTACGAAGAACAGCATCACGGTTTGATTCAAGCACCATATCGATAAAGTCGATAACAACGATTCCACCTAAGTCACGCAGACGAAGTTGGCGTGCAATCTCTTCTGCTGCCTCAAGGTTGTTCTTGGTAACAGTCTCTTCGAGGTTTCCGCCCTTACCGATAAATTTACCGGTGTTGACGTCGATCACAACCATCGCTTCAGTGCGATCGATTACAAGGGAACCGCCTGAAGGTAGGTAGACCTTGCGATCAAATGCCTTTGCGAGTTGTTCTTCAACGCGGTAGTCAGCGAATAAATCGCCAGAACCTGCATACTTCTCAATTTTGGTAACGAGCTCTGGAGCAATTGAACCAAGGTATGAAGTGATTTCATCCCATGCTTCATTACCTTGAATGATGAGCTTGCGGAAATCTTCATTGAAGATATCGCGGATAACACGCACAGCAAGATCTGGCTCTGAGAGCAGAAGCGCTGGTGCATGGAAGTTAGGGTTTTCAGACTTCTGATAAATATCTTCCCATTGCGCTTTTAGGCGTTCTACATCTGCAGTGAGTTCAACTTCTGAAACTCCTTCCGCTGCTGTACGAACAATGACTCCAGCGGTATCGGGAATGAGATTCTTTAAAATTGCCTTAAGGCGTGTGCGCTCTGACTCTGGAAGGCGCTTAGAAATTCCGCTCATTCCGCCACCAGGAACGTAGACAACGTAACGACCAGGAAGCGAGATCTGGCTAGTAAGGCGTGCTCCCTTTTGGCCGATTGGATCTTTCGTTACCTGAACAAGAACTGGTTGACCAGTCTTTAGGACCATCTCAATCTTGCGTGGTTCGGACTCTGAAATACCTGCGGCATCCCAATTCACTTCACCTGCATAGAGAACAGCGTTACGACCCTTGCCGATATCAACGAAGGCGGCTTCCATCGATGGAAGAACATTCTGAACGCGACCTAGGTAAACGTTTCCGACGTATGAGACGTTGGCATTTCTATTTACATAATGCTCAACCATCACATTATCTTCGATAACAGCGATCTGAATACGGTCACCAATTTGGCGAACAACCATTTCGCGATCAACGTTTTCACGGCGGGCTAGGAATTCTCCATCTGTGATGATGGTTCCGCGGCGACGATATGGCTCGCGGTATTCGCGAGAATCATTACGTCCGCGATCACGATCGCGACGATTGCGTGTTCCGCGCTCTGAGCGATCACGTGCAGGACGCTCACTCTTTTCGCGGACTTCGCGGACCTTAACAACTGTGACTACGCCATCTTCATCAATGACCTCACCTGGAGTGACATCATCACCTGTTGCACGACGGCGGCGGCGACGGCGGTGTGTTGTGCCCTCTGAACCCTCTTCTGAATTCTCTGTTGAATCTTGAGACTCATCATCTGAGTTCTCTTGTGAATCGGCGCCCTCGCCTTGTGGCTTGCGACGTCCGCGACCACCACGTCGGCGGCGGCGATTACGACCACCACGTGAATCTGAATCCTCTGAATCCGCAGACGAAGTTGTCTCCTCTGCGCCTTCGCTCTTCTCGCTATCTTTTGTCGCCGACTTCGCAGCGCCCTTCTTGGCGCGCTTAGGGGCGACTGCATCAACAGGAGCTGCTTGGAAGATAGGTACTGGAATTGCAGCAGCCTTCTTGCGAGTCTTAGGTGTTGCTTCTGCCTCAGATGTCGCAACTTCTGCAACCTCAGGTGAAGTTTCTTTGCTCTTACTCTTCTTTACCGCACGTTTGCGCGGTGATTTTGGCTCGATAGCCATGGCACCAAATCCTTTAGCGCGTACCTTCTAGATTGTTCTAGCGATACGCATTCTCGTGGCTCATTATTTTGTTAAAACTCTGAGCAAATCTTCGTTTCTAAATCTTTCCTTTAAATCTATTTCTGTAGTCCGCCGCAGGCGCGATAAGGATCGCTGGCCGCGCTGAACTGTTGGGAGAAGTATGACAGATGAAATGAGGCGATGGCTATTTTGAGCGTGTTTTAACCGCGGTGGCTAGCGTGAACATTCTGTAGGAGCCCAAAGCCAATGAGATTGGCGAACATACTTGAGCCTCCATAGGAGAGGAAGGGCAGAGGTACTCCAGTCATCGGCATCAGACCGAGAGTCATGCCGATATTTTCAAATATCTGGAAAGCAAACCAGGCGATTACGCCGGTACAAACGAGCATCCCGTAGGGGTCGGTGGATCTTCGCGCAATTCCAAAAGCTCGCATCAATATTGTAAGGAGCAAAAGGATTATTGCACCACTTCCAATAAATCCCAGTTGTTCACCGGCAACAGTGAAGATGAAGTCAGTTTGTTGTTCCGGAACAAAGCGACCATTTGTCTGTGGCCCATCAAATAATCCCGTGCCAATCAACCCACCTGAACCAACAGTGATGCGAGCCTGACGTAATTGATATCCCGAACCTTGTGAATCGGCATTGGGATCAACGAATGCTTGTAATCGCTTTACCTGATACTCGTTAATTACTCCAGCTTTAGTCGCAACAAAGCCACCAATAACTGCAAGGAGTATGAGTCCTACCACCCATCGAGTGGGCGCACCAGAAACAGCCAAGATTGTTACAACTGATGCACTAATGATGAAGACGGTACCCATATCTGGCTGTTGCAGAATGAGCAAAATCGGAAGCGCTGCAACAGCTAGCGCTTTGAGAATGTCATTAGTGCTTGGTTCATCGCTGTTATGAGTTCTCTCGGAAAGCAACATGGAGATACCAATAATGATGGAGATCTTGGCAATCTCTGCTGGTTGGATCTGGAATCCACCAGGAAGTGGAATCCAAGCTTTTGCGCCGTTAACTTCACTCGCAACTCCTGGAATAAGAACAAAGATTAAGCCAAGGACTCCAGCAACCCAGATAAATGGCGTGTAAGCGCGCAGTAATCGGTAATCAATAATCGTTGTTCCCCAGGCCAGGGTGAGGCCAATGACGATATTAATTACGTGGCGCTTTAAGTAATACTCTGGATCAAGACCGTTGGTTGCATACCAATCGCGTGTAGCTGCATATACCAAGAGCGTTCCAATAGCTAGCAGAGCCGCTACAGCACCGGTCAGAACCGGATCAAAACCGTCAAAGAATGATCTAGCTCTGGCGCGACGATAAGGGTTGCGGTTTGCAACTGATGTCACTTGTCACCACTTCCCTTCGGATTGAGAATCGATGCTGCAGGCTTTGTAGCTGGCGAGATCTTTGGCAACTTTACTGGTGGTTTTCCTTTAGGAAAGAGAGAAAGCTCTGGATTTACTGTGCCGCCTTGAACTCCAAAGAGTGCCTCATAGATCTTCTTTACTCCAGCACCTGATGTGCTTGCACCGAAACCACCCTGGCTGACCATCATCACGACCGCATACTTAGGATTTTTATACGGTGCATACGATGCATACCAAGATGTATCTGCCTTGGCAGATCCATTGGCATTCCTGCCAAAGACTTGAGCGGTACCTGTCTTACCCGCTGTTGGAACAGCAAATTTTGAGAAGAGTCCTGCCGATGTTCCTGTCAGTGTCACTTCATGAAGAGATTCTTGCAAAAATTTCAGCGTCTTCTTGTCGACGCCGATATCTCCTAGCCTCTTTGCTTCAAAGTTCTTTATAACCTTTCCTTCGGTGTTAACAATTGCCTTAGCGATTGTTGGCTGCCAAATAGTTCCGCCATTGGCAATCGCTGCATACATCTGTGTCAATTTGATTGGAGTAATTACTGAATCGCCTTGGCCGATTGAGAAGTTCACGGCATCTCCTGCGCGAACCTTGTCGCCATCGAGACAATTCTCTCGGGCAAGCTGCAATAGAAATGCAGTCTGCTGAGCTTTAGTCGCACGGTCTTTATAGTTGCAGTAGAAATCTTTATTCTGTTCAT
>JBJONB010000044.1:0-5238 GCA_046052045.1 Actinomycetota bacterium | reverse complement strand
GCGCCAGCAGCAGAAGAAACACCTGCTGAATAATGATTGATGAAGCTCTCGAACATCTCGTAAAGGGAATCGTTGATAACCCTGACGATGTCAATGTGAAGGAGAAGACACACCGTCGCGGCACAACGCTCGAAGTGCGTGTTAATCCTGAAGATATCGGCAAGGTAATCGGTCGTAATGGACGTACAGCAAAGGCGCTTCGCACGGTCGTAAGCGCACTTGCTGGTCGCTCAGTACGTGTCGATCTCATCGATACCGACGAGGTTCGCTAAGTCATAATTCACCCATGAAATTAAACGTGGGCCGCATCGGTAAAGCTCACGGAATTCTCGGTGAAGCAACAATCGAAGTCCGAACAGATGAAGCTGAAGATCGCTTCGCTATCGGCGCAGTTTTACAGACAGAAAGCCACGGTGAATTAACCGTGGCTTCTGCACGTGTACACAACGGAATTCTCCTGCTTGGCTTTGAGGGCATTGAAGATCGCAACGCCATTGAAACGTTACGCAATGAACTTCTCTACGCAGACGTTGATATCGATGCACCGGGGCTTGATGAAGATGATTATCACGTCTTGCAGCTTGTTGGCTGCAAAGCCCATCTAGTCGATGGCGATGAATTCGGCGACGTGACCGATGTTCTCAACCTTCCGGGGCAAGATGTCCTCGTCATTAAAACTCAATCAGGTGAAGTCCTGATCCCATTCGTGCACCAACTGGTACCGGTCGTAGATATTAAGAAGAAGACGATGACCGTTATTCCTCCGGAAATTGAGGGGAGCATCTAATGAAAATTGAAGTCATTTCGATATTTCCTGAGTACCTTTCACCGCTTAAACTTTCACTGCTTGGAAAAGCCCAAAGTGCAGGCCTCGTAGATATTTCTGTTCACGATCTTCGTGCTCAGACAAATGACAATCACAATACGGTCGATGACACTCCTTATGGTGGCGGAGCCGGAATGGTCATGCTCCCTGAAGTCTGGGGCAAGACAATTGATTCAGTAGTGACAGATGGCGCCGACATCATCATTCTCACGCCAGCTGGAAAGCGTTTCAATCAGAAGATGGCTGAGAGCTTCTCCTCATCAACGCAATTGATTTTTGCATGCGGTCGCTATGAAGGAATTGATGATCGCGTCCGTCAGTATTACTCACAACCTGAATTTCAATCTCGCAATATTCGTGTGCATGAAGTCTCTATTGGTGATTACGTCCTTGGCGGGGGAGAAGTAGCTTCAATGGTCATGATTGAAGCAATCACTCGATTGATTCCGGGTGTTCTCGGAAATCCTGAATCCCTCGCAGAAGAATCACATAACAGCGAGGGATATCTCGAATATCCAAATTTCACCAAACCACAAGAATGGCGCGGCATCTCAGTTCCCGAGATTCTTTTGAGTGGTAACCATGCCGAAATTGCGAAGTGGCGCACACAACAGGCTCAACAACGCGCGAAAGATAATCTCTAACTCGTTAGTAACCAATTCACTGCCGTACTGTTGCGCCCATGAGCGAAGAGTCAGCACGCATTCAGTCACGTCTTATTCGTGATCTCGAACCAGTCGTAGCAGTTGAACTCGAACGCCACCTCAAGGTCCAGAAGAACTGGTACCCGCACGAGTATGTCCCATGGTCTGAAGGTCGCGACTATGCAGGCCCACTCAATGGAGATGCATGGGAAGCAAAAGATTCACGCCTTACTCCTGTAGCTCAGGATTCACTTGTGCTCAATCTTCTTACAGAAGATAACTTGCCGAGCTATCACACTGAAATTGCTCTCTCTATGGGCCGTGACGGTGCGTGGGGAAACTGGATTGAGCGTTGGACCGCTGAAGAAGCGCGCCACGCAATTGTGATTCGCGATTACCTTATGGCAACTCGTGGTGTCGATCCATACGAGCTCGAAGATCTTCGCATGGCACATATGTCTCTCGGATATCAGACTCCTTACGAGAACGACATGTTGCACACGATTGCATATGTTTCATTCCAAGAGCTTGCTACTCGTATTTCACACCGCAACACTGGAAAACTTTCCAATGATCCAATCGCCGAAGGCATGATGCAGCGCGTGGCTCTCGATGAAAACCTCCACATGCTCTTCTATCGAAACACACTTTCTGCAGCCCTCGATATGGAACCAAATGCTGCAATGCGAGCAATCGCAGATGTTGTCACGAACTTTGATATGCCAGGAGCGAATATGCCGGGCTTCGGACGCAAGGCAGTTCAGATTGCACTCGCTGGTATCTACGATCTGCAGCAGCACCTCGATGATGTCGTCGCACCAGTACTTCGTGCTTGGAACGTCTTTGAACGCACTGATCTTTCGGGCGATGGCCTTAAGGCACGTGAAGAGCTTGCCTCATTTATGGATACGACCTATAAGGCAGCTGCAACATTTAACGATAAGCGCGAAGTTCACTTCGAGCGTCAAATCGCGCGCGGTATTCAACCAATTCGCATCACCGACTAAAGCTCAAATAAGATACGCGCCATGACGCGCACATATCTCGTTGAGACCTACGGGTGTCAGATGAATGTGCACGATTCCGAACGTATCGCTGGTTTATTGGATGAGGCTGGTTATCTTCCAGTTCCCGAAGGTCAGCAGGCAGATATTGTCGTCTTTAATACCTGTGCTGTGCGCGAAAATGCTGACAATAAACTCTATGGAAATTTAAGTTTCTTAGCACCTATCAAGAAGAAGAACCCAGCGATGCAAATTGCCGTTGGTGGCTGCCTGGCGCAGAAAGATCAATCAATCATTCTTAAGAAAGCACCTTACGTAGATGTTGTCTTTGGTACCCATAACGTAGGTTCGTTGCCTGTATTGCTTGAGCGTGCCCGTATCGAAGAAGAATCGCAGATTGAAATCCTTGAGGCTCTGGAGCACTTCCCGTCCACACTTCCTGCTCGACGTTTCTCTGCCTTTACTTCATGGGTCTCAGTCTCTGTTGGCTGCAACAACACCTGTACTTTCTGCATTGTTCCAACCCTTCGTGGAGTTGAAAAAGATCGACCAGCAGCAGATGTTCTGACAGAGATGCGCGCACTTGTAGATCAAGGCGTCATCGAAATTACTCTGCTCGGCCAGAATGTGAATGCTTATGGCGTTGAGTTTGGTGACCGAGGCGCCTTTGCAAAGCTTCTTCGCGAGGCGGGGAAAATTGAAGGACTTGAGCGTGTGCGCTTCATGTCGCCACACCCACGAGATTTCACTGATGATGTCATTGAAGCAATGGCCGAGACACCTAATGTGATGCCACACCTACATATGCCGTTGCAATCTGGTTCTGATGCGATTTTGCAGACGATGCGTCGCTCGTATCGCACTGACAAATATCTGGGCATCCTTGATCGCGTTCGTACCGCAATGCCTCACGCGATGATTACAACCGACATCATCGTTGGCTTCCCTGGAGAAACTGAAGAAGATTTCCAAGGAACTCTCGATATTGCAACCAAGGCACGTTTCGCCGCTGCCTACACCTACAAGTATTCGATCCGCCCTGGAACTCCAGCAGGTGCGATGGAGAACCAAGTTCCTGAAGATGTAGTTGGAGAGCGATACACGCGCCTTCACGAGCACCAACAGAAAATTTCTCAATCCGTCAACGAAGAAGCAATCGGCACAACTCATCGCGTAATGGTCTCTGAAATTGAGGGCCGTCGCGATGAAGTTCGATCTCGAATGACTGGTCGCTCTGAAGATTTCCGCCTAGTGCACTTCAGTAGTGATACCGATGCTCGCCCAGGCGATTTTGTCGATGTAAAGATTGCAGAAAGTTCAGCCCATTATTTGATTGGTGATGCGCTGGGCGTTCACCGCACTCGCGGGGGAGATGCACACGCTGCTCGAACAGCTCCTGCTTCTACATCCCTTGGAATTCCAACGGTAAGAAAGTGAACCGAGTAATTGTCATCTGTGGGGCTACTGCCACAGGCAAGAGCGATATTGCAATAGAGATTGCACAAGAACTGGGTGCGGAAATCATCAACGCAGATTCCATGCAGCTTTATCGCGGCATGGATATTGGAACTGCAAAGTTGCCTGAAGCAGAACGCGGGGGAATCCCACACCACCTTCTTGATGTTCTTGATGCGAACCAAGATTCCACAGTTGCTTGGTATCAAGAACACGCTCGCGCTGCCATCGCAGAAATTCATAGCCGTGGAAAAGATGCGGTGATTGTTGGAGGAACAGGGCTATATATCAAAGCGATTCTGGATGACCTTAACTTTCCTGATACAGATCCTGCCGTGCGTGCAAAACTTGAGGCAGAGGTTGAAGAATTCGGAGCTGCTTCACTCTTTTCTCGATTGGAAGAGTTAGATCCAGCAGCAGCGCTAGCCATCGACCGCGCCAATACGCGGCGCATCATTCGCGCACTAGAGGTTATCGAGATTACTGGTCAACCATTTTCCGCAAATCTTCCTCGCGAAGATAGTTCTCGCTATCCCGACGCACTTCAATTTGGCCTTGTCATGGATCGCGAACATCTGCGCGAGCGAATCGACCTTCGAGTTGATCGTATGTGGGATGCGGGTTTTGTCGGTGAAGTTGATCAGCTGATTTCTCAAGGTATTCGCGATGGGGTCACAGCACAGCGCGCTCTCGGGTATGCCCAAATCATTGCAATGCGTGATGGAACAATGACCGAAAGCGAAGCAAAGGAAGATACAAAGCGCGCAAGCCGCCAGTATGCTCGCCGCCAAGAGACCTGGTTCTCGCGTGATGCACGTATTCAATGGGTTGCTCAACATCAACCACGTCTTGAAACTATCCTTCAGAAGATAAACTCATAGCATCATGACAAACCCAGTAATCGGCACTTACGGCCACGGCACCGAAAATGATTTCGTGCTGGTCTATGACCCAGAAAATTCATTCACGATTTCAGAGAATCAAGTTTCTGCTATTTGTAACCGCAGTACTGGAATCGGCGCGGATGGATTTATCCGCATCACCAAGGCCGACGGTAAGTGGTTTATGGATTACCGAAATGCTGACGGTTCGATAGCAGAGATGTGTGGCAATGGAATCCGCGTGATGGCTAAATATCTTGTCACTCGCGACATCCAGCCCGAAGGAATCTTCGCAATTGATACTCGTGCCGGAATCAAACATCTGCGCGTGCCTCGCGACGGCGATATCTCGGTAAATATGGGGCACGTAACTGATGAGATGGAAAAAGTCGAAGCTTCAAATAACGGTCATACCTGGAGCGGATACA
>JBJONB010000043.1:0-5850 GCA_046052045.1 Actinomycetota bacterium | reverse complement strand
CCGCTTCTCTCTGCGCTCTTTGCTCTTACGATGGCTGGAGGAATTGTTTATCTCTTGGCTAAGCGCGACATTATTGACGTCGACGGTCAGTCGCAGGGAATCCTTTCTGTTCTTGTAATCGGTGCGGCAACTGATTACGCACTTCTTCTTATCGCCCGTTACCGAGAAGAACTTCATCATCATGAGGATCGATTCGCTGCCATGAAGGCTGCATACAAGGGCGTCTGGGAACCGATTATTGCTTCAGGTTCAACGGTCTCAATTTCACTTCTCATTCTTTTGTTCAGCCAGCTGACAAATACAGCAGGTCTTGGACCAATCGGAGCCATTGGCATCGTCTGCGCAATGATCACGATTCTTACTTTGCTTCCTGCGCTACTTCTTCTCTTTGGTCGCTGGATTTTCTGGCCACGCATTCCACGCAATGACGGCGATGACCATGTCATGACAGGAACCTGGTCAAAGGTCGGAACTGCAATCGATCGTAATCCTCGCAAGGCGTGGGTTATTTCAGGTTCAGTACTTCTCCTCTTTGCATTTGCTTCAACAACGCTTAAGGCAGATGGAATCGGAACCGTCGATACATTTACAGGAAAGCCTGAATCTGTTGTAGGTCAGAAGTTGCTCACTAAGCACTTCCCAGGTGGAGAAGGTGACCCAACGCAAGTTGTTGTCAACGTCGACAAGATTGGGGCAGTATCTGCAGCTCTGAAGAGCGCTCCAGGCGTTACAGATGTTTCACCGCAACTTGATGGAATTCCTGTTCCAGGACAGCCACTTCCTGCAGTAAAGGTCGTCGGTAATAGAGCAATTCTTAACGTGACCCTTGATAAGGCACCCGATAGCGTCGAAGCAGGAAACGATATTCCTGAAATTCGTCGCCTCGCACATAAAGCTGATTCCACATCACTCGTTGGTGGCACAAGTGCCGTTTACTTCGATGTACGAACAGCAAATGATCGTGACAATAAGACAATCATTCCTTTGATCCTTATTGCAATCACTCTCATTCTCGGCCTACTTCTAAGAAGCATCCTGAGTGCAGCACTGTTGCTCGGCACAGTTCTTCTGTCTTACTTTGCAACACTTGGTGTATGTGCGCTCGTCTTTAACCATGTATTCGGTTTTGCAGGGGGAGATACATCGTTCCCACTATTCGCATTCATCTTCCTTGTTGCGTTAGGTATTGACTACAACATCTTCTTGATGACTCGCGTCCGCGAAGAATCAATGAAGATTGGTACTCGAGCAGGCGTCATTAAGGGACTTACAGTGACAGGTGCAGTTATTACATCTGCTGGAATCGTCCTTGCGGCGACGTTTGCTGTGCTCGGTCTTCTTCCACTCGTTCCACTTGCAGAGCTTGGTTTTGCGGTGGCCTTTGGAGTACTTCTCGATACCATCATCGTTCGTTCAATCTTGGTTCCTGCATTGGTTCACGAGATTGGTCCGAAGATTTGGTGGCCATCTAAGTTGCAGAACAAGTAATACTGATGCGCGTTGGTATTGCCGGTTACGGACTCGCGGGTCGTTCATTTCATGCACCCTTACTTAAAGGATGCGGATTTGAAGTCGCCTCAGTTTTAACCGGCAATTCAACGCGTGCTCGCCAAGCTAAGGAAGATTTCCCTCTAGTCAAAGTCACCGAGAACCTTTCTGACTTTCTCGCGCAAGATCTTGATCTGGTTGTGATTGCAACCGCTAATGCGGCCCACTGCGAACATGCACTTGCTGCAATAAGCGCAGGAATCCCTGTCGTCGTTGAAAAGCCAATGGGACGCACCGTTGCCGAAACTCTGCGCATTCTTGATGCGAGCGAAAAATCAGGAGTTCCAGTCACCGCCTTCTATAACCGCCAATGGGATAGCGATTCACTCACCATCAAGAATGTAGCCGCCAACGGCCTCATTGGAAAAGTTTTCAGAATGGATTCACGGTTCGAGCGCTACCGCCCTCAGCTCAATCCCACTGCATGGCGAGAGAACCTCACTCCCGAAGAAGGCGGAGGTCTACTTCTAGATCTGCAAACACATTTACTCTCTACAGCTCTTGACTGCTTCGGTCCTGCTGACCTTACTTATGCCAGTATTCGAAAGATCCGTGGCGAGTCGGAAGATGATGTTGTTCTCAACCTCCGACATCACTCTGGCGTGGATTCATACTGTTCTGTGAGCGCCATTTCAGGTTCAACTGGTCCACGCGTTCGTGTTCTGGGCACCGAGGGTGCTCTTGTGATTGAAGATCTTGATCCGCAAGAAGCTCTACTGCGAGCAGGAAATTTTCCCGAAGGTGGAATTTGGAAAGAGCCAACTGCGTCAAAGGCATACATTCAACGTGGCGATCAGCGTGAAGAAATTCAAGCAGTGCCTGGAAATTATGGATACTTCTATTTGGCAGTAAGAGATGCTCTCGAAGGCAAAGGTTCAATGCCGGTATCTCGCGAACAAATTCTCGCAGTTGCAACAATTATCGATAAGGCGCGTGAAATCAGTGTCCGATAAGAAGGTTGCAATTATCGGCGCAGGTCTTGCTGGGCTTAGTGCGGCAATCACTTTGCAAGATGCAGGGTGTGAAGTTGATGTCTATGAATCTTCCGATCGCGTAGGTGGACGAGTAGCCACCGATCTAATCGATGGTTATCGACTTGATCGAGGTTTCCAGCTCATTAACTCGCGCTATCCAGAGTTAGTACACCTGGACGTCACTAGAGAATTGAACTTTGTCGACGCTTCTCGCTCGGTTGATATCTCCATTGAAGAAAAGACTGTCACCTTGGGGGACCCTCGCGAGAATCCCTTCTCTGCCTTTAATCCGGCGACAGGCTCACTCTTTACAAAACTTCGCTTTATCGGTTATTTGACCAGCGCTTCGAAGCAAGGGCGCTCTGTTGAGGATGAACTTTCTCAGTACGGTGATCTATATAAGCGCGTACTCAAACCATTTTTGTCGGGCGTATTTCTGACAACCCCGGCAAGCGTTGATGCAGTAAGTGGCAAGGAAATCGTGAGCTCATTTATTTCAGGCAAACCTGGACTTCCCGCACACGGCGCAGGGGAGCTTCCTAAAGCGCTGGCGAAGCGCGTTCGTTCTATTCATCTCAACACACATATCGATTCACTAGAAGAGTTGAAGGCAGATGCTGTCATTGTGGCTGCTGATTTAACTACCGCAGCCCAACTCTTGGATATTCCAAATGTTCCAAAACTTGCCTCGAGCACCACTTGGTATCACGAGGTACCGATGGAAATGACGCTATCTAATCGACTGCTTATCGATGGAGAATCACGCGGACCAGTCATTAACTCGATTGCGATCTCCAATATGGTTCCAACTTACGCACCCCTCGGAAAGACTTTGCTCTCGTCGACAACAATCGATTTCGCATCTGAATCAGAAGTTCGTCGCCACCTTGCGATTATGTGGGGCGTTTCAACATCTGAATGGGCGTTGATTGCTAAGTACGAGATTCCAAAATCTCTTCCTATATTCGGCGTTGGTAAGCAGGGAATTCAATCTGCAAAGGTTGCAGATAATTTGTATGTCGCTGGTGATTACCGAACTGCGCCTTCGCAAAATGGAGCGCTCTTATCTGGCCGCCAAGCAGCGGAAGAGTTACTCCTGAACTAGGGCTGTAAGCGCGTTGGTGATGTGTGGGTAATCCCAAGTAAATCCAGCATCGGTAAGCGCTTGGGGCATAACCTTCTTGCTTCCTAAGATTTCAGATGAGAATCCACCGAGTGCAATCTTGAGCGCGATTGCAGGTGCCGGGAAAAGCGCCGGACGGTGCATGGCGCGAGCAAGAGCCGATGTAAATTCCTGATTAGTAACTGGGTTTGGCGAAGTTAGGTTTACCGGACCGGAAACTTTACTTTCCAAGAGGAAGGAAATCGCACGAATTACATCGTGCAAAGTAATCCAAGACCACCACTGCTTACCGTTTCCAAGCTTCCCACCAAGACCTAAGCGAAATAGCGGAAGCATCTTTCCTAGCGCTCCACCTGTTGGATCAAGGACAAGACCAGTACGAATCTTGACGGTGCGAACGTCAGTCACGAGGTCCGCGGCACCTTCCCATTCTCGACAAACGGCCGCAAGGAAGTCATCCCCGACGCGATCGGATTCGACGACAGAGCGATTGCCTGATTCGCCATACCAGCCGATAGCGCTAGCTGAGATAAATACTTGTGGCTTAACTTCATTCACAGCGTGCGCGATGGCAGTTGTGCCAAGTAAACGTGAATTTAGAATCTCTGATTTGTACTTCTTGCTCCAACGCTTATCGCCAACACCGACGCCAGCTAAGTGGATGATTGCATCTACTCCACGTAGCGCTTCAATATCTACGTAACCTGTCTTTGGATCCCACTGAATTTCATCAGGTGCGACAACAGGACGCCGAACAAAACGCTGAACCGTGTGGCCTTCACTCTTGAGGTGACCAACGAGTGCTGTTCCGATAAGTCCTGATGCACCCGTAATTGCAATGCGTTGTGGAACTGACATTGACGTTAGAGACCCAAGTCAGCTTCGAATGCTCCACCTTCAAGGCGCTCTTTGAGAGTGACCAAGAAACGAGCTGCATCCGCACCATCTACGACACGGTGATCGTATGAAAGTCCGAGATAAACCATTGAACGAATAGCAATTGTCTCGCCACCATCTTCGCCCTTAACAACCATTGGACGCTTCACAACTGCGCCGAGTCCAAGGATTGCAACCTGTGGCTGATTAATGATGGGAGTGTCAAAGAGTGCGCCACGTGAACCAGTGTTGGTGAGAGTAAATGTTCCGCCACCGAGTTCATCTGGAGTTACCTTGTTATCGCGTGTGCGAGCTGCAAGATCTGCAATCTTGCGAGCAACGCCACCCATGTTGAGGTCGCCAGCATTGTGAATAACAGGAACCAAGAGACCGCGTTCGGTATCGACTGCAATACCAAGGTGCTCTGCACCGTGATAAATAATCTGATCACCTTCGACAGAAGAGTTAAGAACTGGGTGCTGCTTCAACGCTTCGCATACTGCAACTGCAAAGAATGGAAGGAATGAGAGCTTGACGCCTTCACGACCTTCGAAAGTCGCCTTTGAGCGATCGCGAAGTCGAGCAATCTTTGTTACGTCGACTTCAATCACTGTGGTGAGCTGTGCCGAAACTTGAAGGGACTCGACCATGCGCGCTGCAATTACCTTGCGAAGTCGTGACATTGTCACAGTTGTTCCGCGAAGTGGGGATGCAACTGGAGCTGCAGGACGCGGTGCAGATGGTACTCCTGCCGCAACTGGTGCAGATGTAACTGCTGCTGACTTTGGTGATACTGCTTCTACATCCTCTTTACGGATACGCCCGCCTATACCTGTACCGCGAACAGATGCGAGATTTACTCCAAGATCATTTGCAAGCTTGCGAACGATTGGAGTGACATAAGCATCTTGTGGTTGTGAAACTGGCGC
This sequence comes from Actinomycetota bacterium, assembly GCA_046052045.1. Classification (GTDB taxonomy): domain Bacteria; phylum Actinomycetota; class Actinomycetes; order Nanopelagicales; family Nanopelagicaceae; genus Planktophila. The sequence continues at coordinate 400 of JBJONB010000043.1, read as the reverse complement.
AGCAGGTGCAACAGGAGCAGGCGCTGGGACAACTGGTGGCTGAGGCGCAGGCACTGCAACTGGAGTAGAAACTTGAGCTGGAACCTGTGCCACCTGAACAGGAGCTATTGGCTCGGACACCGCCGCTACCTGAGCTGCTCCACTCACACCAATCAAACCAAGGCGAGCACCGACAGGAACAGTCGTATCAACTGCAACATCGATTGCAAGAAGAGTTCCTGCCACTGGCGAAGGAATTTCTGTATCGACCTTATCTGTTGAAACTTCGAGGAGCGCTTCATCAACTGCAACTGAATCGCCAACGTTCTTAAGCCAACGAGTAACAGTTCCTTCGCTCACTGATTCGCCAAGTGCTGGCATTGTGATGACAGTTCCTCCGCCTGCTGGAGCAGCTGGTGCT
>JBJONB010000042.1:0-6107 GCA_046052045.1 Actinomycetota bacterium | reverse complement strand
CGAGTCATGCCGCCATCTGTTGTGCGAGTTGTAACAAGTTCAATCATCTTGGGAGTCAGGGCATCGGCGATTGCTTGACGCTCTGCGGCCGGGATATCGGTCCAGTCATCTGGGTTATTTGAAAGGTGGCTGAAGTAGTGAGTTGCTACTTGTGCTGCGCGGAAAGGTTGGAAGCCGAGTCCTTTAGCAAATGCTTTACGTTCTGCAGGACCGAAGTCAGCAAGGTGCTTGGGAGCTTTCTTGCGCTGAACAGGTTCATCGAAAACTAATTTAAGTTCGGTTGGGCGTTCTGTTGTCATAACAAACCTGAATCCTGTGCGCGACGCACGATTTCGAGTGCGAGCCACAGAGCTGGAGCTGCAAAGAGGACTGAATCAAGGCGATCCATAATGCCGCCATGACCTGGAAGTAAGTTGCCCATATCTTTAATTGCCATATCGCGCTTTAACGCGGATTCGATGAGATCACCGGCAGTCGCAGTAAATACAGTAACTAGCCCTGCAATCGCCCCCAACCACCAATCTGAATCCATGATGAAGTGGAAGGCAAGAGATCCACCGATTACTGTGAATACGAGTGAGCCGACTAAACCTTCGATGGTCTTCTTTGGACTGATCTTTGGAGCAAGTGGGTGCTTACCGAAGAGAACTCCGGTCAGATACGCGAATGTGTCATTGCATCCAACAAGCACAACAAGTGTCATGACTCGAGCTAAACCATTAGATGGTCGCGCAAGAAGAATAAGGAAGCCTGCAAGGAATGGAAGATAAATAAGAGCAAGAGCAGAAGCTGAAGCGGTTCCAACAAAACCTTCAGTCCCGCGAGGAAGAAGAAGGACGAGTAAACAAGGAAAAGCGATTGCAGTTGCAACAGAAAGCCCGGAGACTCCCCCGAACCAAGCAGCTGCTGAAAGCGCTACCGCTGCTGTTGTTAGCGACCACTGCGGAATATCAATCTTTCTTGTGCTGAGCGCATGATGGAGCTCGCGAATTCCAAGGATGACAGCAACTGTTACGAGCCCCGCAAAGATAATTCTGTAACTTGCGAGTGAGAACCAGACCAACACAATCAGAAAGAGGCTGACGCCAATTGAAGGCAGCAATTTGCGACCTGCGCGCTTATTAATCGCCTCGTTGATCGAATGTAGATCAGACACAGTAGGTGGAACTTAATGAAGTCTTTAGACTTCGAGAAGTTCAGCCTCCTTATGCTTTAGAAGCTCATCAATCTTTGCAACGTGATCTGCGGTGATCTTTTCGAGTTCCTTTTCACCGCGGCTTAGATCATCTTTTCCGATCTCGCCATCTTTCTCGAGCTTCTCCATCAATTCCTTAGCGGTACGACGGATATTGCGCATTGAAATCTTTGAATCTTCAGCCTTAGTCTTTGCGACCTTGATGTAATCCTTACGACGTTCTTCTGTGAGCTGTGGGAAGTTAACGCGGATAACAGCGCCATCAGTTGCTGGGTTAACGCCTAAATCTGATTCGCGGATCGCCTTTTCGATAGAGGTCATTGCGCCCTTATCGAATGGAGAAACAATCGCCATGCGGGATTCAGGAACCTGGATTGAGGCAAGCTGTGAAAGTGCGGTCCATGTGCCGTAGTAATCGACCATGATCTTGTTAAACATCGCTGGATGAGCACGGCCTGTGCGGATGGCACCGAAATCATCTTTAGCAACTTCGACAGCCTTATTCATCTTGTCAGTCGCGTCTGCGAGTGTGCTTGTTACATCTGCCATGGTCGTTTGCTCCTCTAGTAGCTCTCGTTTAAGAAACGAGAGTTCCAATCTTTTCACCGCGAACTGCGCGGCCAATATTTCCGTTGGTCATCAAGTCGAAGACCACGATAGGTAGATGGTTCTCGCGGCAGAGGCTAAAGGCTGCGGCATCTGCAACGGCAAGTGACTTCTGAAGAACTTCGTTATAAGTAATTGTGTCGAACTTAGTCGCACTTGGATCCTTGCGCGGATCTGCGTTGTAGACGCCATCAACTCCGGATTTTGCGAGCAACAATGCGCCTGCTCCGATTTCGAGTGCGCGCTGCGCTGCAACTGTGTCAGTTGTAAAGAACGGCATTCCTGCGCCTGCACCGAAGATCACTACGCGACCCTTTTCAAGGTGGCGGATTGCTCGGCGTGGAACATATGGCTCGGCAACTTGGCCCATGGTGATTGCAGTCTGGACTCGAGTATCGACACCTTCTTTTTCAAGAAAATCTTGGAGAGCTAAACAGTTCATGACCGTTCCGAGCATTCCCATGTAGTCAGCGCGTGAACGTTCCATGCCGCGCTCTGAAAGTTCGGCGCCACGGAAGAAGTTGCCGCCACCGACAACGATTGCGATTTGGACTCCGCTGCGAACAACATCAGCGATCTGTTTTGCTACATCTGCTAGAACATCGGGATCAACACCGATGCCTTTATTGCCACCGAAAACTTCTCCGGAAAGCTTAAGGAGCACCCGCTGATACGTTCCTCTTGTACCTGGCATTGGTGCTCCTCTCGCTCTACGAATTCTTACTTTTCTTGAGTCTATTACCCTCTATAGAAAAGCTTATTGACCCACGCGGAAGCGATGGAATGCCTTAACAGCGGTTCCTGCCTCATCGAGAATCTGCTTAACAGTCTTCTTTGCATCCTTAGCGAAAGCCTGCTCGATGAGTGAAACTTCCTTCACAAAACCGGTGACGCGACCTTCGATGATCTTTGAAAGCGATGCTTCTGGCTTACCTTCGGCGATAGCTGTCTCTTCTGCAAGACGACGCTCTGTTTCGATGAGGTCTGCTGGAACATCTTCGCGGTTAACGAAGCGTGGAGCGAATGCTGCGATGTGCTGTGCAACATCACGACCAACTTCAGCTGCTTCCTTAGCAAGTGAAACCAAGACGCCAACCTGTGGTGGCAAATCTGGGCTTGTCTTGTGGAGGTAGAGACCGACTGGACCTTCGATAACTGCCACGTTGCGAATTTCAATCTTCTCACCCAATGTTGCGTTGCCTTCATCGATTACTGCCTGAACGGTCTTGCCGTTAGCCATTGTTGATGAAAGGAATGCAGCAACATCTGCTGACTTAGATGAAACGAGGTGCTCTACGAGTTCATCGCCAAGTGCGATAAAACGCTCGCCCTTTGCAACGAAGTCTGTCTCGCAGTTGAGTTCGAGCATGACACCTACGTCACCCTGAACCTTTGCAACAACCAAACCATTTGAAGTAAGGCGACCTTCGCGCTTTGTAACGCCCTTAAGTCCCTTTACGCGAATGATTTCGACAGCCTTGTCGTAATCACCTTCTGCTTCATCAAGTGCCTTCTTGCAATCGAGCATTCCTGCTGCAGTTGCTTCGCGAAGACGCTTTACATCATCTGCTGAATAGTTAGCCAATTTACTTATGCCTCCACTGTTGTTGCTGGTGCATCTGTTGCCGCAGCAAGGATTTCCTTCTCAAGCGCTGCTGCTGCCGCTGCTTCCGCAGTTGCTACAGGTGCTGGAGCTGCTGCAGAACGTGCCTTAAGGCCTTCTGCAATTGCATCTGTGATGACGCGTGTAAGCAATTCGATTGAACGGATTGCATCGTCGTTACCTGGAATCTTGTAATCAACTTCGTCTGGATCGCAGTTTGTATCGAGGATTGCGATAACTGGAATGCCAAGCTTCTTAGCTTCCTGTACTGCGAGGTGCTCCTTCTTGGTATCAACAACCCAGATTGCTGAAGGCAACTTGGTCATGTGACGGATACCGTCGAGGTTCTTGAAAAGCTTTTCGCGCTCACGACGAAGAACAAGAAGTTCCTTCTTTGTAAGCAAAAGGTCGTTAGCTGTCTCGAGAGCTTCAAGCTCCTTGAGGCGCTGAATACGCTTGTAGACAGTTGGGAAGTTTGTAAGCATTCCACCCAACCAGCGCTCTGTAACTGTTGGCATTCCAACGCGAGCTGCTTGATCGATGATTGGCTTGTGAGCCTGCTTCTTTGTTCCTACGAATAGGACGTGGCCACCCTTGGCAACCGTCTCCTTAACGAATGCGTAAGCAGAATCGATAAGTGCAAGTGACTGCTGGATGTCGATGATGTAGATGCCATTGCGTTCTGTGAAAATAAAACGCTTCATCTTTGGATTCCAACGACGAGTCTGGTGTCCGAAGTGGACTCCGCTGTCGAGGAGTTCGCGCATTGTTACTACTGCCATGACGGCACGCTCCTTCTTAGGTTTTTGCGCGCTGCGCAATAAACCTGCTCGGTTAATGTCTAGGCAATTTACCTAGACCGTCGCACCTACAACGCCGACCGTTCACTAAAGAGCGGACCGAAGTGGCTTGTATTCCCTGAAATTTCAGTTCATACATAGGTGCTGAGATGTCACCAATCTTGCGATTGATGCAGGGCAAATCTTACCTGCCTGGCTGGGGTGCAAAATCCACCTGCTCCCCCTCACTTAAGCGCGAGGGTGGGCTTGTTTAAAGGCTTTTTGCAATCTTTCAGTCGATACGTGGGTATAGATCTGCGTTGTTGCGAGTGATGCATGGCCCAGAATTTCTTGGACAGTGCGAAGGTCTGCGCCACCTTCTAGGAGGTGAGTCGCAGCCGAATGTCGCAGAGCATGCGGACCCATTCGCTCAACCCCCTCTAATGCAGAGAGAGCTTCGTAGACAATGGTGCGAACGGTGCGCTGATCAATTCGACCACCGCGAGATCCAAGAAAAACAGCGCGAGCAGACTTATCAGTTGCAACAGATGGTCTGCCATTCTTTAGCCAATCATTGAGCGACTTAATTGCGGGACCACCTAATGGAATTGTGCGCTCTTTATTTCCTTTACCCAGTACTCGAATTGTGTTGCGGTTGTAATCGACATCATCGAGGTCTAGTCCGCAAAGTTCAGAGACGCGAGCACCCGAAGCATAAAGAACTTCGAGAATTGCGCAATCTCTTTTGGAAAGCGGTGTCTCTTCTTCAGCGACGCGAGTTGCAAGTGAATCCATCGCTATTGATGCATCAGAGATTGTAAGAACTTCGGGCAGAGTGCGATGCCCCTTAGGGGTAGCAAGGGTTGCCCCAATATCTTTGGCGAGATAACCGTTCTTCGTCGCCCACTTTGTGAAGAGACGAATAGAGACAGCCCTACGCGAAAGCGTTGTGCGCGCTCCCCCTTTAATTTGCAGATTTGCTAGCCAAGATCGAATATGCGCAATTGTCAGGTCTGAGATTTGCTCAACTTTCTGCAGCTCAAGGTGGTTCAGAAAACTTTCAAGATCACCTAAATATGCACGAACGGTATGAGTCGAGAGAGTGCGTTCTTTCTCGAGGTAGCGGGTGTAACCCTGGCGAATTCCCTCGAAGTCAGACATGAATGAAGAATATATCCACAGGCTCTTTATGCCCTTCTTCGCCTTTGATACGGTTTATCTATGCGCATCCGCGTCTCAGATTCAGTCACTATTCCCTCACTTTTACGAGAACTCGACGGAAATGTAACTCTCTCAATCAACACTTTGCTTTCATTCGAAGACATAGAAAACGCAATCGGAACTGAATTCCTTGCTGGCGAACGAGAAATTGCCTACTCACTGTGGGCAGATGATGTAACTCCGCGAACATTTACGCCTATTGAAGGCACCACAGATTTTTATGTCAATCTGCGTTAAATAATTATTCGGGCTTGCGACCCTGTCGTAATAAACCAAAAGTTAGAGCATCTTCAAGAGCCATTGCCGAAGCTGCAATAACATTTTCGTGAACTCCAACAGTGTTCCACTCACCCTTACCATCTGAAGTTTCAACAAGTACGCGAGTCACCGCACCTGTTCCAAGGCGACCTTCAAGGATACGTACCTTGTAGTCGGTGAGTTCAAGAGAAGCTAGCTCGGGATATAACTGGTTAAGTCCATCGCGCAACGCATTGTCGAATGCGTTAACCGGACCATTTCCTGCGCCTGAACAAGTGATTTCTTTACCTTGAGCAGTAACAGTTACTTCTGCCTTAGTGATGATTGAGTTTTTATCATCGCGCTCTGTTGTGGTGAGCCAATGATCAATAGTGAAGAAAGATGGGCGCTTTCCGGTGGCTTCTTCGCGAAGAAGGAGTTCGAAAGATGCATCTGCTGCTTCGAA
>JBJONB010000041.1:0-6167 GCA_046052045.1 Actinomycetota bacterium | reverse complement strand
ATAAATTCGAAGCGGCGGTTAATCCGAGCGGACGACGGGGTTCGAACCCGCGACCTGAACCTTGGCAAGGTTCCGCGCTACCAGCTGCGCTACGTCCGCATTTTGTGCAGGGGCAAATCTAGCGCAGTGCGGGCTGAACTGCCAAAGCGGGATTTTTGAAAGGCATTTCGAAGGCTAAATATGCGTAGCCTTGCCCCATGTCAGCCTCGGTAACGCAGATGTGGATGGGCGGAATTCGCGCAACCAACTGCCTTGAAATTACCGATGATGCAACCCGTTTAGATGATGGATCATTCTGGGCAGTTTCAATTTCTTTCGAGGGCGTCGCCCGATTTGCTCGTTTCGCAGATATCTCAGAGGCGAAGTATGAACGTCGCGAATGGACACCACTTTCTCAACAATGGTCGACCTCGCAGAACGAAAACGAATACATCGCCTATGTCTCAAGAATTCGAGAATCAATCGCACGAGGCGGGGTTTATCAAGTGAATGCTTGTCGCGTGCTGAGTCATCCTTTCGAGGGGGGCTCTTTAGAAGGATTGTTCTCTCAACTGCTCGAGCGCAATCCCGCCGAGTTCGCCTTTTATCTCAATATTGATGGACTTGAAGTCGCATCGGCTTCACCAGAGCGCTTTCTCTCTCGCACTGGTTCCAAGATCACTACGTCACCAATAAAGGGAACTATTCGAAGCGAAGAGAATGTATTCGGAGATAAAGATAAGGCCGAGAATCTGATGATTGTCGATTTGATGCGCAACGACTTGGGTCGCATCTGTGAGGCAGGATCCATTGAGGTCAGTGAATTGTTTAGACATGAGAAACATCCTGGAATTACTCACCTCGTCTCAGATGTTGAAGGTCGATTGAAAGATGGAATTTCCTGGAGCCAAATCCTGCGGGCAACAATGCCGCCCGGCTCTGTAAGTGGAGCTCCCAAGAGCGCTGCTCTCTCAATTATCAAAGAAAGTGAAGGGCTACGCGGTCCTTACTGCGGAACTCTTGGATGGATTCAAGGAGATCGCGCTGAACTTTCTGTAGCGATTCGTACCTTCTGGAATCAAGGGGATTCTACGATTCGATTCGGGACTGGAGCAGGAATCACATGGGGCAGTGAGCCAGCTGCGGAATGGGAAGAGACGCAGCTGAAGGCGCGACATCTCATTTCAATTGCCGGGGGAGCGCTATGACATTGATGAATTTCGACAGCCACGGTTTCCCGCAAGGAACTGGAATATTTGAAACCATCAAAACGGTTAACGGAGAACCCATCGCACTTGGTCGTCATATGCGCAGGGCGCTGGAATCCGCCCTGGAACTTGGTATATCCATCCCATCAGAAGAGTTCATTCGAGAAGAAATGGTCAGAGTTCTCAACGGATTTCCTCATGAATTAGGGCGATTGAGAATTTGTTTTGGGTCGGAAATATTTCACATGAGTCATGATTCTTATGTCGAACTAACAGCGCCAGCTCGCTTGAATTTCCATACTCAAACGGTTGTTGGTGGAGTTCATAAGCTATTTCCTTACGATTTCCGCTTTGCCTTAATCGAGAATGCCAATGACGAGGGCTTTGATGACAGCGTTCTCTTTAATGAGAAGAATGAAATCACTGAAACCGCTGTCTCAAATCTCACCTTTTACATCGGGGGAGAGTGGGTCACTCCACCAATCACTTCCGGAATCTTGCCAGGAGTTATTCGCGCAATCGCGATTGAGGAGTGCAAGGTTCGGGTACGCCCCATTCACGTTTCTGAGATTCCCGATGTGGAATCTGGATTTATGCTCTCGAGTCTTCGCATAGCCCAGCCAATCTCCCATATCGGGGATATGAAATTGAAAATAGGTGATGCTTCACGCAATCTAGAGGAGCAAATTCGCGCGAACTGTAAGCCTGTTTCGGTAGGCTAACCCCATGTCCATGATCTCGGTAACCGTCGACGGTGCTGTCCGCAGTATCGAGGCAGATCAGAAGCCGACTCATATCTTCGCTGACAATAAAGAAATTGTTGTCTGCAAAGTTAATGGGGTTCTGAAGGACCTCTGGACCGATCTGGTTGAAGGCGATGTAGTCGAAGGTGTTTCTATCTCTTCTCCAGAAGGACTGTCTGTACTTCGCCACTCAACTGCGCACGTGATGGCACAGGCAGTGCAACAAGTTTTCGCACAAACCCGATTAGGTATTGGACCTCCGATCACGGATGGTTTCTATTACGACTTCGATCCACAAAACCCTTTCAATCCTGATGACCTAGAAAAGATTGAAAGCGCTATGCGCAAGATTGTGAAGGAAGGCCAACGATTCAAGCGTCGCGTTACAACCGAAGCTGACGCTCTTAAAGAACTTGCACACGAGCCTTACAAGTGTGAACTCATTGGAATCAAGGGTGGGGGCACTGACGAGACAAACGTTGAAGTTGGTGGCACCGAACTTACGATTTATGACAATCTCGGTCGAGATGGACAACCTGTCTGGTCTGATCTCTGTCGCGGACCACACCTACCTTCTACAAAACATATTCCTGCATTTAAGTTAATGCGCAGTGCAGCAGCTTATTGGCGCGGTTCTGAAAAGAACCCGATGCTTCAGAGAATCTACGGAACAGCGTGGCCATCTCAGGATGAGCTCAATGCTTACCTCGAACTTTTGGCAGAAGCTGAAAAGCGTGACCATCGCCGTCTCGGACAAGAGCTCGACCTTTTCTCATTTCCTGAAGAGATCGGTTCAGGTCTTGCAGTGTTTCATCCCAAGGGTGGAATTGTCCGACGTGCCATGGAAGATTATTCGCGTAAGCGCCATGAAGAAGAAGATTATGAGTTCGTTTACTCGCCTCACTTAACTAAGGCAGCGCTCTTCCAGAAGTCTGGTCACTTGGATTGGTACTCAGAGGGCATGTACCCACCGATGATCATGGATGAAGAGCTCCATGCCGACGGAACAGTGAAGCGCGCAGGTCAGCAGTACTACATGAAACCGATGAATTGCCCATTTCACAATCTCATCTTCCAGTCGCGCCAGCGTTCATATCGCGAACTCCCACTTCGACTCTTTGAGTTCGGAACTGTCTATCGTTATGAAAAGTCTGGCGTATTGCATGGCATTACGCGCGCTCGTGGTTTTACCCAAGACGATGCTCACATCTATTGCACTAAAGAGCAGATGCCGGGTGAACTCGATTCACTTCTCACGTTCGTTCTCAACTTACTTCGTGATTATGGACTTGAAGATTTCTATCTCGAACTCTCTACTCGCAATCCTGAAAAGTCAGTCGGAGAAGATACAGATTGGGCTGAGGCTACCGAAGCTCTCCGTAAAGCAGCCGTAGCTCAAAATCTAGAACTGGTTCTTGATGAAGGTGGAGCGGCTTTCTACGGTCCAAAGATTTCCGTGCAAGCGAAAGATGCAATCGGTCGTACTTGGCAGATGTCCACGATTCAGGTTGACTTCCAACTTCCGCAGCGCTTCGAACTTGAATTTGCAGCCGCAGATGGATCGCGTCAGCGACCGGTAATGATTCACCGCGCTCTCTTTGGTTCTATTGAGCGATTCTTCGGAGTTCTGACAGAACACTATTCAGGCGCATTTCCTCCATGGCTTGCACCTGTTCAAGTGATGGCGATTCCGGTTGCCGATAACTTCACTGATTATTTGCAGGGCGTTGTGAAGCAGATGAAGTCTGCTGGAATTCGCGCTGAACTTGATTCTTCTGATGACCGCATGCAGAAGAAGGTTCGTAATGCGCAAATGCAGAAGATTCCTTTCATGGTTATCGCAGGCGAAGAAGATATGAACGCTGGAGCAGTTTCATTTAGATATCGAAACGGTGATCAGAAGAACGGAATTCCAATCGCAGATGCAATCGCGGAGATCAAGCAGATCGTCGCCGACCGCAAACAGGTGTAGCGATGTCTAATATCAACGGCGTAGGCATGCCAGATGGTTGGCAACGGTTGTGGGCGCCTCACCGTCTTGATTATCTACGTGGAGAAAATCGACCACTTGATGGCAATGATGTTCAATGCCCTTTCTGTCGCATCCCCGCTCTTTCAGATGAAGAAGGCTTAGTTGTTGCTCGCGGAAAGACAGCCTACGTAGTCATGAATCTTTACCCTTACAACCCAGGACATTTGCTTGTCTGTGCCTATCGACATGTGGCTGATCTGACGGAACTGACAGATGAAGAACGCCACGAGATAACAGATCTCAGTGCGCATGCCATGAAGACGGTACGTAGAGTATCTAGCGCCGATGGTTTTAACTTAGGAATGAATCAAGGTGCTATCTCAGGCGCAGGAGTTGCAGCGCACATCCATCAACATATTGTTCCTCGTTGGTCGGGAGATGCGAACTTCATGCCAATCATTGGAAAGACCAAAGTTTTACCGCAGTTACTTACTATGACTCGAGATGAGTTAGCTGCTGCTTGGTAGTAGATCAATGTAGCTTTGCACGACATCAACACCGATTCCTTTGATCAGGTTTATCGGAATCGCTGGAAATAAAATGCCGGCAGCGAAAGCACCTTCATCCATCTCCGAAGTCAGGTCAAAGTACTCTTCACGGAATTCGCGCACGAGTTCTTCATGTTCGGGATCACTGGCGCGGAGCTGAGGTGGATTCTTGGTGTAATCAATTATCTGCAAATCTTGCAATCTAATCAGAGCTGCAGCTTCGCCACCATCATCATGCAATACGAGATAGGGAGTCACAAGCTGATCGAAAACTCGATTTGCGACCATGACTGCATCTTCAAAATCGAGCTCCTGCCCTTCAAGACCATTTACTACGACCATCCGTGGAATCTGGAAATCGTCGAGCGCAGCCCAGTTTTCAATGGCCTGCTGATCGATTCCTGCAGAAGGGTTTATGGCGAAGATTGCTAAGTCAGATTCGCTTTCAGGGCTACCGGTGAAGCTTGCCCCCAAAGCGGTTGCTACGGTCTGCGGAGATGCGCTGGCGTGACCGTATACATGGATACGTTTCACAGCGTTGGCGCTAGGAGAAGACATGCGGGTAAGCCTACGATGGTGTCGATGATTAGTAGCGCACTGAAACCAGCAGTCACTCGATTAATTGAACCGGTGGCTCGTTTCGCCCTGCGAGTTGGTCTGACTCCAAATGCAATTACCGTGCTCGGTGCCTTGGGGGTTCTCTTTTCTGCTGGATATTTTTATCCGCGGGAAGAATATTTCGTTGGAACTCTATTCATTTCTTTCTTCGCCCTCAGTGATCTCTTCGATGGCACAATGGCTCGAATTTCGCAGAAAGGCGCGAGCAAGTGGGGCGGCTTCCTCGATTCAACAATCGACAGAATCACTGACTCTGCAATCATCATCGCAATTCTCATTCCGCTTATCGATGCAGATGACAAGCTTTCGTATCTCGGCTTGATCACTCTTGTGACCGGCCTTCTCATCCCATACATCCGTGCCAAAGCCGAGAGCTACTCTATTGATTGTTCTGTCGGTATCGCGGAACGTACTGAGCGTCTCGTCATTATTCTGACGGCAGTCGGATTTGAGGGGCTCAATGTTCCATTCGCACTCGCAATTGGCCTCTGGCTCCTTGCCATTCTCGGAGTTGTGACCGTGATGCAACGAATCAAAGTGGTTCGAAACGGACTCCTGACTCAATGAAAGATCGCATTACGTTCATCGCTTATCTTCTTGGGTGGTGGATAGTTCGAACGTTGCCAGAGAAGACGGCGTATTCGCTTTTTTATTCCATAGGTGAATTCACGCATCGTCGAAATGGCAAGAGCATCCAAAGACTTCGCACGAATCTCCACCAAGTAAAACCTCAGCTCGACGAGATTGAACTTGAAACCCTTGTGGCTAAATCAATGTCGTCTTATATGCGTTATTGGTGCGACACGTTCCGTATTCAAAAGTGGAGCACAGAGAGAATTCGCAAGACTGTCACAACGACAAATGAAAATTTATTACTTGAGCCCATGAAAGATGGTCGTGGTGTAGTAGTTGCGCTTCCTCACTCTGGAAACTGGGACCACGCCGGCGCATATTTCTGCTCTCTTGGCATCCCTTTGGTCACCGTAGCTGAGCGATTGAAACCGGAAGCGCTTTTCCAAAAGTTCTTGCGACATAGAGAAGCAATGGGTTTTGAGGTACTTCCACTCGACAGTAGATCTTTCATCACGCTTGTAAAGCG
>JBJONB010000040.1:0-6580 GCA_046052045.1 Actinomycetota bacterium | reverse complement strand
ATGTCATCGTCGCCCCACTTGAGCACGGATATGTCTATCTTGCAGATGCATTTTCACCATTTGCTGTTCGTGCCATGCATGTTCTGCGTGGAGATGAACTCGGAGTTGCGGCTCAAGTCCTTGGCCATAGTGCTCAGACAATCCAAGGAATCACTCGTGATATTTCAGAAGATGCGCAAGCGATGATGGATCAATTCTGGCCAGGCTTACTCTCACTCACCCTTAAACCAAATAGATCACTGAATTGGGATCTTGGAGATGACCAAGCACTTGATGCAGTCAGCGTTCGCGTTCCTAAATCTAAATTTGTCCGAGCGCTTCTAAAAGAGTCCGGACCGCTCGCTGTTGCCAGCGCTTCACCTGCGGGAAGTGAGCCGATGCTTAAACTCAATAGAACCCAACTTAAAGAGTGGGATATCGCCATAGCCTTCGATAACGGCGCTCTGAAATCAGGACCGAGCTCCTCAATCGTCGACTTCTCTGAGGGCCAACCGCGCATCATTCGTGCGGGGGCTATCTCCGTGGCTGAGATGACAGAAGTTATACCTCTCATTTTTGCTCAGTAACTATTAGGCTGGCGCCCATGTCCGAAACTTTCTATGGCCCAGATTTCACACTTCTATCGAAGCAAGATCCAGATGTAGCAGGTGTGCTCCTTTCAGAACTTAAGAGACAACAGACCAATCTTCAGTTGATTGCATCTGAGAACTTCACATCACGTGCAGTGTTGGCAGCTCTTGGTTCAACGCTGTCAAATAAGTATGCCGAGGGCTATCCCGGTAAGCGCTACTACGGCGGTTGCGAGGAAGTAGATAAGGCAGAGGTCATTGCAATCGATCGCGCAAAGGCTCTCTTTGGGGCAGAACATGCAAACGTTCAGCCACACTCTGGCGCAAGTGCAAATATCGCTGTCTATCAAGCTTTTACAAAGCCAGGCGATACCGTCTTGGCGATGTCACTTCCACACGGTGGCCATCTCACACATGGTTCAAAAGTTAACTTCTCTGGCAAGTGGTTCAACATCGTCTCTTACGGTGTTCGCCAAGATAACGAGCTGATTGATTACGACGAGCTACGCGACCTAGCAATTGCCAATAAGCCAAAGATGATTTGTTCGGGTGCAACTGCCTACCCATCTCTTATTGATTTTGAGAAGGTCCGAGCAATTTGCGATGAAGTCGGCGCAATTATGTGGGTAGATGCTGCCCACTTTATTGGACTCGTTGCAGGTAAGGCGATCCCATCTCCTGTTCCTTATGCAGATGTTGTCTCATTTACAACACATAAAGTTTTGCGCGGACCACGCGGGGGAATGATTCTTTCAAAGGCAGAGCATGCAGCTGCAATTGATAAGGCAGTCTTCCCAGGAATGCAGGGGGGACCGATTATGTCTGCCGTTGCAGGTAAAGCGATTGCGCTCGCAGAGTGTGCAACACCGGCATATCAAAAGTATGCAAAAGATGTCATCGTCAATGCGCAGACACTTGCAGCAGCCCTTGAAGAAGAAGGTATGCGCGCTGTCTCTGGCGGAACGCAGACTCACTTAGCGCTCATCGATATTCGCTCAACTGGCGTCAATGGAAAAGTTGCAGACGAGCGTTGTGGCGCTGCAGGAATCGTTCTCAATAAGAACTCAATTCCTTACGATCCAGAAGCTCCATCAGTGACTTCAGGTATTCGCGTCGGTACACCTGCGACTACAACACAGGGCATGGGAACTCCAGAGATGAAGACGATTGCTTCACTGATTTCCCGTGCAATTAAGAGCGATGATGCAACAGTGCATGCAGGTATCAAATCTGAAGTACATGCACTCACCGCAAAATTCCCAATCTACGAAGCCTAAATTGAACTGAAGAGAACTCTCTATAAATGCGTGAGTACTTAGTAACCCTGCTCTTAGCGGCAGCGCTCTGTTATGTGGTCACGCCATTTGTTCGAACATGGGCTTTGAAGTTCGGAGCCGTTGCACACATCCGTACCCGCGACATTCATACAACCCCGACACCGCGTTGGGGCGGCCTGGCGATGTGGATTGCGATGGCGCTGACATTTGCAATGGTCAGCCATCTCTCATTGGTGGGTAAAGCATTCGGTCGCGAAACTCTCGGAATCTTTCTTGCAGCAACTCTCTTGGTAGCAATCGGTCTTATCGATGATCGATTTGAACTCGATGCGCTGACCAAGTTGGCAGGGCAAGCCCTCTCTGCAGGAATCTTGCTCCTCTTTGGAATTCAAGTGCTCTGGCTTCCGATAAACGGCGTCATTACATTGCCACCGAGTATTGGCCAGTTAGTAACGGTTCTCATCGTCTTAATCACAATCAATGCCGTTAACTTTATTGATGGCTTAGATGGTTTGGCCGCTGGAATTGTTGCAATTTCAGGAGCGGCCTTCTTCGCCTTTGCCTACCTATTGGCAGTTGTTTATGGCTTTAATCGTGCAGGTGCGCCATCGTTAATTACCGCTGTAATCATCGGTGTATGTATTGGATTCCTGCCACATAATGCACACCCAGCAAAGATATTTATGGGCGACTCCGGATCGATGTTCCTGGGCCTTCTCCTTGCCGCATCTGCAATCACACTCACCGGACAGATTGATCCCAATGCAATCTCTGCAGAGAAGTTAGGGCCAACTCTGCTTCCGCTAGCACTTCCCTTTGCGGTACTTGCTATTCCGTTGATCGATCTCTTCTCATCAATTTTTCGACGAATTCGAGCAGGGCAATCGCCATTTAGCTCAGATCAAGATCACCTCCATCACCGAATCTTGCGTGCTGGTAACTCTCATCTTCGAACTACTTTGATTATGTATCTCTGGACAGCAACGATTGCATTTCCGGTTGTCGTCTCAGCATTTGCTCCTCTGTGGGTTGCAGTTGTCGCAGCTGGTGCGATGCTCGCCTTTACTATCTTCTTCTCCAAAAGTGGAATCAAAAGTGGAATCAAAAGTGGAAACAAAGTTGGAAAGAAGAGCGGAGTTAAAGTTGCAGCAAAGTAATGAGAGCCAACTTCTAAAGGGTGCGCTGACGCCAACCTTGATTGTCGGAGTCATTGCAATTGTGATTTCCACGATCGTTCAAGGCTTTGCTGGATTTTACGGAGCTCTTCTCGCACAAATTGTCGTACTTATCTATTTTGTAGTTCACATCTTTATTTCCAAGATTTCACGCAATCTTGATCCCATGAGCACTATGGCACTTGCGATGTTCTCCTACTTTGCTAAGTTTTTACTGCTCGGAGCATTTTTATGGGCTCTGACAAGATATACAGCACGCTCCAGTATCGACCGCACCAGCTTTGGAGCCACCGCAATTGCCTTGACCTTCGCTTGGCTAGGCGGAGAAATAGCGAGTTATGTGAAGTTGAAAACTCATCTACCATTACCCCATGACCAACGAACCAGCTAACCGCCGAGACGAAAATGCCCTCTGGTCGATCTTCGGCTATCTCATATCGGGGCTACTTTTTTGGGGCGGGGCTGGTTGGGGGGCAGACCATTTTCTCGGAACCACCTACTTCACCCTCGTCGGTCTCTTGGTGGGAGCTGCTGGGGCGCTCTACCTAATCTGGCTTAGATTCGGCAGGGAGTAAGGGCCAACACTGACCTCAGGTAAGTGATGAGCCCCACCGAAAACTCCCAAGATTGGATTTCCCAGGGAACGGGTTTTGCCCATAAGGTAAGCCTGCTTTACCGCTTCCCCAGCGAATGGTTTACAACCCTTTAGAGTCTCAAGGAGTGTGTGTGCACGCGTTTATTAGCTTATACGCAGCTGGTGATGGATTCGTCCCACCAAGCACCAACGACTTCATCCTTCCTCCAATTTTCGAATCAATTCCTTGGCTGACTAAGCCGGTTTTACTCGTCTTTCTCTCAGTAATTCTTGTCTCGGTATTTTTCATTCTCTCTTCCCGCAAAGCGGCAGTGGTGCCTTCGAAGCTTCAATTTGCTGGCGAAAGCATCTACGCCTTTGTGCGTAATGATCTTGCTCGCGACGTCATCGGCCACGAATTCATGCGCTTTGTGCCATACCTGTTCACACTCTTCACATTTGTACTAACAAATAACATTTTCGGAATTGTCCCACTCTTACAATTCCCAGCGATGTCGCATGTGGGCTTCCCATATGTGCTCGCCATCTTTACCTTTGTGGTTTTCCATTATGTGGGAATTCGCAAGCAAGGTCTTTTCAAGTACCTCAAGGAAATTGCATTCATGCCAGGAGTACCTAAGCCTGTTTATATCTTGCTTACTCCGATTGAAATTGCAACCTTCTTCCTCGTGCGTCCATTGACGCTCTCACTTCGTCTCTTTGCAAATATGTTCGCGGGCCACTTGCTGTTGCTCGTATTCATTATGGGTGGTGACTACATGATGCGTGATCCAAATCTGATCATGAAGTTGTTTAGCCCATTCTCATTTGCATTTGGTATTGGCCTTACATTCTTTGAATTTATGGTGCAATGCCTGCAGGCATATATCTTTACCCTGCTCACAGCTCTATACATCGCCGGCGCCCTTGCCGACGAGCACTAATCCGCTCCAAACTAATGAAATACCAAACGAAAGGTAAGAAAAAATGACAGGCACACTCAACCTGGTCGGTTTTGGCCTATCAGCAATTGGTCCAGCAATTGCAACAGGAATGATCTTCGCTGCATACATCAACGGCGTAGCTCGTCAGCCAGAAGCGCGTAGCGTTCTCCAGCCAATCGCGTTCCTTGGATTCGCGCTCGCTGAAGCACTTGCACTCTTCGGTCTCGTTCTCGCATTCGTCCTCTAGTCAATAAAGATTGATCAGAGAAACAATGCGCTCATTTAATTTGCTTAGCGGGGAAGAACCATTAAACCCACTGATTCCGCATACTGCTGAATTAGTTGTCGGTGCTATTGCGTTCACCCTGCTATTCCTCGTTCTTCGTAAGGCAGTCGTGCCAAAGTTTGAAAAAGCTTTCGCAGACCGCGCCGAAGCAATCGAAGGCGGTATCGAACGTGCTGAGAAGGCGCAGCTCGAAGCACAACGCGCACTTGTTCAGTACAACGAACAACTTTCATCAGCACAAGGTGAAGCATCAAAACTTCGTGAAGAAGCTCGCATTCAAGGCGCAGCAATTCTCGAAGAGCTTCGCGCCAAAGCTCAAGATGAAGCAGCACGCATCACTGCGGCGGCACACGCATCTATTGAGGCAGAGCGTCAGCAAGCAATCACATCTCTTCGTAATGAAGTGGGTGCACTTGCTGTTGAACTCGCATCAAAGATTGTCGGGGAAGCTCTTGATGACCAGGCCCGTCAATCACGGATCGTGGAACGCTTTATCGAAGACCTCGAAAAGTCCAAGTAGTAAACCAAGTAGTAAACCAAGTAAGTAAGAGAAAAGTAGAAGGAAGAGAATGAGAATCCATCTCGGAGGAAGCAGCCGTCAATCACTCGTGATTGCACGCGGCAAGCTCGATGCTGCCGTCAAGGGCGCAAGCGCTGCATCTGCATCTGAGCTTTCATCTCATCTCTTCTTTGCTGCAGATGTTCTTTCTAAGAACACTTCAATCCGTCGTGCATTTGCAGATCCATCTCGTGATGCTGCCTCTAAGGCAGCACTTGTTAAGGATCTTTTTGCAAAGTCACTTGCTCAACCAGCGCTAGAAATACTCACATCTGTATCAACACTTCGTTGGTCAGCTGCAGGAGACCTAGTGCACGTACTTGAGCAGCTTGCGATTGAGGCAGAGGCATCAGCGGCAAACCTTAGTAATGAACTCGATCGCGTAGAAGACGAACTCTTCGAGACATCACGGATCATCATTGAGAACTTTGAATTGCGCAAGGCTCTTGTCGGAACTGGAACTCCTGAAGCAAAGTCAGCGCTGATCTCTGAAGTACTATCAAAGAAGGCCTCACAATCAACTGTAAAACTCGCAGTTGCTCTTGTTTCAAGTCTTCGTGGCCGCAGTATCGAAGCAGCATTTGCAGATTACCTATTTGGTCTAGCAAATCGTCGTAACCGACTTATTGCAGTTATTCGTGTGGCCTCAGAAATTTCTGATGCCCAGAAGTCTCGTTTAGCAACAGCGATTGAGTCGCAGGTTGGGCAACCAATCCGCGTCAATATCGAGATTGATTCTTCAATTCTTGGTGGAGTCTCAGTGAAGTTTGCAGATGAACTTGTAGATGGAAGCGTTTCAACTCGACTTGCTAGCGCCGGACGTGCGCTAGCTGGAAATAAATAACAAGGAATAAAGGGGAAACTCATGGCAGAGCTCAAGATCCAACCGAATGAAATTCGGGATGCCTTAGCGAATTTCGTTAAGTCATACGATCCAGGCACCGCGGCTCGTGATGAAGTCGGAACAGTTAGCCAGGCAGGCGATGGAATCGCTCGCGTTGAGGGACTTCCTTCAACAATGGCAAACGAACTTCTTCAATTCGAGAACGGAACACTCGGACTTGCACTCAACCTTGATGTGCGCGAAATCGGTGTTGTTATCTTGGGTGACTACGCAGGTATCGAAGAAGGAACTTCTGTACGTCGTACAGGCGAAGTTCTCTCTGTTCCTGTCGGCGACGGATTCCTTGGTCGCG
>JBJONB010000039.1:0-6678 GCA_046052045.1 Actinomycetota bacterium | reverse complement strand
AAGTCGAAGCTTCAAATAACGGTCATACCTGGAGCGGATACAACATCAACGTCGGTAATCCGCACGCCGTGGTATTTGTAGATTCCATGGACGATATCGGCTCACTTGTTGATGCGCCCGCTGTTTCACCTGCATCGTCATATCCCGAAGGTGTCAACGTTGAATTTGTAGAAATCTTGCCGAACTTTGAAGCGAAGATGCGAGTACATGAGCGCGGAAGCGGTGAGACTCGTTCTTGTGGAACCGGCACATGTGCAGTTGCACTTGCAGCAACGCTCAAGACAAATGGAAAGCTTCCATCACGTTGGACCATTTACCCACCAGGTGGTCGTCTTATTGTTGATATTGATGGACACTCCAATGCAACCCTTACAGGTCCTGCCGTTATCCTCGAAGATCACGACCTCACAAAGTACTTGTTGTAATGACTGACGACGGTTACGACAAGTTATTCGACGAGCTCCTTCGTGAGAGTGCACGAGTTGCCTCAGATTTTGATTACGATGAAAGTGATTTTCAAGAGAATGAACAGCAAGAGCTTTCAGATCGTAATGCGCTTCGAAGAATCAAAGGATTCTCAACTGAACTTCAAGATATTTCTGAAGCGGAATATCGCCAGTTACAGTTAGAGCGCGTTGTCCTAGTTGGCGTGTGGACTGAAGGAAGTGCTGAGATGGCCGAGAATTCAATGGCCGAACTTAAGGCGCTTGCAGAGACTGCGGGCTCTGAAGTTCTAGAAGCGTTGATTCAACGTCGCGATCGCCCGGATCCTGCAACATATATTGGTTCAGGAAAGTTAATTGAACTTAGGCAGATTGTCGTTGCAACAGGTGCTGACACAGTTGTCTGCGATGGAGAACTCTCGCCGGCACAGCTTCGTACCCTTGAAGATAAGTTGAAGGTAAAGGTTGTTGATCGCGTAGCCCTGATTCTCGATATCTTTGCGCAGCATGCCAAGAGCAAAGAAGGTAAGGCTCAAGTAGAGCTAGCGCAGATTGCATATCTACTCCCACGTCTTCGTGGTTGGGGAGATTCTCTTTCGCGCCAAGTTGGTGGACGAGCCGCAGGTGGTGCCGGTATTGGTGGTCGCGGACCTGGTGAGACAAAGATTGAAACTGATCGCCGTCGAATTCGTGACAAGATGGCGAAACTGCGTCGTGAAATCGCTGAGATGAAAGTTTCTCGCGATACAAAGAGACAAGAGCGTAAGCGATTCAATATTCCATCTGTTGCTATTGCTGGATACACCAATGCTGGAAAATCATCTCTGCTCAACGCGCTCACGGGTGCTGGCGTGCTGGTTGAAAACGCGCTCTTTGCAACGCTTGATCCAACTGTTCGTAAGTCTGAGACCGCAGATGGACGCGTCTATACGCTCTCGGACACCGTGGGTTTTGTGCGCCATCTCCCACATCAATTGGTCGATGCCTTCAAATCAACTCTTGAAGAAGTTTCAGGTGCGGATTTGATAGTCCATGTTGTAGATGGCTCACACCCTGATCCCTTTGAACAAATTCGTGCAGTTCGACAAGTCATTACGGAAATCGGTGGGGGAGATATCCCTGAAATCATCGCAATCAACAAGGTAGATATCGCAAGCCCAGATGTTGTTATGGAGATTCTGCGAAAAGAGCCGAATAGCTATGCATTCTCGGTTCGTTCTGGTTTTGGAGTTGAAGGACTTGTCCATGCAATTGAAAAGTCTCTGCCTCACCCCAGCGTAGAAATCACAACGGTCATTCCGTATCACCGCGGAGACCTCGTAAGTGCAATCCATGAACAGGGTGAAATCTTGAGTGAAGAACACCTCGCAGAAGGCACCGCAATCCATGCATATGTAGATGGTGGATTAGCCAAAGCGATTGAAATAGCCACGGCAAAGCAGGAATAAAGGCGACACGCCGAGTGTTGTATCGTCTATAGAGCAAAGAATGCGCCACTATTCGCGCATGCCGGGTAATTAGACCCGCTCATAAGAAATGTACGGAAGCGAGGTGAGAGCAGTGGCAACAGATTACGACACACCTAGAAAGACCGACGAGGAGCTTCACGAGGAATCGTTAGAAGAACTCAAAGCCAAGCGCGTTGATGCGCAATCAGGACAGATAGATGTTGATGAGGCAGAAGCTGCAGAGAATCTTGAACTTCCAGGCGCTGATCTATCGGGTGAGCAACTAGCTGTTCGAGTAGTTCCAGTTCAAGTTGATGAATTTACTTGTTCACGGTGTTTCTTAATTCACCACATCACACAGCTTGCTAAGGGTGAAGGCGCTAAAGCAGTCTGTAAAGAGTGCTCGTAAGCTCTTTCGATTTTTTACAACTTACCAACCAATAAGGAGTGGGATCACGCTCATCTTGTAACGTGATCTTCACACCGGTTGAAATCCAGAAAGTAATCGCCAAATAAGAAGCAGGATCTGCATCTCGGGTTCGAAGTAGTCTCATCTGCGCAGGTTCGACTTGCTCAACTTTTGAAAGATATTTCAACTCGATATGAGCTCGGCCGATAAGCAGTTCCTTCTCAGTAACCACAATCTCAGATCGCGCTGCAAGAGCGATGGCAATGAGTGCGACAGTCGCCAAGATCCAAGCAATGAGTGCAGATCGATTATCAAGAGCTGCCCAAATGGCGACAACAAGTGAGAGAAACATGAAGTAGATGAAGGCTAAGAGCCACAATGGCGGCCGAATTACTTCCTTGAATATCACTTCACTTTTCGCCACGAGGTCTAGGTTATCTCTCTATTCATCAAGTAATCTACATACATGAGTCGCGTTGCAAGCACTACGCCTCCCGAGGGAGCAGAGATTCCTGCTCGACATCCAAAGTCGCCGGCAACTGGAACCCAGATTCCATCTCACTTTAAGCACTGCTTCGGATGCGGTGAACTCCACCCAACTGGCTTACATCTTGTAGCTCATGTCGGAGAAGGCGCAGATATCACAGCAGATTTCGTTGTCACTGAAAATCACCAGGGGGCACCTGGTTTGGCTCATGGAGGACTTCTTTCTTTAGCTTTTGATGAAGCTCTTGGAAAACTTATGTGGCTGCTTCGCGCTCCTGCTGTTACTGCGCGCTTAGAAACTGATTTTCTCAAGCCTGTTCCTATTGGAACAAAACTTCATATCACCGCCCGAATTACGGGCCAGGTAAATCGCAAGGTGTACTCCGAAGCTGAAGGGCGACTCGGAGGCCCTGATGGAGAAGTGGCAGTGCGCGCCGCAGCTCTTTTCGTCATTGTTCCGATGAAACACTTCCTTGAGAATGCGCCTGCAGAATATCTGGAAGCTCTGCGCAAGAACCCAGAACTTCTTAACTTCGTAGATCCAGAGTTTGATATAAACCCATGAGTGAATTCCAAGTATTGATCAAGAGACTTGATCCTGGTCTTCCATTGCCTCAGTATTCGAAAGGTGGCGATGCTGGAGCAGATATCGTCTCTCGCATTGACATCACTTTGGCTCCGGGGGAGCGCGCACTCGTTCCCACTGGCATTTCAATCGCACTTCCTGATGGATATGTTGCGTTGGTACATCCGCGTTCTGGTTTAGCAATTAAGCATGGCGTCACTATGGTCAATGCGCCCGGCACCGTTGATGCGGGATATCGCGGAGAACTGCAGTGCATCATGATTAATCACGACCCAAAGGAGAGCGTCACATTTAAACGCGGTGACAGAATTGCGCAGTTGGTCTTCCAAAAAGTAGAGCGCGCACACTTTATAGAGGTAGATGAATTGCCAGGTTCAGGCCGTGGCACAGGCGGTTTTGGATCGACGGGTCGCCAATGAGTCAACACGAAGATCGCGAGAAAGTGCTTGCAGCATTTGGTGGCAAGAAAGGTCTGATTGATTCTGGAATTCCGTCAGTCATTTTCTTAGTTGTCTTCAACATCTCAAAGGAGCTCCAGACAGCACTTATCGCTTCAATCGCAGTTTCAGCACTTCTTACAATTATTCGGTTGGCTATGAAGGACACAATCCAACATGCACTCAGTGGATTTATCGGTGTTCTTATCTGTGCCTGGTTTGCAAACCGAACAGGAAATGCCAGCGACCTTTATATTCCAAAGTTACTCACCAACCTTGGCTATGGAACCGTTTATCTGGTCGCGAACCTTGCTGGTTGGCCGATTCTTGGCGTGATGTTGGGGCCGATTCTTGGCGAAAATCTCACATGGAGAAACCACCCTGAACGTAAGCGCGCATATACCTTGGCGAGCTGGCTCTGGGTTGCGATGTTCTTCACTCGTATTGCTGTGCAGTACCCGATATACAAGAGTGGCAATGTAAATCTTCTTGGAACGGTGAATCTAGCGATGGGCTATCCGCTATTTATTGCAACCGCATATGGATCGTGGCTGATTTTAAAGAACGCGCCACAACGAACTACTGAGCGATAAAGCAGCCCTTAATCAAATCTTCTGCAGTTGCAGAGGCCACGAATAGCAATTCATCTCCTGCAATAAAGACATCACTAGGTGCTGGTGCAATAACGCGGCCATCACGAACAATTGCTGCAAGCGAAGCATCATCAGGAAGAGTGACTTCTTCAACGGTCTTTCCGATACATGTAGATGAGTCAGGCAATGTGAGTTCGACAAGGTTTGCTTGACCGCGACGGAATGAGAAGAGTCGTACAACATCTCCGACGCTAACAGCTTCTTCAACAAGGGCGGCAATGATGCGTGGTGTAGATACAGCAACGTCTACGCCCCATGATTGATCAAAGAGCCATTCATTCTTTGGGTGATTGATACGTGCAACAACTCTAGGAACGCCGTATTCAGTCTTTCCAAGAAGAGATGCAACAAGGTTTACCTTGTCATCGCCAGTTGCAGCAACGAGAACCTGGCATTTATTGAGCTGAGCATTATCTAGAGATGCAATTTCGCATGCATCGGCCATAAGCCATTCAGCGTCTGGGACAGAATCAATCTTGAGAGCCTTAGGGTCACGGTCAATAAGTAGAACTTGGTGTCCGTTATCAAGGAGTTCGCGCGCGATAGCGCGACCAACATTTCCTGCACCTGCGATAGCGATTCTCATGGACTATTCACCTGGTCCTTGCGTGAGGGCTGCTTCTGCAGCGGCCATTCCATCGTCGCGAATAGTCATATGGACAAGGTCACCATCTTGAAGAACAGTTTGTGGTTCCGGGATGAGGCCTTCACCGAGACGAGTAAGGAATGCAACGCGTGCTTGTGTCGCAGATTCGAGCTCTGAGATTGGACGCCCATACCAATCGAGATGAGGATGAACTTCGAGGAGTTGAACGGTTCCGGTTGCATCGCGCCATTCTGAACGAGCACCTTCAGGTGCGATACGACGCAGAATCTGATCCGTCGCCCAGATAACTGTTGCAACTGTTGGGATACCAAGGCGCTGATAAATTTCTGCGCGACCTGGATCGTAAATGCGGGCAACAACATTGGTCACGCCATAACTTTCGCGCGCCACACGTGCAGCCAAAATATTTGAGTTATCACCATTACTTACTGCGGCAAATGCTTGAGCACCTTCGATGCCAGCTTCTAGAAGAGTATCTCTATCGAAACCAACGCCCACGATTGTGCGACCTTTAAAGTCAGGACCTAATCGGCGGAACGCTTCTTTTGCTTGATCGATAATTGCAACGGAGTGGCCGGCAGCCTCTAGTTCGATAGCAAGAGATGAACCAACTCGACCGCAACCCATGATGACAACATGCACAGGGCTAACCTACTACTGGTCGCGCCAAAAATCTCTCATACTCAGATCTCGACTAGGCTTGCCTCCATGTCATCTACCAAGAGAACAACGCTCGAAGTAGGGCAGAAAATTCAGGTAACAATCGAGAAAGTGGCCCACGGGGGACACTTCATCGCTCGCTATGAAGGCGCCGTTATCTTCGTCCGCCACGGGATTCCTGGCGAAGAGTGCACAATCGAAATAACCAGCACAGGCTCGTCATTTAATCGAGCCGACGTTATTGAAGTCACCACACCTTCAGAAGATCGCGTCAGCGCACCATGTCGCTTTGCACATAGAAATGGATGCGGGGGATGCGATTTTCAGCATATTTCTCTTCCTCGCCAACGAAGCTTGAAGAGCGATGTCATTACCGAGCAGTTCTCCCGTATCGCAAAGATGGATATTGAAGTAGAAGTCGAAGAAGTTGCAGGCCCTCTTGGATGGCGAACACGATGCTCGGCCGTTACTACCAAGGCTGGAGCCCTGGGTTTCTACCAAGCTCGCTCTCACAAAATTATCCCCGTTGATGATTGCAGAATTCTTGTGCCCGAAATGCGCTATTCAGAGCTGGCCCAACGTGGCGCTAAAGGTGATCAGCGTATTGAAATTTCTATCTCAAACACGGGCGAGCGAACAATCGCAACAGCTAATTCTCGCGATGAAACTCCACTTCGAATCAGCGACGGACCTGATGTTGCTCATTACACCGTCGGAGAAATTTCCTTTGAAGTAAGTCAGAAATCATTTTGGCAGAGCCATAAAGATGCCCCTCGCGTCTTAACTGAAGCAGTTCTAGAGTATGCACAATTGCGCGAAGGAGATCATGTTCTTGATCTTTATGGCGGAGTCGGTCTCTTTGCTGCAAGCTTCTTAGTTCATATTGGGGAATCGGGTTCGGTCGATATTGTCGAAGGCAGCAAGAGCGCAACAGCAGATGCCGCCCGAA
>JBJONB010000038.1:0-6986 GCA_046052045.1 Actinomycetota bacterium | reverse complement strand
GCAATCGGCAATTGGAATCTGGCGCGAACAACAGTGCGGGGATATGTGAATTCGAGAATTCCTTCAGGGCCGTGAATACGTCCGTAGCCGCTATCTTTCACGCCGCCGAAGGGCACTGAATCAACAGCCGCAAATGAGATTACAGAGTTAATGGCAACCATGCCGGTGTGAAGCTGTGAAGCAATGTGCTTGCCGCGTCGCTTTGACCAGACAGAAGCGCCAAGTCCATATCGGCTTGCATTGGTAAGACGGATAGCTTCAGCCATGGTTTTGACACGGTTAATTGCAATTGTTGGTCCGAAAGTTTCTTCAGTCATTGCAATCGAATCTTCAGGGACATCGCAGAAGATCACTGGTTCAACAAAGGGAGCCTTTACAGAACGAGAGCCACCCATCAAAACTGTGGCACCACGAGCGATTGCATCATCGATGTGCGATTGAATGATCGGAATCTGCTTAGGCATTGTGGTTGGCCCATATTTTCCATCTCCTGGTGCCCCTGGACGTATATCTTTCGCAATCTCAAGAACCTTTTCGATGAACTTATCTGCAACTCGTTCATCGACATAAACGCGCTCTGCGCCAATACATGTTTGGCCGGCATTGGAAAAAGCTGACCAGACTGTGGCATCTGCAGCTCGCTTGATATCGGCATCGTGAGCGACGATGACAGGATCTTTACCGCCGCATTCAAGGACTACAGGGGTCATGTGGGCGGCACATGTTGCTGCAACAATCTTTGCGGTTCGCGTTGATCCCGTAAAAGCTAACTTGTCGATGCCGCTCTCGCAGAGGAACTTTCCAGTTTCACCAAGGCCAGTGATGCAGGTAAATACATCGGCAAAGAGAGATGAATCAATAAAAGATTGTGCGAGGTATTCACCGACTGCAGGTGTGTATTCACTTGGCTTGAAGACAACGGTATTGCCAGCCGCAAGTGCATAAGCGATAGAGCCAAGGGGAGTAAAGACAGGATAGTTCCAAGGTCCGATGACTCCAACGACGCCCACAGGAGATCTTTCAACAGTTGCTGACATATTTGCCATCAATAGACCAGGGGAGCGATGAGAAGTGCGCATTACGGATTCTGCATGGCGAGCAGCCCAAGCGATATGTCCTGCTGCAAGTGAAGCTTCGAGCTTTGCATCACTGACTGGCTTTCCGGTTTCGAGTGAGACTAGCTCTGAGAGTGAATCAATATTGTCGAGTAAATCTGTGCTCCATTTGAGTAAGACTTTGCGGCGTCCGCGAAAACCCAGATCACGCCATTCTTGGGATGCGTTACGAGCGCGTTCAACGGCAGCAACGACGGCCGTCTCATTAAATATTTCATGAGTAGAAATCACATCATTTGTTACTGGATTATGTGAGTCGAATGTTGTCGTTGAGAGAGCCATGAGCAAAGACTAGACTCCCCACTATGTCGGAACCAATCCGCCCCAGCACAATTCTTCCGGGTTTACGCACCCCCTTTACGGTGACCACCGAAGATGGCCAAACATTGATCGGCGAAGTAAGCGCGCCTCTAGATAATCCAACTGCTGCAATCCTCTGCTGCCATCCCAACCCAACGGGTGGCGGAATGATGGATAGCCATATCTATAAGAAGGCTTCCAACCGTTTGCCTGCGATGGCTGGCATTACCGTTGTTCGATTCAATACTCGTGGAACCACAAGTGAAGCTGGAACAAGTACCGGTACTTACGACAATGGTCGCGCAGAGAAATACGACGTAGAAGCGATGATTCGCTACTGCTTCGATACCTTGAAAGTTACGCAGCTCTGGGTTGTCGGTTGGTCATTCGGCACCAGTATTGCAATTAGCCATGCGCGCGATCCTCGCGTCAAAGGACTCATTCTCTTGAGCCCCACACTTCTCGACATTGTCGATGGTGACCTGGAATTTTGGGCAGAAGATGGAAGACCAATCACAGCACTTATTCCCGAACATGATGATTATCTAAAGCCAGATCAAGCAAGAGTGAGATTCGCAGTTGTTCCGCAGATCAATCTGATTGCAGTTGATGGTGCAAAGCACCTTTGGGTGGGTGAACCGTATGTTCATCGCGTTCTATCTGAGATTACGCAGATTGTGGCACCAGATCGTCTTCCGCTACCTACTGAGATCTAATAAACGGCTAGTTAATTACGACTTCTCAGCGCGAGGGTAAACAACTTCTTCGAGAATCAGGATGATCGAAGCAGCAACAGGTACTGCCAAGAGTCCACCGACAAGACCAAGAAGCGATGTTCCCAAGAGCGCGGCAATGATTGTGACAGCGCCTGGAACATTGAGTGTGCGCTTCATAATCTTCGGAGTAAGAATGTAATTTTCAACTTGGACGTAAACAACGTAACCCACGAAGGCAATAACGCCGACCGTGACTGACTCAGTCAGAGCGATGATTGTGAAGATTGCTGAACCAATGAAGTGGCCAATCAAAGGAACTAACCCGCAGATAAAGATGATGATTCCGATTGCAATCGGTGATGGAAGGCCAAGGAGAGCGCCGAAGATTGTCATAAAGAGAGCGGCAAAGAATGAGACCAAGATTTGGCTTCCAACGAAGGCGCCCACACGAGAAATAATCGCTTCGGTCAGAGCTGCTACACGTGGTCTGCGGCTTGCAGGGACAAGCTTCAAACCAAGCTCGGTTGCTTGTGGCAGCGATGTGATGAAGTAAAGAGTGAGAACAAGAATTGTGAGCGCTGTAAATGTTCCGGAGAGAACAGATTTTCCAACACCGATTACTCCACCGAATGCAGTAATCAAGAGCGTTCCATCTGAAGTAACGCTATTTAACTTCTTCTGAAGAGAATCAATGACACCATATTGATCATTGAGGTTTGCAATAGTTGTGTTGTTCTTGAGGTTCTCAAGTAGCGCAGGAGCCGTTTCAATTAGATGCGTTCCTTGCGTAACCAGTGGTGGAACTACAAGAGCTGCAAAAAGTCCTACAAAGGCAATGACTGCAACAAAGATGACGGTGACTGCGCCAGCTCGAGAAAGACCGCGTCGACGAATCGCTTCGACTGCAGGGTTAAGACCTGTTGCCAAGAAGAGTGCGACGAGGATTAATACAAATACGCCAGAAGCGCTGGCAAGTGCTCGCATCATGACAAATGCGGTGAGAGCCCCCACTGTTGCCACAAAACCGAAATAAAAGGGATGTCCGCGGTCGATAGGTGCGCCAGCGGCACCAAAATCAGGAGTTGCGGGTGATTCTTTTGGTTTTCTCTTCATGCGCTCTGAAATGGCCATGCTTTATTGTAAAGGTACGAGAGAATAACCCCATGGCCTTACGGATAACTGGACTCGGCGAAGAAATCGCAGCAGTCACAGGCCTACCGTGGAATGTGCCTCTTGAAGAGTGGCCCGAAGACCCAATGCTCGCCGAAAAGCGCGGTATCTCGCGCCACATCGTGCGCCTGGTCCGTTCTACCGATGATCCTGACTCTGAGGTCTATGCGGTTAAAGAGACAGTCTCTGAATTTGCTAATCGCGAGTACAAAATCCTTCGCGAGCTCACGCACCTTGATTCTCCAAGCGTTCAATCGATTGCGGTGA
Organism: Actinomycetota bacterium; assembly: GCA_046052045.1. Taxonomy (GTDB): domain Bacteria; phylum Actinomycetota; class Actinomycetes; order Nanopelagicales; family Nanopelagicaceae; genus Planktophila. Next base: position 3,418 of record JBJONB010000038.1, on the reverse strand, counting down.
TTGAAGGTCGCACCGATAAGAATGGCGAAGAACTTCCTTGCGCACTTGTTACTCGCTTCTTGCCGTACTCACTTCCATATCGCGTTGTTCTTAGCGATAAGACTGTGACAGCTGAAGATGTCACCTTGATGGCAAATGCTTTGGCGCTTCTACTTGTTCGTCTGCACTTGCTTGGATTTTGGTGGGGCGATTGCTCACTTTCCAACACACTCTTCCGTCGCGATGCCGAGGCATATGCGGCATATCTCGTAGATGCTGAAACTGGTGAGTTCCAAAAGACTCTGACTGCAGGCCAACGCGAACACGATCTTGAGATTGCGCATTTCAACGTTGCTGCAGAGCTTGAAGATCTGCAGTTATCTGGAGTTCTCTACCCAGGTATGGACCCAATCCGTGCAAGTACGGCACTCATTAAGCGATACCACCGACTTTGGTCTGCTCTCAAAGATCGCCAAGTACTTGACCCAACAGATCGCCACGCAGTCGAACGCGCAATGCGCCAGTTGCATGACCTTGGCTTTGCAGTTGAAGAAGTATCTGTCTCTTTGGAAGAAGGCGAAGACACTGGCAAGTTGGTCTTCCAGCCCAAGCTTGTTGCTGCCGGCTACCACAAGAACCGTCTTCGAGAGTTGATGGGTCTTGAAACTGAAGAGCTACAAGCAAAGCGATTGCTCGCATCTTTCGATCGATTTAGAGGCCGCGAAAAATCTCCTAAGCCACCTATGCATGATTCTGCGAAGCGTTGGCTCGATGAAGTATTTCGTCCAACAGTTAATTTGATTCCACCAGAGCTAGAAGGACGAATTGAACTTGCTCAATTTTTCCATGAAGCCCTTGAACACCGCTGGTATTTGAGTGAGCGCGCAGGCCACGATGTTGGACTAGAGTTTGCTGCGAAGTCATATGTAACAGAAGTTTTGCCATACCGTCGCGACTCTGGAGTCGATGTACGTGTTGATGGCGTGATGCAATAGCGAGGAAGATGCCATGAGTTTGCCACCTAACTTTTCACAAGCGTTTGATCTCAGCTCACTTGGAAAGCCAAAGGCAGATACTTCAACACCAGCTCCAGGCCTGGAAGTTACGGCACAGAATTTACAGACCGAAATTCTTCCGCTCTCTGAAACAAAGCCAGTTGTCATTTTATGTTGGACACCTCGTTCTATTGAATCCCTCGAACTTCTTCGTACTCTAGGAAAACTCGAAGCAGAAGATGCAGGAAAGTGGGTTCTTGCTTACGTCAATATCGATGAACAGGCGCCAGTAGCGCAAGCACTGCAAGCTCGGACAATTCCTTACGGCGTTGTCTTCATCGGCGGACAAGCAATTCCATTCTTAGAACAACCACTGAGTGAAGCCCAACTTCGCGAAGTCATTCTTAAGATCCTGACCGTTGCAGCCCAACAGGGAATCGGTGATGAACTAGTTGAGCAGACAGAACCTGAAGAAGATGAAGCGCTAGCTGCCCTTGATCAAGGTGATTACGCAACGGCCGAGGCTGCATATAAGCGATTGCTCGCAAGAAAGCCCAATGATAATTATGCAAAGTTAGGCCTTGCCCAAGTTCAACTTCTTGCACGCACTCATGGCGTCGATGCGGCCAAAGTAATGGAAGAAGCCGTTAAGAACCCTGACGATATTGAACTTCAGATTCAATGCGCAGATGTTGAAGTAATGAGCGGTTACCTGGAGCCAGCATTTGATCGTTTGCTCCGTCTTTTAGTTCTCTTTGATGGCGATGAGCAGAAGCGCATTAAGGATCGCCTCCTTGAACTCTTCGCTCTCGTTGATCCTGCTGATCCACGCGTGATTAAAGCCCGTACTCAGCTCGCGAATGCCCTCTTTTAATGGCTAAAGATATTCACCATAAGTTAGAGCAGAGACTTCTTCATTCAGTCTTCTTCCTCTTTGGCTTTGGAATCATGGCGTGGGTTCCACGCTTTCCTGAAGTTAAGGCAAATCTTGGTCTACAAAATGGTGCATTCGGTTCGTTGATGAGTACCGGATCCATCGGTGCATTCTTTGGTCTGCTCACCGTCGGCCACATCATCCATAAATATGGCGCTCTTAAAGTGACGATTGCATCCATACTCATTCTCTTTTCAAGCTTAGGCGTACTCGTTCACCTCAATTCAAGTTTCTTATTCCTCATCTTCAATATTGCATTTGGATTCGGAATTACGGCCGTGCATGTTTGCCTCAATAGCCAGGGCTTTCACTTCTTAGAGCGCAGCAAGATCAATCTGATTACTAGCACTGCCGGATACTGGAGCGCAGGCGCTCTAAGCACAGCGATTCTCTCGGGTGTCTTGGTTGGCAGAGTCGGTCTCATAGCTCACATCAACTTCCTCTGCGTACTGCTGACATTTCTCATGATTGCAATCGTCTTAAGACTTCGTCCCGTTCTGCTTGAATCCAATACCGATAGCGATCACGACTATTCAATAAAAGATATTTTTACCGGCTTTAGAATTGATTGGCCCGTCAGCCTTGGAATGGCATGTGCTGTCTATCTCGAGTTTGCAATCGGTGACTGGGGAACCATCTTCACCAAAGATCGTCTCGATATCGATGCAGGTCTCAGCACTGCCCCATACATCGTCTTTACAGCGATGATGATCTTCGGTCGTCTACTGATTCACCGACTCATTCCACGCGCTCCGTTGCATCTCTGGGTGAAGCGCGCTGCGTTACTTGCTGGCGCTGGATTCGGAATCTGCATCATTACAGCAACGCACTTACCTGCAACGCTCAAGTGGTGGTCTTATGGCCTTTTCGTTCTGGCCTTCTTCTTCGCTGGTTTGGGATCTTCCTTCTTAGGACCTTCCTTCTTTGCCGCAGCAAACCGCCGCTCCTCACTTCCTAGCGCTGTGGTTGTTGGCCAATTTGGCGTCGTCAATAACGTTCTTCTCTTTGGAATTAAGTGGATTGTTGCCTGGACGATTCAGTTCACAGGTTCAATTGCGCTTGCGATGATGATTCCAACAGTGATGATGTTAGCAACTGTCTTCTTTTCAGATTCACTTAAAGAAGATTCGAAGTCTAAAGTTTAAACTCGCTCAAACCAGACAGTTGCAAGAGGCGGAATTCGTACCGTTGCATATAAGTTGGTATCAACATCGACAGCGAATGAGTTATTGGAAATTCCGCTGCCGCCATATTTAAGGTCATCGGTATTAATTACTTCACGCCATACACCTGAAACTGGAAGGCGAAGTGAGTACTGCTCGTGAGGAACAGGTGAGAAGTTAGTTACGCAGACAACAGGAATTCCTTTATCTGACCAGCGGACGAAAGCGAGAGTATTTCCGGCTCCATCATCGCCAACGATCCATTGGAAACCATCAGCGAAGATGTCTTTCTCCCACATTGATGGAAGACCCTTGTACTTCTCATTGATATCAGCGAGAGCTTTTTG
>JBJONB010000037.1:0-7642 GCA_046052045.1 Actinomycetota bacterium | reverse complement strand
CTTGCTAATCCAGATCCTGAAATCGATCCAGCTATTGCACGCAAATACGCAGCAGTTGTTGCAACAGGCCGTAGTGATCATCCAAACCAGATCAATAACGTCTTGGCCTTTCCTGGAATCTTCCGTGGACTTCTTGATGCGCAAGCGCACAAGATTACCGATAAGTTGCTCGTTGCAGCTGCAGAAGCAATTGCAGATTGCGTGAGCCCTTCACAGCTCAACACTTCTTTTATTGTTCCAAGCGTCTTTGATCCCAATGTGGTCACACAAGTCGCGGCTGCAGTGAAAAAGTCGGTGTAATGAATTTCTCTCCGCTTGAACTCGCTGCTTCATTTGATGAGCAGTTCACGGCTCTTGCTCCATTTATCTTCTATGTAATCATCGGCGCGATCGTCTTTGTCGAAACCGGCCTCCTCTTCGGCTTCTTCCTTCCTGGTGATTCAGTGCTATTTAGCGCTGGTTTAGTGGCTGCCACAAAGGGCGATATCAATATCGTCATTCTGGTTATAGTCATTCTCGCTGCAGCGTTCTTTGGTGACCAGATTGGCTTTGTGCTGGGCCGTGTAATCGGACGACCATATTTGGATAAACGAAAATCGCCGTACGTACAAAAAATGATTGCAAACTCTGAACGCTTCTACGAGCAGACCGGTTGGTGGGCAGTTGTTGCCGCACGCTTCTTCCCTTGGATTCGCACCTTTGTTCCGCCTATCGCAGGTGCTTCTAAGATGAATTACTACAAGTTCTTATCTGCAAATGCCCTCGGCGCAATCCTGTGGGGCGCTGGAATTACTCTGGCTGGTTACTACGCAGCTTCAATTCCTTTGGTAAAGACATTCTCTTATGCAATTGCTGCCTTCTTTATTACTGCGTCAATCGTTTCCGCGATTGTGAATTATTCACGCCGCCAACGATAACGCCCAAGTAAGTCATAGCAATTCCAACTACAAGATAGATTGAAATTTGAACTCCATCTGTTGGAGAAAAAATGTCAATCAGTAGAGATCCAACCAACTGACCGCCCACGCTAAAGAGCGTAAATGTTAAGACTCCTAGGTGTTGAACAATCATTGATGACATTGCAATATAGATAACACCGAGAACTCCACCGGTATACATCCACCATGGTCCTGCAGGTAGTGGGACGACTTTGCTTGAACCAAAGATAAGAGCTGCCGATAGGAAAATTACTAAGAAGGTTGTTCCCATTGTGAAGTTCAGGAATGAAGTGGCATAGCTCTGGTGAGAGTGTTCATTAATCTTGCCGTTGAGTGAACGTTGGACGCCAACAAGCGCTCCAGCTAAGCATCCAAGCAACACTGCAAAGATTGAAACATCGTGTGCATCAAGTCGATCAAAGACAGATACAAAGACGGCAAAGACTGTGAAGGCAGCGGCGGCGATACGTCGAGGAGTGATGTGCTTCTTGCCGCCGCCTGTAAGGCCGATGCGATCTACGACTAAAGATGCAGCAGTCTGACCTGCAATGGATGCCACAGAGTAAATAGCTACGCCTATAAGCGGCACGATATGGGTTTGAACAGCTACGAAGCTGCCACCCAGCATGCCCGCAAATAGCGTCCATGCAGGAAGCTCTTTACGTTCAACAGAAGAACGGATGTTACGGAGTCCTTCTTTAATGGAAGCGCTAAAGAGTGCGACAACCGCGATGATGATGAGTCCTGAACCAAAAGAGACCAGCGCAGCTTCAATGCCATTTCCCAGACGATGTGAAAGTTCACCATTTGCACGAGCTTGAAAGGAGATCATGACAGCTGTGAGCGCTGCCAAGAGATCTAAACGCTGCGTCTTCTTCGACATCTGCAAATCCTATTAACTTTCGAGGGCCAGAGTTATCTCTAGCCACTCTTCTTCTCGCATTGTTAGCTCGGTCTGTACCTTCTCAACCTCTGCGGCAATCTCAATCAACCTTTCCGGATTGAAGCTTTCGGCTTCTTGCTCTTTCAAGAGTTCTGCAAGGCGTTCCTTGCCCTTAGCAACTTGGCGCTCTACGCGAGTGAGGTCCTTCTTCAACTGACGTTGTTCGGCCGCACTTGAAGTCGACGACGATTTGCTTCCGCTTGAAGCAGAAGCGGCAATCGAAGCAGCTCGCTGTTCGAGGTATTGATCAACTCCTCGAGGTAAATCACGGAGTGCCTTATCGCCGAGCAATCCCCAGAAACGATCACAGACTCGTTCGAGGAAATATCTATCGTGGGAAATGACGATCAAGACTCCACCATAGCTATCGAGCAAATCTTCAAGTTCGGTAAGCGTTTCAATATCGAAATCGTTTGTTGGTTCATCAAGCAATAGAACGTTAGGTGAATCCATCAGTAAGCGCGTTAATTGCAAGCGTCGACGCTCGCCCCCTGAAAGGTTTCCGACAGGAGTCCACTGTGCATCGCGATCAAAACCAAGACGTTCACACAGTTGAGATGCTGAAAGTGTCTTACCTTTTCCGATTTCGACATGCGTTGCCACTTTCTCAACTGCTTCAAGTAAGCGCCATGTTGGATCTAATTCATCCAGATGTTGCGTAAGGAAGGCTATTTTCACTGTAATTCCAGTAACTAACTTTCCTGCAGCGGGTTGTAGTTGGCCGGCCAAAGTGCGCATAAGCGTTGTCTTTCCTGCACCATTGATACCAACGATTCCGATGCGATCACCTGGTCCGATGTTCCACGTTAGATTATCAATCAACTCTTTATCGCCAGCTTTAATCAGCGCGTGATGAAGTTCAAAGACAGTATTGCCAAGGCGATTGAGAGCGAATTTCAATAACTCAGTTGAGTCACGTGGCGCTGGTTCTGCCGAGATTAATTCATTAGCTGCATCTACGCGAAACTTCGGTTTTGTTGTTCGCGCAGGAGCTCCGCGACGAAGCCAAGCAAGTTCTTTGCGGATCAAGTTGTTGCGGCGTGCATCCATGGCATTTGCCTGACGTGCGCGTTCTGCCTTAGCCAATACAAAAGCTGAGTATCCGCCGTCGTACTCTTCTACTTTTCCAAGTACGACTTCCCACGTGCGATCGGTGACTTCATCGAGGAACCAACGATCGTGAGTAACTACTAAAACAGCTAAATCTCTTCGGTTCTTCAGGTGTGCGGCTAACCATGCCACGCCTTCCACATCAAGGTGGTTAGTTGGCTCATCAAGAAGGATTAAATCCAAATCATCAATAAGTAACTTTGCTAAACCAACGCGACGCTTTTCTCCACCTGAAAGGGATGCGAATGTTCGTTCGAAGATGTGATCATCGAAACTTCCGAAAAGCCCAGTAAAGATTTCACGAATTCGCGGATCACTTGCCCAATCATGTTTTTCGCGATTACCAAGAACTACGTCGCCCACAGTTGATTGTGGAGCAGCGCTATCAATCTGCGAAAGGATTCCAATGCGCGCTGAATTTGATTTTGTGACGCGGCCTTCATCAGGATCTTCAACGCCAGCAATGATTTTCATCAGAGTGGATTTACCGGCGCCATTACGTCCAACGATTCCGATGCGATCGCCTTCAGATACTCCGAGGGATACCCGCTCTAGAAGTGGGCGAATATCAAAGGCTTTAGAGACCTCTTCGATATTCACAACATTGCGCGCCACGGTAGGAGAGCGTACCTTTGAACTATGAAGGTCACTGACCGCGCATATGCGTTAGAGCTCGATAAGAACGATCCACTTGCTTCGTATCGGAGCAAATTTGTTATTACTGACCCAAATCTCTGTTATCTCGATGGAAATTCACTCGGTCGCCTCCCCCATGCAACCGTTAAGGCGGTCAGCGACTTTGTATCCCACGAATGGGGCAACGAAGTCGTCACGGGTTGGAGCCACTGGATTGATGAGGCGCAGGTAGCCGGAGATCTCTTGGGTCGCGCTTCACTTGGCGCAGCAGCTGGTCAGGTACTCGTCTGCGATACAACTTCAGTGAACTTCTATCAGCTCTGCCTTGCAGCAATTAATGCACGCCCTGGCCGCAAGACAATCATTACTGATGCAGCTAATTTCCCGACAGATCGATACATCCTCGATGGAATTGCAAAGCAACTTGGACTCAATCTCGTCATTATCGATAATGAAGATCCAGCGGTTGCAGAGAATGAGCGCATTACTGCAGAACTACTTGAGAAGTACATGTCTGAAGATGTTGCTCTTGTAACTTTTGAAGTCATTCAATATCGCTCAGGTGCACGAACGGATATTCAATCAGTCACCGATTTGGCTCGTTCTTATGGCGCTTACGTTGTCTGGGATGCCAGCCACGCTACCGGTGCAATCGAGATGAACTTCGATGAATGCGGAGTCGATCTTGCAGTTGGTTGTACATATAAGTATGGAAATTCTGGTCCTGGATCACCTGCCTGGCTATATGTAAATAAGCGTGTGCAGAAAGAACTTCAGGTTCCTATCCAAGGTTGGTTTGGAAATGAAGATCAATTTGGAATGGGTCCTCACTTCGAAAAGGCCGAAGGTATCCGCGGATTCCAGATTGCTAGCCCATCCATTATTGGTATTCGTGGGGTGCAAATAGCCTTCGAAATGATTGAAGAAGCGGGTATTGATGTCATTGCTTCAAAGGCGGCAATTGGTACTCAGATGATGATCGATCTCTTCGACGAATGGCTTGCTCCTCTTGGATACACGCTTCTTACATCGCGTAATCCAAAAGAACGTGGCGGCCACATCTCCATCGGGCATCCAGATGCAGCAAAGATCTGTGTAGCACTTCGTAAATTTGCAAACGTTATTCCTGATTACCGCACTCCCAATGCAATCCGCTTAGCTATCGCTCCACTTCCAACGTCTTACGTTGAAGTCTGGGATGGTTTCCAGCGCATACGCGATCTAACTGAAACACGTCAATACGAGAAGATTGAAGGATCGGATTCACGAGTCACATGAGCGAAAACTACGATTCAGCCCTTACCTACACTTCTTATCTAGCAGTCGATGACTTACTGAAGTTACAGAAGCCACTTTCAGATGGTCCAGAGCATGATGAGATGCTCTTCATCATCATCCACCAGACCTACGAACTCTGGTTTAAGCAACTGATTCATGAATTCCAGCAAGCTCAGCGCGCACTTGAAGAAGGCAATACACATTACGCACTTTCAATTCTTGGTCGCATCCGTACCATCATGAAAGTCTGTGTCGCACAGGTAGATATTCTCGAGACGATGACGCCACTGCAATTCAATGCTTTCCGTGGTTACTTGTCGTCATCAAGTGGTTTTCAATCATCACAGTTTAGAAAAGTTGAAGCGATTCTTGGCCGTCGCGATAGTCGCATGGCTGGCCACTTGCCTCCAGATATGCAGGCTGAGATTGCAGAAATTACTTCTCGAAACTCGATTTGGGACTCTTTCTTGGATTACCTAACAAGACGTGGCTATTCTTTGCCAACTGAAGTAATTAGCCGAGATAAATCAATCGCTTATGTTTCAAATTCAGCAGTACAAGATCTCCTGCTTAAAGTTCACCAAAGTGATCCAGAGAGTGCAATGGTCTCTGAGCGCCTTGTTGATATCGATGAAGGTATCCAGGAATGGCGCTATCGCCATGTAAAGATGGTTGAGCGCACAATTGGCCACAAGATGGGCACAGGTGGATCAAGCGGAGTTGATTACTTAGCGAGCACTCTCTTCAACCCGGTATTTAAAGATCTCTGGGAGATTCGTTCTCGCTTCTAAGCAGGAAGTCCCTTTACAACAATCTCGTTAAGGGGCAGACGCTGACGTGGTGCGAGTTCGCGCTCGAGCAGTGGACCACTTAACTTCTCTGGCACATCTTGAGTGCCTACGGCAATAACTACAACAGGGATTAACTCGGCAGCCATTGAAAGTTCATCCTGCGCAATTGCCTTATCGAAGCCAGTCATTTGGTGAGCAATAAGGCCGCGGTGATGAGTTTCTACAACGAGTTGCGAAACGGCCAATCCGCAATCAAATTGGTAATCAGCATGAATAGAACCATCGTTCTTGGTTGTCTTACCTGCGACCAGAATTAAAGCGGAAGCGTTCTTAGCCCAGCTCTTATTGAAATCGCCTAGAGAAGTGAGAATCTGTCCAAATACCTCATCACCGCGCTTGCCAACGAAGAAGCGCCAAGGCTGGCCATTAAATGCTGATGGTGCCCAGCGAGCAGCTTCGAGGATGGCAGTTAAATCTTCATTCTTAATAACAGCCGATTCATCAAATGAACGAGGGCTTCGACGTGTTGCAATGATTTCGTGAACTGGGACTGAGGTCTCTGCTTTCATCCCGTGACTTTAAACCTTTACGCAAAAAAGCGCACTTTGAAATTACTGCTTCTTAATATTAATCACTTCAATCTTCGTTCCATAGGCTTTATCTGCGATCTCTTTACGTCGCTTAATGTATGCATCGGAGGCGCCTGTTATGAGATGTTCAAAACGTTGATCGCCCTTAATCAGTGGATGTAGCTCTTTCGCCGTGTTCTGAGATCCCCAGATAGGTGCATCCTCTTTGATTTTTTGAACAACTAGGTGCGGATGCAAGAATCGATAAGCCAACGCAAGTCGGCGCAGACCAATCCAAGCCACATGACGAAGACCTCGGTTGATGCTTACCTGCATCTGAAGTTGTTGGTATCGCAGCCATGAAGGACGTACTGGCTCTTCTTGCATCGCTAAGTCATAGAGAATCTTTGCAATTTCTGCGCCACCCGTTGGGTCTGGAAGCTCCGCGCACTTCTTGCTTAAACGTTCACGGGTTTCTGGCTCTTGTAATTTCTTAACTGTCGCAGTGATATCGCGAAGGTCAGCCTGGTTAGCACGCAGCGCAAATCCCATGTCATGACACCACTGTGCGCGCGCTTCTTGATCATCTGTTCCGCGAATATTTGAGACAAAGACAGTTGGCACAAGTGCAGGCAGAAGTTCATGCACTCCGTTATATCCAGTTGCACATACGCCAGCATCGAAGGCGTGAAGCACTCGTGCAAGTGGGAAGTGGCGAACTACTCGAATATCAAGGCCTTCAGGCGCAAGAGATTTTCCATCTTTATCAAGAGGTTGCTTGGTCAGAATTACCTGAAGATCTTTCCAACCAATCAGGCCTGAAAGCGCTGCAGTCATCTTTTCATTGACATCGCTATCGCCTGTTCCAAGCTGAACAAGAACTGCTGGACGGTCTAAATCAAGTCCGAGAACCTTTCGAGCTTCATCGCGTGAAAGTGCGGTCTGCTTTTGATAGAGCGATACAGATGAAGTCAGCCGCGCATCTTTACGTGTTGCTGTTGGCCCGAAATCGTAGGCACGTGCGTAGTCACCAGGTTCGACGATGTAATCCATCATCTTTGATTGCAAACCTAGAACAAAGCGCTGTGGTTTCTTCTGCCAGAGACCACGACGCACCCATACAAGTGCTAATTTTGAATGAGAAAACTTTGCAGCAATGACACCTGGGTATGGAACCACTCCATCAAATGTCATTACCTTTGCACCGGTTTCGTCTACGAGTGCAAGTAATCGATCGCGAAGATAGACATCCCACTTATCGCGAGTCATCCACATACGATCACGGCCGGGAATGTATTCGCAACGAATTCCCATGTATTCAGGAATTTCGGCAATACCACCAGCCATGGAAACGATAATTGGGTTTGCATGTTCTTT
>JBJONB010000036.1:0-7958 GCA_046052045.1 Actinomycetota bacterium | reverse complement strand
GATCATGTTCTTGATCTTTATGGCGGAGTCGGTCTCTTTGCTGCAAGCTTCTTAGTTCATATTGGGGAATCGGGTTCGGTCGATATTGTCGAAGGCAGCAAGAGCGCAACAGCAGATGCCGCCCGAAACTTTGAGGGCAAGAGCAATGTGCATATCTACACAGGCGATGTTGCACGGTTGATCACCCGATTCTCGTCTGCAGATGTCATTGTTTTAGACCCACCACGTGAAGGTGCCGGCAAAGAAGTCATCGCGCATTGCACGCAGTTAAAGCCGCGAGCAATCGTCTACGTTGCCTGTGATCCTGCAGCGCTGGCCCGAGATACTGGATATCTACGCGATGCTGGCTACCAACTCGAAGCTATGCGGGCTTTTGATCTCTTTCCCATGACGCATCACATCGAATCTGTTGCGAAATTCGTACCCACTAAGGTATCTTGACGTCAAGATATCTCCCTCGAAAGAAGAATCGCGATGAGCAAGAACTCACTTGGAACAAAGAAGAACCTCACAGTTGCCGGCAAAGATTATGAAATCTTTGATATCTCATCAGTAGAAGGTGCAACGAACCTTCCGTTCTCTCTCAAAGTACTTCTTGAAAATCTCTTGCGCACCGAAGATGGCGCCAACATCACTGCTGATCACATCAAGGCACTTGCCCAATGGGATCCATCTGTCGAGCCTGATACTGAAATTCAATTTACGCCTGCGCGCGTTGTCATGCAGGACTTCACCGGTGTTCCTTGCGTCGTGGATCTTGCAACCATGCGCGAAGCAATCGTTGATCTTGGGGGAGACCCATCTAAGGTAAATCCTCTGGCTCCTGCTGAACTCGTTATTGATCACTCAGTTATTGCAGATGTCTTCGGAACAAAAGATTCTTTCGAGCAGAACACAGATATTGAATACGAACGTAACCGCGAGCGTTATCGCTTCTTGCGTTGGGGCCAGGGCGCCTTCGATGAATTTAAAGTTGTTCCACCAGGAACAGGAATCGTTCACCAGGTGAATATCGAATACCTTGCTCGCGTTGTCATGACTCGCACCGTCAATGGCGTTCTTCGCGCATACCCAGATACCGTTGTTGGCACAGACTCACACACCACGATGGTCAACGGACTCGGAGTCCTTGGTTGGGGCGTTGGTGGCATCGAGGCAGAAGCAGCACTTCTTGGTCAACCTGTATCGATGCTGATTCCACGCGTTGTTGGATTCAAACTTTCTGGCGAACTACCAGTTGGAACAACTGCAACTGATATGGCTCTGACAATTACTGAAATGCTTCGTAAGCATGGCGTTGTAGGCAAGTTCGTTGAGTTCTACGGTCCAGGTGTTGTCTCGGTACCAATGGCGAACCGCACGACTATTGGAAATATGTCACCTGAATACGGTTCGACATGTGCAATCTTCCCAATTGATGAAGAGACGCTTCGCTACCTTCGCCTTACAGGTCGTAGCGATGATCAGGTTGCGCTAGTTGAGCAGTATGCAAAGGCTCAGGGAATGTGGCATGACCCTTCTGTATCTCCACGTTTCTCAGAAAATATCGAACTCGATCTTTCGACAGTTGTGTCATCAATTGCTGGACCAAAGCGTCCGCAGGATCGCATCTCGCTGACAGCTTCAAAGTCATCATTCGAGAAGATTCTTCCTACCTACTTCTCAGATAAGACAGGTAAAGAGGCTTACCCAGTAAACGTTGGCGCGAAGGCGACAACAATCAAGAATGGCGATGTTGTTATCGCCTCAATTACATCGTGTACCAATACTTCAAACCCATCGGTGATGATCGGTGCAGCTCTTCTTGCAAAGAAGGCTGTTGAAAAGGGTCTGACATCTAAGCCATGGGTAAAGACAACTCTTGCACCAGGCTCAAAGGTTGTCACCGATTACTACGATCGCGCCGACCTCACCAAGTACATGGAAGCCCTGGGCTTCAACTTGGTCGGTTATGGCTGCGTAACGTGTATCGGAAACTCAGGTCCACTTCCTATTGAAATCAGCAAGGCCGTCAACGAGAACGATCTCGCCGTTACAGCAGTCTTGTCTGGAAACCGTAACTTCGAAGGCCGAATTAGCCCTGATGTGAAGATGAATTACTTGGCTTCACCTCCTCTCGTTGTTGCATACGCACTTGCCGGAACAATGGATCACGATTTCGAAAATGATTCTTTGGGTAACGATAAAGATGGCAACCCAGTACTTCTGAAAGATATCTGGCCATCAGCTCAAGAGATTCAATCAGTTATCGATTCTTCAATCTCATCTGAAATGTTTAAGAAGGATTATGCAACTGTCTTCGATGGCGATCACCGTTGGAAGTCACTTGATACACCGACTGGAAAGACATTCGAGTGGGATCCAAAGTCCACTTATGTTCGCAAGCCTCCTTACTTTGAAGGTATGCCAGCAGAGCCAAAGCCAGTCACAGATATCACCGGAGCCCGCATTCTTGCGATTCTCGGAGATTCAGTAACAACAGATCACATTTCTCCAGCAGGAAATATCAAAGCTGATTCACCTGCAGGTAAGTACCTCGAGGCTAATGGCGTTGATCGCAAGGACTTTAACTCTTACGGATCGCGTCGTGGAAACCATGAAGTAATGATCCGCGGAACATTTGCAAATATCCGCCTTAAGAATCTTCTTCTCGATGGCGTTGAAGGAAGCTTCACCAAGAACTTCCTTGCCAATGGCGAGCAGACAACAATTTACGATGCATCAGTTGCATACCAAGCAGCAGGCGTTGGTCTGATCATCCTTGCAGGCAAAGAATACGGATCAGGATCTTCACGTGACTGGGCAGCAAAGGGAACAGCGCTTCTCGGTGTTCGCGCAGTGATTGCAGAGAGCTTCGAACGCATTCACCGCTCTAACTTGATTGGTATGGGCGTACTTCCATTGCAATTTACTAATGGAGCAAACGCTCAATCACTTGGCCTTAAGGGTGATGAGACATTCTCAATCACCGGCGTAACTGCGCTCAATGACGGAGGAATCCCTAAGGAAGTCACAGTGACTGCAGGGGAAAAGACCTTCACAGCCAAGGTACGAATTGATACACCAGGTGAAGCGGATTACTACCGCCACGGTGGAATCATGCAGTACGTACTGCGCCAGCTCCGCGGCTAATCTAGACTGCAACCATGCTTGAATCGATCAAAGGTCCCAGTGACCTCAAGGCTCTTCGCCCTGAGCAGCTGGAGCAACTCTCTGAAGAGATTCGCCAATTCCTCATCACCAAGGTCTCTAAGACCGGTGGGCACTTAGGTCCTAACCTTGGCGTTGTCGAGCTCACGATTGCCATCCACCGCATCTTCGATTCACCGAAGGATGTCGTCCTCTTCGATACAGGCCACCAGTCCTATGTTCATAAGATTCTGACAGGGCGTGCAGATCAATTCGATAAGTTGCGTCAACGCGGTGGAATTGCTGGATATCCAAACCGCAGCGAGAGCGCTCACGATGTCATTGAAAATTCACATGCATCGACCGCGCTTTCTTGGGGCGATGGAATCTCTCGCGGTTTCTCACTCACCGGTCAATCAGATCGCCACGTTGTTGTTGTCGTAGGCGATGGAGCGCTGACAGGCGGAATGTCTTGGGAAGCGCTCAACAATATTGCCGCTGCCAATGACCGAAACTTAATCATCGTCGTGAACGATAATGAACGTTCTTACTCACCAACTATTGGTGGAGTTGCTACCTACCTTTCAACGCTACGTGTCACACGTGGCTACGAACGCTTCCTTGACTGGGGCAAAGAAGTTCTTGCTAAGACTCCAGTCGTTGGCAATCCAATTTATGAAACTCTTCACGGTGTAAAGAAGGGCATAAAAGATATTGTTGCCCCACAAGGAATGTTTGAAGATCTTGGTTTGAAATACGTCGGTCCCATTGATGGACATGATGTTGCTGCCATGGAGCGTGCCCTTACTCAAGCTAAAGAGTTCGGTGAACCTGTTCTTCTTCACGTTATTACCGAGAAGGGCAAGGGACATCAGCCAGCTGTTGCTGATGAAGCTGAGAAATTCCATGCTGTCGGAATCGTTGACCCTGAGACCGGTACGCCGCTCAGTAAGTCAGCTACAAGTTGGACCAGCGTTTTCTCTGATGAACTTGTAGCCCTTGGCCACGAACGTAAAGATATTGTGGCAATTACTGCAGCAATGCTTGGACCTACCGGCCTAGATAAATTTGAAAAGGCATTTCCTGATCGCACAATCGATGTGGGTATCGCCGAACAACATGCAGTTACAAGTGCGGCAGGTCTTGCCTTTGCTGGCATGCATCCTGTTGTTGCCGTTTACTCAACATTCCTTAACCGAGCATTCGATCAGATGTTGATGGATGTCGCCCTCCACAAGGCAGGTGTGACCTTTGTTCTTGACCGCGCCGGAATTACGGGCGATGACGGTCCATCGCATAACGGTATGTGGGATTTAGCGCTCACCGGAATCGTTCCAACACTTCATGTTGCTGCTCCTCGCGATGCATCACGCCTTCGCGAAACATTGCGCGAGTCACTCGAAATTTCAGATGCTCCATCACTTATTCGTTTTCCAAAGGGAGCAGTACAGGCTGATATTCCTGCCTTCGAACGTCGCGATGGCATCGATGTTCTTTATCGCGGTGAAAGCGCAGATGTTCTACTCGTCAGCGTGGGCGCAATGGCGGCGATTGCTGTTGAAGCAGCATCACAGGCATACCGCGAGGGCGTTGGCGTTACCGTTATCGATCCTCGTTGGGTAAAGCCGCTTCCGCAATCACTTGTGACGATGGCACAGCGCTATAAGAGCGTTGTCGTACTTGAAGATGGAATTCGCCATGCAGGAATCGCAAGTTCTATCTCGGAGCTCTTCCGCGAAGCAGGGCTTAATGTTGCAATGCACAGCATCGGTGTTCCGCTTGAATTTATCGAGCATTCAAAGCGCGCAGAAATTCTTGAAGATCTAGGAATTACTGCTCAGAAGATTTCACGCGACATCGTCGAGTGGAGCTCTACTGTAGAAGAGATGCAATTCCCGGCGCATGAAAACGCTGACCGCAAACAGACTCGCTAATTCCTTCACGATCTAAGTAAGGCAAGATTCCGCCGAGATGCATCGGCCATCCAGCGCCCATCAACATGCAGAGATCGATCTCTGCAGCAGATGAGACAACACCTTCGTCGAGCATCATGCGCGCCTCTTCTGCCAACGCTTTCAGCGCGCGAAGACGCACTTGTTCGGCAGTTGAAGGAGTTGTTCCTTTATGAACGAGAGCAAGAGCTGCTGGGTTTGGGCCCACTGAGCCGTCATCGTTTTTAATGTAGAAAGTCTTAACGCCTTCTTTGACCATCGCCTGCATCGTTGGAGAGATGCGGTAGCGGGGACCAAGGTTTGCATTGAGCGTTTCAGAGACATGGAGCGCAACGCCAGGACCAACAAGGCCAAGCAGTTCAAATGGCGACATTGGGAAACCAATACTGCGCATTGCATTATCTGCTGTTGCTGGGTCGGTACCTTCATCAACTGCATCGGTGATTTCACCCATGAAGCGAGTTAGAAGTCGGTTTACAACAAAGCCCGGAGCATCTTTACAGATGATCATCGTTTTCTTGAGCTCTTTACCAATGTTGACAGCTGTTGCAGTGGTTGCATCATCAGTCTTCGATGTACGAGCAACTTCTAAGAGTGGCATCACAGCAACTGGGTTGAAGAAGTGGAATCCAACAACGCGTTCTGGGTGCTCAAGCCCCTCACTCATGCGCTCTACCGATAGGGAAGAGGTGTTGGTAGCAAGGACACATTCAGGTCCGACAATCTTCTCAAGCTTTTTAAAGAGCTCTTGCTTCAGAGATAGCTCTTCAAAGATTGCTTCAATGACGAAGTCGCAGCCGGCAAATACTTGCTGGTCTGAAGATCCGCTAATGAGAAGTGAGAGACGAGCAGCTGATTCAGCGCTCATGCGCTTTTTCTCAACCAACTTTGCGAGTTCATTCTTTACCCATGCCACACCTTTATCGGCGCGCTCTTGATCAATATCTGTCATCACGACAGGGCATTTGAGATTACGAAGAAGAAGGAGCGCCAATTGAGATGCCATAAGACCCGCACCGACAACGCCAACGCGAGCAACCTTGCGGCCAAGGGCCGGCTTTGGTGCACCTTCAACTTTCTTTCGCTTCTTCTGAATGACATTAAATGCATATAGAGAAGCGCGAAGTGGATCTGACATTGTCAGATCGGCAAGAGTTGCATCTTCTGCATCAAAACCTTGGCCGCGTGTATTTGTCTTTGCTTGCGCCATAAGTTCAAGCGCCTTCATCGGAGATGCAATCTCTGCACCACCGTACTTCTTTAGCGCCGCAGCGCGGCCGGCTGCCAGGGCTGAATCCCATGCAGGATCTGCTGAATAATCTTTACGTTCAATCTTTGTCGCACCGCTCAAGATTGAAGCTGCAAATGCCACAGATTTTTCGAGGAAATCAGCTGGTGCATACACCGCATCAACGATTCCAAGACCGAGAGCTTCCTTAGATTTCATCATGGTGTTGTTATTAAGAGCATTGCCGATGATGACTTGAACGGCGCGCTCTGGACCAATCAGTTTAGGAACGATTGTCGCTCCACCCCAGCCTGGAACAAGGCCCAGGAATACTTCAGGGAGTGCGGTAAATGCTGTTGCCGAAAGTGTGCGGTAGTTACAGTGAAGTCCGACTTCAAGTCCGCCACCGAGTGCAAGACCGTTGATAAAGGCGAATGTTGGAATTCCGATTTCATCAAAGCGACGGAAGACATCGTGGCCTAGTTTGCCAATAGCAACTGCTTGTTCGCGCTTGTTAAGAAATGCCAGCGCCGATAAATCTGCACCAGCTGCGAAGATAAATGGCTTTCCGGTAATAGCAATAGCTGCCGGTTTACGTGAAGCAGCATCTGTAATTGCCGCATCAAGTGCCATCAATGACTGTGGGCCGAATGTATTGGGACGATTGTGGTCATGGCCATTATCGAGAGTAATGAGTGCGAGCATGCCCTTGAAACCAAAGGGGGAGAGGTCAACATCGCGCACAAGAGCGTTGGTGACGACTTCTTCAGGAGCGCCTTCTGGAAGTTGGATTGCAGTAGTCATTACTTTGAACCTCCTGTGATCTGCGCTTCTTTGTTATGGGGGTTTTCCCAAATGATTGTTCCGCCCATACCGAGGCCGATACACATCGTGGTGATTCCATAACGAACATCTGGCTTCTCTTCGAAGGTGCGAGCTAAGTTGAGCATGAGACGTACTCCAGATGATGCAAGTGGGTGCCCCACTGCGATGGCACCGCCATAAGGGTTTACGCGAGGATCATCATCTGCAATTCCGAAGTGATCAAGAAATGCAAGAACCTGCACAGCAAAAGCTTCGTTGACTTCAAATGCGCCGATATCTTCAATCTTCAAGCCCGCTTTTTCAAGGGCCTTGATTGTTGATGGAACTGGCCCATAACCCATGACTTCAGGTTCAACGCCAGCAAATGCAAATGTGACCATGCGTGCTTTGATAGTAAGACCTAACTCTTTCGCCTTATCTTCATTGGCAAGGAGGGCCGCGGTTGCTCCATCGTTGAGCCCTGATGAGTTTCCTGCCGTGACGCGACCTGCTGGACGGAAAGGTGTCTTTAACCCTGCAAGACCCTCCATCGTTGTTGTAGGACGTGGAGCTTCATCAACGGTTGCAATGGTCCAACCAAGTTCTGCGCTGCGCGCAGCTGTTGGAATCAAATCTCTTTGAATTTTTCCATCGACATAGGCTTGCGCTGTTTTCATCTGAGAGTTGAGTGCATATGCATCAGCGCGCTCTTTCGTTAAATGCGGAAAGCGATCATGTAAACGTTCTGCAGTTGCACCCATAGCGAGCGCATCTTGTTCCACTAACTTCTCTGCAAGATAGCGAGGGTTGGGATCCATCAATTCACCCATTGGATGGTTACCCAT
>JBJONB010000035.1:0-8260 GCA_046052045.1 Actinomycetota bacterium | reverse complement strand
CGAATTCAAGATGCTGATGCGAAGTTAGTAATTACTGCAGACGGCGGATTTAGAAAGGGCGCTGGATTTGCGCTCAAACCTGCAGTCGATGAAGCGCTCAAAGGCGAAACAAATGTCACTCAAGTACTTGTTGTGAAGCGCACAGGACAAGAAACAGCCTGGGTCGAAGGTCGCGATTTGTGGTGGCACGATGTTGTAGATCCACAACACTCGACACATACCCCTGAATTCTTCGATAGCGAGCACCCACTCTTTATCTTGTACACATCAGGCACGACAGCGAAACCAAAGGGAATTTTCCACACAACAGCTGGTTATTTAACGCAGGTCGCTTACACACAT
This sequence comes from Actinomycetota bacterium, assembly GCA_046052045.1. Taxonomy (GTDB): domain Bacteria; phylum Actinomycetota; class Actinomycetes; order Nanopelagicales; family Nanopelagicaceae; genus Planktophila. The sequence continues at coordinate 7,918 of JBJONB010000035.1, read as the reverse complement.
AAGGTCGTCTTTGATATCAAACCAAAGACTGATGTCTATTGGTGCACCGCAGACGTTGGCTGGATTACCGGTCACTCATACATGGTTTATGGGCCGCTTATTAATGGCGCAACTCAAGTTATCTACGAAGGCACACCTGATACTCCGCATAAAGGTCGCATGTTCGAAATCATCGAAAAATATGGCGTCACAATTTTGTACACAGCTCCAACTTTGATTCGCACATGGATGAAGTGGGGAGATGAATTCCCAAATCAATTTAATCTCTCATCACTTCGTCTTCTTGGTTCTGTCGGTGAACCAATTAACCCTGAAGCATGGATCTGGTATCGCCACGTTATTGGTGGCGGCAACTGCCCAATCGTTGATACATGGTGGCAGACAGAAACAGGCGCAATCATGATTTCACCTTTGCCAGGTGTGACTGCAACGAAGCCAGGTTCTGCAATGAAACCAATTCCAGGAATTAGCGCAAAGGTTGTCGACGATAACGCTGTGCCAGTTCCTAATGGACATGGTGGTTTTCTTATTCTTGATCAACCGTGGCCATCAATGTTGCGTGGCGTGTGGGGCGAAGATGAGCGCTATAAAGAGACTTACTGGTCACGCTTTCCTGGAATTTACTTTGCAGGAGATGGTGCAAAGCTCGATGACGATGGCGCAATCTGGTTGATGGGTCGCGTGGACGATGTCATGAACGTTTCAGGCCACCGTATCTCAACAACCGAAGTTGAATCAGCGCTCGTTTCACACGAAGCAGTTGCTGAAGCTGCAGTAGTTGGGGCAGCTGATCCACTTACCGGGCAAGGAATTGTTGCCTTCGTGATTTTGCGTGGTGGAGTCGAGCATGCAGATGGCGATGTATTGATTAAAGAGCTTCGTAGCCACGTGGCTAAAGAGATTGGTGCCATCGCAAAGCCGCGCCAGATAATGGTTGTCAACGAGCTACCTAAGACTCGAAGCGGCAAAATCATGCGCCGTTTGCTGAAGGATGTCGCTGAAAATCGCACAGTAGGAGATGCAACCACTTTGGCAGATCCCAACGTCATGAAGTTGATTTCAGAAGGTTTGAAATCTTCTAAAGACGAGGACTAGCCATCACAGTCGTGGATTAGCTAGGGCCTTCTCAACTTCTCGACGAATATCTGCAATAACTCCCGGTGCATGCTTATTCACCTGAAGGTAGAACTCGCTCTCTGCGACCGCATTCTGTCCTGAACTCCATGGCGCCCACAGCAGAATTGTTCCGACCACATAGAAGAGAAGAACGTACTTACCTACTTCAAGAACTGCTCCGAGAGCGGAATCGATAAGACGAAGTGGTCCACGGATCAAGGTGAGCTTCAAGGTCTTCGCTATCTGAGTTCCAATCCAAGCAGCAGCGTACGCACCGACAATGATTGCAACGATAAGCCAACCGCTCTGGTCGTATTTAACAACGAAGTACATGGCGGCGACGCCACCCGCGATAAAGAAGGCAGTGCGAAGAATCGTTGTCAGAAGCCCGTTCTTATATCCGTTGAAAAGTGCTCCAACAAAGATCAGCGCAACAATGACATCAAAGATCATTTCACTCCCAAATACTTAATCGTGGCCATTTCAATCTCTTCAAGAGATTTGAATGGACCGAACTTCTTATGGGTAACTCTGCCCGATGAATCGATAAACCAAGTCACAGGCACGCCCATGCCAAAAGTTTCGCGGGTAGATCCATCTGCGTCATAAAGAATGGGCCAAGTAATTCCATGTGTTTCTACAAACTTCTTAACCACTTCTGGACTCTTCTCCTCTACGGCAATTCCAATTACCTGCGCACCCTTCGGGTGTTGAGCTAAGTAGTGCGCAAGATGTGGGAGTTCCTGACGGCAAGGTTTGCACCACGTTCCCCACACATTAACTATCGCTGGACCGCGAATCGCACTGACTGCAGCACCTTCGCCCCCACCCAAACATTCCAGTGGCATATCTGAGCTGCTTTTAGCGCGGATAGATTCGCATGAAACAACTTCGCCTTTCACGGGAATTGGCTCGGTGAGCGAACAACCCGTAAGAGTTGCCGCAGCAAGGATTGCCAATAAAAACTTCTTCATCGGAAATCCTTATCTGTCTTCACAAGCAACTTTGCCTTCTCTTTATCCATCTCACCGATTCCTACAGAAGGACAGATCTTTGCAAGCGGACAGGCGCCACATGCGGGTTTACGTGAATGACAGATGCGACGTCCGTGCCAGATCATTCGCTGCGAAAGATTGGTCCACTCTTTTTGCGGAATGAGCTCGCCAACTTCATGTTCGACTTTGACTGGATCCATTGATGTGGTCCATTCAAATCGACGAGAAAGTCGTCCGAAGTGCGTATCAACTGTAATTCCTGGAATATCAAATGCGTGACCTAAAACTACATTTGCAGTTTTGCGACCAACTCCTGGCAATGTAATGAGCTCTTCAAGTGTCGCGGGAACCTCTCCGTCGAACTCTTCAACTAATTTAATTCCAAGACCTTTGAGATGGCGAGCTTTCACATGGTGGAATCCGGCGGAGAAAATAAAATCTTCAATCTCCGCAAGGGGCGCCTTTGCATAATCCCTAGCCTTCTTATACTTCTTAAAGAGCGGCGGCGTAATGGCATTAACTCTCTTATCTGTGCACTGCGCTGAAAGAACAACAGCGACGATGAGTTCGAGAGGATTCTTAAAGTCTAGTTCGCAGCGGATATCAGGGTAGGTCTTGGTCAAAATGCGATAGATAGCCCTTGCTTCTCTTCGAGTTTCGCTATCGACGGCCATGCGAGTAAACTACCCACGTGCCTCAAGAAGATGAAGTCGTAAGACGCGCCCCACTCTTTACCGCCCTTGACGATGCTCAAGCGGCGTCGCTTCGCACCTCAATGGATTCGGTAAAGATCAGCAAGGGTGGAATCCTCTTCAAAGAAGGCGACGAAGGCGAACATGTCTACGTCATCCTCGAAGGAAAGCTCAAGCTTGGAACTTCAAGCGGCGATGGACGCGAAAACCTTCTCTCAATTCTTGGACCGGGCGAAATGTTCGGCGAACTTTCACTCTTTGATCCAGGCCCACGTACTTCAACCGCCACAGCAGTTACCGATGCAAAGCTTCTTTCGCTTAGCCACGAAAAGTTAATTCCTTGGCTTAAAGGAAATCCAGAAGTTTCACTCCACCTTCTTGCACGTCTTGCTCAGCGCCTACGTCGCACAAATGAAGCTGTAGGCGATCTCGTCTTCTCAGATGTTCCTGGCCGTGTTGCTAAGGCACTTATGGATCTTGGAACACGCTTTGGTAAGAAGACCGATGACGGTCTCTTTGTTCACCATGACCTTACGCAAGAAGAGCTTGCTCAGCTTGTCGGCGCATCTCGCGAAACCGTAAATAAGGCTCTCGCCGATTTTGCTGGTCGCGGATGGCTCAAGCTCGATGGTCGCGCTGTATTGATTACAGATATTGAGCGCCTCGAAAAGCGCGGTAAATGACCGAAGTTATTTAACTTCGACTGTCAGTTCTACCTCAACAGGTGAGTTAAGCGGAAGTTCAGCAACACCAAGTGCGCTTCGTGCAGCAACTCCAGCATCTCCCCAAATATGCATAAAGAGCTCTGATGCTCCATTTGCAACCGCTGGCTGAGAAATAAATCCTGGTGCACCGTTTACGTAACAGACAATGCGGACAACTTTGACGATTGAATCAACTGGAGCAACGAGTTCTACAGCAGAGAGTGCATTAAGTGCACAGATTTTTGCGAGTTCGTAAGCTTCTTCAACTGTTACATCTGCGCCAACTTTTCCAGTCTTTGCAATTGCGCCATCAACCATAGGAAGTTGGCCAGCGGTAAAGACGATATTGCCGGTACGAACTGCAGGAACATATGCAGCTAGTGGCTTTGATGAAACTGGAAGTACAAGGCCTTTTTCAGCGAGCTTTGCGCGAACATCAGTCATTACTTAACCTCACGCTTCATGTAAGCAACGAGTTGTTCGCCACCTGGTGCTGGAATAACGGTAACGAGTTCCCATCCATCTGAACCCCATGTATCAAGAATCTGCTTTGTTGCATGTGAAAGTAGTGGAACTGTTGCATATTCAAACTTCATATTAATTTCCTCCGGCTAGAGCTGCTTTAACGAGTGATGAAACGAGTGATCCATCAGCTTTTCCTGCAATCTGTGGCTTGATAGCGCCCATGACCTTGCCCATATCGGCAGGTCCTGCAGCACCCGTTGATGCAACAGCTGCAGCAATCAGCGCCTTAATGTCATCTTCTGATAGTTGTGCAGGCAAGTACTTAGCAATGACTTCGCCTTCGGCTTTTTCCTCTTCGGCCTTTTCGGCGCGGCCAGCCTTCGCAAATTCTTCTGCTGCTTCGCGGCGCTTCTTCGCTTCACGTGAGAGTACGGTGATGATCTCGTCATCAGTGAGTACACGTGCCTCTTTGCCAGAAACTTCTTCATTTGTGATTGCAGTCAGAACCATACGAATAGTTCCTGACACAACCTTGTCGCTGCTGCGAATTGCCTCTGTGAGGTCAGTCTTCAATGTCTCTTTGAGTCCCATGGGCTAATCTTCTCATGACTATGAGTTACGTACTCCGCGAGGCCGAGATGCCTATCTTGCCGCCAGGCCACGAAGATATTCGCGTCCTGCACTTCTCTGACCTGCACCTGACACCTGCACGCAAGAAAGAGATTGCAGATATCAAGTCATTTATTTCTCTCAAGCCTGATCTTGTAATTAGCACGGGCGATTTCTTGGCACATAAGAACGCAGTGCCTGTGGCTCTCGATGCGCTCGATGAATTACTTGATATCCCGGGTCTCTTTGTCTTTGGTTCAAACGATTACTACGAACCAGTTCCTAAAAATCCTCTAAAGTACCTGCTCCCAAATCACGGCAAGCGCGTGCATGGACCAGAACTTCCATGGCAAGAACTCGATGCAGGACTTCAAGCGCGAGGTTGGAAAAACCTCAATACGTCTCGTACGACAATCACCATCAACAAGACCGTCATTGAAGCTCGCGGCACAGATGATGCACACCTTGAATTCGATGATTACTCACTCGTTGCAGGCGAAGCTGGAAAGTGCCACGTTGCAATTGGTGTAACTCATGCGCCGTACTTAAGAATTATTGAAGGTATGAAGAACGACAATCTCGATGCAATCTTTGCTGGACACACACATGGTGGACAAGTTCGGCTTCCATGGCCGGGTGGATCAAAGGCGCTCACAACTAACTGCGACCTACCCAATTGGCGTGCACGCGGATTAACCGTTGTGAAAGGTGAACCACTTTTAAATGTCTCAGCCGGAATGGGAACAGGACCGTTCTCACGAATCAGAGTTGCAAGTCCACCAGAAGTTTCGCTGGTGACCCTTACTGCAGCTTTTTAACTTACTTCTTCAACGCCTCAATATCGGCATCAACCATAAGTTCTGCAAGCTCTTTCCAATGAGTCTTCGCCTTCCAATTCAAAGCCTTTTCAGCCTTTGATGGATCTCCGATAAGTGCATCAACTTCTGTTGGACGGATGTACTTCTTATCTGTCTCAACGTGGTCTTGCCAGTTAAGTCCTGCGCGTGAAAACGCTGCTTCTGCAAAGTCTTTTACAGTGGCGCCAACACCGGTCGCAACAACGTAATCAGATGGCTTATCTTGCTGAAGCATCAGCCACATTGATTCGACATACTCTTTTGCATAGCCCCAGTCGCGAACTGCATCGAGGTTTCCAAGGAATAGCTTGTCCTGCTTGCCGGCCTTGATTGCAGCAACTGCGCGAGTAATTTTGCGAGTTACGAATGTTTCACCGCGACGTGGAGATTCGTGATTGAAGAGAATGCCGTTTGTTGCATGAAGGCCATAACCGTCGCGGTAGTTAACGGTGCACCAGTACGCCATCAACTTTGCAGCTGCATATGGTGACTGTGGGCGGAAAACTGAAGTTTCATTCTGGGGTGGTGGTGTTGAGCCAAAGAGTTCAGACGTTGAAGCCTGATAGAAACGAATATCGAGATCTGCTGAACGAATTGCTTCAAGCAAGCCAACCGCACCAACAGCATCGACTTGACCTGTGTACTGAGGCATTGTGAAAGAAACTTGAACGTGTGACTGTGCGCCGAGGTTATAGACCTCAGTTGGCTTGATTTCACGGATGAGGTTGGTAAGTCCAACACCGTCAATAAGGTCGCCATAGTGCAAGAAGAGCTTTGGGTTCTTATCGTGTGGATCTTGATAGATGTGATCAATACGTGAAGTGTTAAATGTTGAGGAACGACGAATCAGGCCGTGTACTTCATAATCCTTAGCAAGCAAGAACTCTGCAAGGTATGAACCATCTTGACCTGTAACACCAGTAATTAGTGCAACTTTTCTACTCATCGTCTCGCTACTCCCTTTGCAGATGCATCTTTATACCAAGCGATAGTTGATGCAATTCCATCGCGTAGAGATATCTTCGGAGCCCAACCTAGTGATTTGGCCTTCGAAACATCAAGAACCTTACGTGGAGTTCCATCAGGTTTCGAGGAATCCCACGCGATTTCACCGCTAAATCCAGCTAATTCAGCGACCATCTCAGCTAATTCCTTAATCGTAAGATCTTCACCAGTTCCGATATTGATGTGATCGGATGAGTTATATGAATTTCCGAGATGTACAACCGCTGCCGCTAAATCATCGACATGGAGGAATTCGCGCTTTGGTGATCCTGTCCCCCACAAAGTTTCGGTCGCTACATTCTTTTCAGTAGCTTCAACGAAGCGGCGAATGAATGCCGGAAGTACGTGCGAACCCTGAAGTTCAAAGTTGTCATTAGGGCCATAGAGATTTGTGGGCATTAATGAAATCCAGGTGCGGCCATATTCTTTGCGGAAAGATTTAATGAGTTCAATGCCAGCAATCTTTGCAATTGCATATGCAGAATTAGTCTCTTCAAGAGGACCGGTCAGTAAATACTCTTCTTTAATTGGCTGAGCGCAATCGCGTGGATAGATGCAGCTTGAGCCCAAGAAGATGAACTTCTCAACATCCGCAGCATGAGCTGCTTCCATGAGGTTGCTCTGAATGCGCACATTGTCTGAAAGGAACTCGACTGGAAACGCGTTATTGGCGCCGATTCCACCGACCTTGGCAGCAGCATCAACAACAAGAGAAGGCTTGGTCTTCTTCAGAAATGCCGTCGTGGCATCGCGATCAAGAAGATCTACAAGCTTGCGGTTGAGCGCGATAACTTCTGCTCCGGTTGCCTCATAGGCCCGCACAATTGCAGAGCCGGCAAGACCAGTTCCACCCGCGACAACGATTGTCATGGGTGCAGTCTAGTTGCGGTTCTAGTTTTTCTTTAAATTTGCGTGAATTCGACAGCGAGAAGCTCAGCGATTTGCGCAGTATTTAACGCTGCACCCTTGCGCAAGTTATCTCCACATACAAAGAGATCGAGTGACATTGGGTCATCGATGCTCTTACGTACTCGTCCGACCCATGTTGGGTCAGTACCGACTACATCAGCAGGTGTTGGGAACTTGTGATTTTCAGGGTCATCAACCAACTTCACGCCAGCTGCATTCTGCAAGATATCTTGTGCAGCTTTACGTGATGGTTCCTTCGCAAATGTTGCATGCACTGTAAGTGAGTGAGTTGTAATCACTGGAACACGAACACAAGTTGCAGAAACTTTAAGGTTAGGAAGTCCAAGAATCTTGCGTGATTCGTTGCGGACCTTGAGCTCTTCTGATGAATATCCATCTTCTTTAAGTGAACCTGCCCATGGGACAACGTTCATGGCAAGTGGGGCTGGGAAAGGACCGTTGTCTTTAACAACGCTGCGGAGATCTCCGGCAACATCGCCGACAACTTTTCCGGCAACAGCATCGATTTGTGCGCGCAAGGTGTCGATACCTGCTTGACCCGCACC
>JBJONB010000034.1:0-8492 GCA_046052045.1 Actinomycetota bacterium | reverse complement strand
CTAGAGATTCCATCGCCTTTAAAGTGGCGATACGTTCTTGAATCGGTGGATGGGTACTAAATAACTTGGAGACAGTCTGTCCATCCAGTGGTGATTCAATCCAGATATGCGCAACCGCATTTGATTTCTGGCGAACCACAGTTGAATCGGCTGCCAATACTTCAAGTGCTTTGCGCAGACCTGCTGGGTTACGTGTAAATGAAACTGCGGTTGCATCAGCGAGCGCTTCACGCTTACGTGAGATTGCAGATTTTAATAACATCGCAGCAAGTGGTGCAAGAATCAAAATTACAAGTGAGAAGACGAGCATCAGTGGATTTGAATTGCCACCACGGTCACGATCTCGGCCGCCACCAAACCACATCATGCGAGTGAGGAAATCGCTCAGGATTGCAATGGCACCAGCTGTTGTTGCTGCAACTGCTGAAACCAATGTGTCGCGGTTAGCAACATGTGACATCTCGTGCGCAATGACGCCCTGTAATTCGTCGCGATCCATGACCTCGAGAATGCGGGTAGTAAATGCAATCAACGCATGTTCAGGGTTGCGACCTGTAGCAAAGGCGTTTGGCGCACTATCTTCAACGATTGCCACCTTAGGCATTGGTAAACCACTAGCAATAACAACTTCTTCGATAACATTAAAGAGTTCGGGAGCATCTTCGCGCGTAATCAGCTTTGCACCTGTCATGGTGAGAACTAACTTGTCAGAGCCGTAATAGGAACCCCACACGCCAATGAGTGCGAAACCAACTGCCATCGGCACCATTGTTGAAGCGGTACCAACTCCGAAATATGTCATCGCTGCATATGCAACGAGCCATGTTAGTACACCCATCGATGCCAGAAGGAAATAAGTCTTTCCCTTATTGGCAGATTGAAGTGCCCGGAAGTTGTTTTCAGCCATTGGTGAAATTAGAACTTAACGTTTGGAACGTTACGATCTTCAGCGTTTTCAACTTCATAGAAGTCGCGAGCGCCGACCTTTGCAAAACCTGCAAAGAAGTTGGTAGGCACTGTCTTTACAGCTGTATTAAGCGAGCGCACATTGTCGTTATAGAACTGGCGCGCGAATGAAACTTTATTCTCTGTTGTTGAAAGTTCTTCTTGCAAAGATAAGAAGTTACTTGATGCTTTGAGATCTGGGTACGCCTCAGCAACTGCAAGCAATCCACGAAGTGCATTAGTGAGCGCACCATCTGCTGCTGCAACATCGGCAACACTAGAAGCGCTTGTTGACTTTGCACGAGCTGCAACAACAGCATCAAATGTGCTCTGTTCGTGCTTGGCATATCCCTTAACAGTTTCAACAAGATTAGGGATGAGATCTGCGCGGCGCTTGAGTTGAACCTCAATCTGCGCGAATGCTTCATCGACTGTGATGTTAAGTCGGATGAGGCGGTTGTATTGAGCAACGCCAAAGATGACGAGAAGTACGAGTACGCCGATGATGATGAGTTCCATAGCTATTTAAACCCCTTGACTCTGGTTCTTATTCCCCAGATAAAGGTTATCGGGGGTTACTTGATCTTGCTCTGGTGGAAATTCATGAAGGAGCGGCTAGGGGTTGGCCCGCGCTGTCCTTGGTAACGTGATGCGTAGATTGCTGAGCCGTATGGGTGTTCAGCAGGTGATGAGAGTTTAATCAGGCAGAGCTGACCGATTTTCATGCCTGGGAATAACTTCACTGGCAGGTTTGCAACGTTGGAAAGTTCGAGCGTGATGTGGCCTGAGAATCCTGGATCGATAAAGCCCGCTGTTGAGTGAGTGAGTAAGCCAAGGCGACCGAGGGAAGACTTTCCTTCAAGGCGGCCTGCGATGTCATCAGGAAGTGTGATGACTTCATACGTTGACGCCAAAACGAATTCGCCTGGGTGCAAGATAAATGCTTCGCCCTCTTCGGCGATAACTTCGCGAGTGAGCTCTGATTGTTCGATCGATGGATCGATTACTGAGTACTTGTGGTTCTCAAAGACGCGGAAGAACTTGTCGAGGCGGACATCAACGGATGAAGGTTGGATCATCGCCTCTTCAAAAGGTTCGACGGCAACGCGGCCATTGGTTATTTCTGAGCGAATATCGCGATCACTGAGTAGCACGGCGCGAGCCTACCTTTCCAGCGCGAAAAAAAGGCCCTTGGCACGCTTGCGTAAGTTACTGGTGGGTAGCACCATTACGCCATGAGCCATTACAACGCCAACCTCCGTGACATTGAATTCTGCCTTTTCGACCTCTTGGGTCGCGAGAAGGTGCTGGGTACCTCTATTTACTCCGAGCTCGATCGCGATACTGCGATGGGAATGCTTGAAGAGATGAAGCGCCTTACCGAGAACGATCTCGCTGCATCTTTCGTCGATGGCGATCGCATCGGAACTGATTTCAATAAAGCAACAGGCGACATCAAACTTCCAGAAAGTTTTAAGAAGTCATATAAGGCATATGTTGATGGCGAATGGTGGCGCCTTGATGCACCAGTCGAACTCGGTGGAATGAAAGTTCCTGCATCTGTTCGTTGGGCAATTGCAGAAATGGTTTTGGGTTCAAACCCAGCAATTCACATTTATGCATCCGGCTATGCATTCGCACAAGTTGCACATGTATTAGGAACTGATGTTCAGAAAAAGATGGCTAAGCACATGGTTGATCGCCACTGGGGCGCAACGATGCAACTCACTGAACCTGATGCAGGTTCTGATGTTGGTGCAGGTCGTTCAAAGGCTGTTCAGCAGCCAGATGGAACATGGCACATCACTGGCACAAAACGTTTTATTACTTCCGGTGATGCCGATATTTACGACAACATCATGCACTTCACTCTTGCACGTCGCGAAGGTGGCGGACCAGGAACAAAGGGTCTCTCACTCTTCTTGATTCCAAAGTTTATGTTCGATCTTGAAACAGGCGAACTTGGAAAGCGCAACGGCGTTTACGTAACGAATGTCGAACATAAGATGGGTCTTAACGTATCTGCAACATGCGAAATGAATCTCGGTGAGAAGGAACCAGCAGTTGGTTACTTGCTCGGTGATGTTCACGAAGGTATCGCGCAGATGTTTAAGGTCATTGAATTCGCTCGCATGATGGTTGGTACCAAGGCGATTGCAACACTTTCAGCTGGTTACCAACAAGCACTTGCATATGCCAAGACTCGTGTTCAAGGTGGCGATATGAAGGTCATGAACGATAAGGCCAGCCCTCGCGTAACGATTATTAAGCACCCAGATGTGCGTCGTTCGCTGATGGTGCAGAAGGCTTACTCCGAAGGTATGCGCGCACTTGTCTTGTACACCGCATCTATTCAAGATGAGATTGAACTTGCTCATGCAGCAGGAGATGCCGACAAGGCTGAAACTATGGAGAAGCTCAACGATCTTCTCCTTCCTGTTGTTAAGGGTTTCGGTTCAGAAAAGTCTTGGACACTTCTTGGAACTGAATCTCTTCAAACATTTGGTGGTTCAGGCTTCACACAAGATTGGCCGCTCGAGCAATATGTTCGCGATGCAAAGATCGATACTTTGTATGAAGGCACCACTGCAATTCAAGGTCTTGATTTCTTCTTCCGCAAAGTCGTTAAAGATGGCGGGCGTTCACTAGGACTACTCGGTAAAGAGATTCAAGCATTTGCAGAATCTGGTGGAGCACATGCCGAAGAGAAGCAAGCACTTCTCAAGGCGCTCGGTGATCTCAATGGAATCATCGGAGTTCTTGTAGGTCATGCAATGGCATCACAGGAGAATTCTGAAGAGATTTACAAAGTTGGCCTCAATACATCACGTGCCCTCATGGCAGTTGGCGATGTCATCATCACTTGGCTTCTACTTCGCCAAGCAGATATCGCAGCCGAAAAGTTGAGTGCAGGTGCTGGAAAAGATGCTGACTTCTACACAGGCAAGATTGCATCAGCCAAGTTCTTTGTGACGACAGTTCTTCCACACATCACCGCAGATCGCAAGATTGTCGAAGGAACTGACTCATCAATCATGGAGATTCCAGAGTCTGCTTTCTAACTCTTTAAGTTAAACTCATCGGATGCTTTCAAAACATCGCGGTGAGTTTTTACTTATTCTGGGAGCTTTCTTCTTCTCACTCTCTGGAATCGTCGTCACCGTTGTGATGAAACACCTGCCAGCGTTACGTCTTGCAGAAGTTCGCTCAGTATCTGCAGTCGTCATTCTCGGCACCTATGTACTTCTTACCCGTCCTGAAATCATCAAGGTTCAGAAATCTGAGATCCCGCGCCTTGCGCTCTATGGCGTTGTGGGCTTCGCCTTCGTGAATTTCGGCTATCTATTGGGCATACAGCGCGGAGTTCCGCTCGGCCTCGTCCTCATTATCGAATTTACTGCTGCAATTTGGATTGCTCTCTGGATCAAATTGGTCCGTAAGGGTTTTGTATCCAATGAGATGTGGCTTGCCGTCTTCCTCTCGCTCACCGGCCTCATTCTCGTAGCAAAGGTCTGGGAAGGTTTTAAATTCGACCTGATTGGAATTACCGCTGCAACTCTCTGTGCATTCTGTTTAGCTGCCTATTTCTTAATGAGTGAGCGAATCGGAAAGAAGCGTGAGCCAATTGCGACCCTGATCTTCGGAATGGGTTTCGCATCCGCCTTCTGGTTGGTTGTTCTTCCACCGTGGACATTCCCCTTTGAAGTATTTACAAAGCAGATGGATCTTGGTGGAATCGCTGCAGGCACGATGCTTCCTGGTTGGTTACTGATCGGTGCAGCTGCAATCTTCGGAACTGTTGTCCCTTATATGTTGGTCTTATCTGGAATGAAACTTTTAACGGCATCAACAAGTAGCGTTATTGGAATGCTTGAACCTGTTATCGCTGGTGCATTTGCTTGGATCTGGTTTGGTCAGAGCTGGGATGCAATTCAGTTGACGGGCGCAGCAATTGTGCTGGTTGGAATCTATCTTGCAGATCGCGCAAAGACTGCGCCTGCTCAGTAGCTAAAAACTACTCGTTCCAACCGCCATCACCTGGTGCTGATGGCTGAATATCTGATGGCCCTGCTGATTGTGTGAAGTCGCGACCTGCTCCAACATTTGGCGCCATATCGAAGAAGCGCGCAAAGTGAAGTTGAGCAGAAACTGTAATTGTGCGAGTTGGTCCGTTACGGTGCTTTGCAACGATGAAATCTGCTTCACCTGATCGGTTCTGTGAATCGTACATATCATCGCGGTGCAACAAGATAACAACGTCAGCATCTTGTTCGATAGAACCAGATTCACGAAGATCAGACAACATTGGGCGCTTATCTGTACGTTGTTCAGGGCCACGGTTGAGCTGTGAGATTGCGATAACCGGAACGTTCAGTTCCTTAGCCATCAGCTTGAGGTGACGTGAGAATTCAGAGACTTCTTGCTGACGGTTTTCTACGCGCTTGCCTGAAGACATCAGCTGTAGGTAGTCGATAACAATGAGTTTGAGGTCGTGGCGCTGCTTAAGGCGACGGGCCTTTGCGCGGATCTCCATCATCGAGAGGTTCGGTGAATCATCGATAAAGAGCGGTGCATCAGAGATTTCACCCATACGGCGAGCAAGCTTTGCCCATTCATCATCACTGAGTTGTCCCGAGCGAATGTTGTTAAGTCCAACGCGCGCTTCAGCAGACAACATACGCATTGTGATTTCAGACTTCGACATTTCAAGAGAGAAGATCACTGCTGCTTGGTTATCGTGAATCGCAGCATGGCGCGCAATATCAAGACCAAGTGTTGACTTACCAACTGCAGGACGCGCAGCAACGATAATCATGTTGCCTGGGTGTAGTCCGTGTGTCAGCGCATCGAGATCGCGGAAACCTGTCTTAACACCTTCGATACCAATGCCCTTAGAGATTGCTTCAATCTCATCGAGCGCTGCTGGCAACAAAGTATTGAGTTGTACATAATCTTCCGAAGAGCGGCGTTCGGTAACTGCATAAACTTCTGCTTGTGCAGCATCGACAGCATCATCGACTTCACCGTTTTGATCGTAACCAAGTTGAACAATCTTTGTTCCGGCTTCAACGAGGCGGCGCATGATTGCATGTTCGAGAACAATCTTTGCGTAGTAACCGGCGTTAGCAGCAGTTGGTACAGATGAAATTAAAGTGTGTAGATATGGTGCGCCACCTGCGCGCGCGATTTCTCCGCGCTTCGTAAGTTCGGCAGCAACAGTGACTGCGTCAGCTGGTTCACCGCGTCCGTAAAGATCAAGAATTGCATCGTAGATAAGTTCGTGTGCAGGGCGATAGAAATCGCGTTCACGAAGTACTTCAACAACATCGGCGATTGCATCTTTTGATAGCAACATTCCACCGAGAACAGATTGTTCTGCTTGAAGATCTTGTGGTGGTGTGCGTTCGTATTCGGCGCCGACAGTGTTGTAGGTAGCTGCGCCTCTAGAGTTATTAGGTAGTTCTGCAATGCTCACGCGACATACCTTCCTCTAGACCACTGACATCACTCGCTCATGCGAGAAATTTGGGTTGAAGTCAGCGTGGCCCGGATAGCCTGACCGACCTCTTAAGAAGGTGCGGATGCGGGCTTCAACGGGGCAAAGGTATGGCTCGCACGCTCAGTAAGCGAGAAACGCTTCAGCGTAATGGGGATAAAGGTGTGCATAACTCGGTGGATAAGCGTGGATTGCTGTGCATAAGGTGTTGATGAATTGTGTGTAACTGCCGCTTTACGCGTAAATAAGTGTGGAGGAAAGTAATTGCCAACTTCTCACATAGTGAACATTGCTCTGAAAAGGTGGGTGAAATAGGAAAGGCCCGCCGCAATTATGCGACGGGCCTTTCCTATTAATACTTAATTACATCAATTAAGCAGAAACTACAGCGAGTGAAACTGTTGCAACAACGTTATGTGCAAGAGAAACCTTTACTGAGTGTGTTCCTGTCTTCTTGATGTGGCCAGCAGTCTTGAGATTGTGGCGATCGATATCAACACCAGCAGCTGACTTAATTGCAGCTGCGATGTCCTTATCTGTAACAGAACCAAAGAGACGACCAGCTGTGCCGGTCTTTACCTTGATAGTTACTGATGCCTTTTCAAGAGTTGCCTTGATCTCCTTAGCGTGATCGAGATCGCGGACTTCGCGCGCAGCACGTGCACGACGGATTCCTTCGATCTGCTTCTCGCCACCAAGTGACCATGAGATTGCGAAGCCACGTGGCAACAAGAAGTTGCGGCCGTAGCCATCTTTAACAGTTACAACATCGCCCGCGTTTCCGAGCTTATTTACTTCACGAGTAAGAATGAGTTTCATAGTTCAAGCCCCCTTATCGTGCTGAAGATGTGTAAGGCAGAAGAGCAACTTCACGGCTGTTCTTAACAGCTGTTGCTACTGCGCGCTGATGTTGTGTGCATGCACCTGTAACTCGGCGAGCGCGGATCTTGCCGCGATCAGAGATGTACTTGCGAAGGGTCGCGATATCTTTGTAATCGATATATGTGACCTTGTCGCGACAGAAGCTGCATGGCTTCTTCTTGAACTTCTTATTAAGGGCAGCAGCCTTCGCGCCCTTGTTCTTTGGCTCGCGTAGAGCCCGGTTATTTCTTGCTCCCATTGTGGTGCTCCTTTTCGGGTGCCCCTCTATCGCTAGAGGGAATGGATTGTCGGTTGTTTACTAATTAAAAAGGTGGTTCGTCGGTTGTAGATGTTCCCCATCCACCACCGGCTGGTGACGTTGACGCTGCTGCCCAAGGATCATCGTTAAATGATTCTGCAGAAGCTGGTGCTGCAGCTCCGCCACTTCCGCCTGCACGCTGGGTACGAGTGACCTTAGCTGTTGCATTGCGAAGTGATGGACCTACTTCATCTACTTCTACCTCAAACACTGTGCGCTTTTCGCCTTCTTTTGTTTCGTACGAACGCTGCTTAAGACGACCAGAGAGAATGACGCGCATTCCCTTTGTCAGTGACTCTGCAACATTCTCAGCCGCTTGACGCCAGATTTGGCATTGAAGGAAGAGGCTCTCGCCATCCTTCCATTCGTTCGTTGCCTTATCGAGATAACGAGGTGTTGAAGCAACGCGGAATTTTGCTACCGCTGCACCACTTGGGGTGAAACGTAGCTCTGGATCGTCAACTAAGTTGCCGATCATTGTGATTGTTGTATCTCCTGCTGCCATTTTATTTCCTCTTATCTACTCGTGGAGTCCGTGCTAATAAATTACTCGCCATCCATGACATCTTTGATGTAAATCGCCGATGCTGTGGATTCATTCCGATTACTCGGGGCGCATAACCTTTGTACGAAGAACAGATTCGTTCAGGTTGAGCTGACGATCCAATTCCTTGATTGCCGCTGGCTCGCAGTGCATATCTACAACTGCGTAAATGCCTTCTGGCTTCTTATTGATTTCGAAAGACATGCGGCGCTTGCCCCAAACATCGAGCTTGTCGACGCGGCCTCCGCTGTCTTTGATGATCTTGAGATATGTCTCAAGTGATGGTGTGACTGTACGTTCTTCGAGTTCTGGATCGAGAATGACCA
>JBJONB010000033.1:0-8562 GCA_046052045.1 Actinomycetota bacterium | reverse complement strand
TCCATCTTCCGCAGTTCGCAAAAGCTCGTTCCATTCATTTCACCAGATCTTTCGAAGCGTCCAGATAAAAAGATAATTGATGAGATTTTTGCCAGCGTCCCACCTCAGGCTTATCACGTAGCTGGATTGTTGGTCGGAAAGGTCGAGCATGAAGATTGGCAAGGAAAAGCTCGTGCCTATAACTGGCAGGACGCAATCGCATATGCCCAGGATATTCTTCAGCTCTGCAATCTCGAGTGGACTGTAAAACGCTCAGATTTCGCACCATGGCACCCAGGTCGTTGCGCAGAACTTATTGTCGATGGAAAGGCTGTAGCCCATGCTGGCGAACTCCATCCACGCATCGTTGCAAAATACGGTCTACCTGAACGATCTGTTGCCTTCGCTGTTGGGTTAAGCGCGCTTCCTGATTCGGAACTTATTCGCCCAACAACAGTTGGCACCATGCCTGCAGCTGTTCAGGATGTAGCGCTCATTGTTGATGCCAGCATCACTGCGGCTCAGGTTGAAGAGGCACTTCGTGCCGGAGCAGGCGAACTCCTTGAATCAGTCACGCTCTTTGATCGCTATGACAAGTTAGGGGACGGCAAGATTTCCTTGGCGTTTTCATTGGTCTTCCGTGCTCCTGATCGAACACTAACCGGGGCAGAGGTAACCGAGATGCGTGAATCCGCTGTCGCTGCAGCTGTGAAAGCAACGGGAGCGATTCTCCGTACTGCATAATTATGCACGTTATTGCATAATTATGCTATTCTATCGGCATGAAAATTGGTGTTGTTGGAGCTAGTGGATATGCAGGAGGCGAACTTCTTCGGCTTCTAGCCTTCCATCCTCATTTTGAAGTAACTGCAATTACGGCTCATTCCAACGCGGGAGAGTTGATTACATCTGTGCATCCTCAGTTGCAGAGTTATCAGGGTAAGAAATTCAACGCCTTTTCTCCTGGAGATTTTGATTCATGCGAGCTCATCTTCCTGGCTCTACCTCATGGTGAATCTGCAAAAATTATTGCGCAGCTTCCAACCACTTCTAAAGTCGTAGATTTAGGAGCTGATTACAGATTAG
Source organism: Actinomycetota bacterium (assembly GCA_046052045.1). GTDB lineage: Bacteria > Actinomycetota > Actinomycetes > Nanopelagicales > Nanopelagicaceae > Planktophila. The sequence goes on along the minus strand of JBJONB010000033.1, from coordinate 7,497 downwards.
AGAGCGCAGATCAATGGAGTAGGTACTACGGAGGCGACTACGCAGGTGCATGGACTTACGGTCTTGCCGATATCGAGCCATTTAAGAGTCAGATCTCAAAATCTTCAAAGGTCGCCAATCCTGGTTGTTATGCAACATCTATCGCGCTAGGAGCGGCTCCTGCAGCTGCTATTGCGGATCTCTCAGATGTCGTAGTTGTAGCAGCTTCAGGAACAACAGGTGCCGGAAGAAGCGCAAAGATTAATCTCATCGCAAGCGAAGTTGCTGGCTCGCTCACTTCTTACAAGTTTGGGGGAGTGCACCAACACACTCCTGAGATAGAGCAAGCGCTTACCAAAATTTCTGGAGCTGAAGCAAAGATTTCCTTCACTCCCATTCTCGCTCCAATGCCACGCGGAATTCTGTCAACAATCACTGCAAAATTGACGAAGAAAGTTTCAACAGAAGAGGCACATTCCCTTTATTCGAATTACTTTGCAGATTCCCAATTTGTGACCGTACTACCTATCGGAGTTATGCCAAAGACTGCAGCCCTTACCGGTTCAAACCATGTACAGATTCAAGTCGCAATCGACGAGCACACATCTCGTCTCGTTATTTCAGTGGCCATCGATAACCTCGGAAAAGGCGCTGCGGCGCAAGCGATTCAGAACGCGAACCTTATGTGCGGCTTCGATGGGGCAGCGGGGCTACGTTTTGATGGACTTGGCGTATGAAGTCACTACCAAAGGGCTTTCGAGGGGCTGCCATTGCGGCAGGGCTTAAATCAACAGGTGCACTCGATCTCACGATTATTGAAAATTGCGGTCCAAAGTTCGATGCTGCAGCCGTATACACATCGAACAAAGTAGTAGCGGCCCCGGTTATTTGGTCACGTGAAGTAACTAAGGGAAAACTGGTTCGCGCTGCGGTGCTTAATTCAGGCGGAGCTAATGCCTGCACCGGGCCACAAGGGTTCGCAGATACTCACATGACCGCAGAGAAAGTTGGAGAACTTCTGGGAGTTTCTTCCGGTGAGGTCGTTGTTTGCTCAACTGGACTCATTGGTGAACTTCTGCCAATGCCAAAGATTCTTTCTGGACTTGAAATGATGGCGACAAATCTCAAAGTGGATTCACTCGACGAAGTTTCTAGGGCGATCATGACTACAGATAGCGTTCCAAAGGTTGCAACAACATCTGTCAATGGCGTGGATTTCGCTGGAATCGCTAAAGGCGCAGGAATGCTCGCTCCGGCTTTGGCGACAATGCTTTCTGTTGTGATGACAGATGCAATATTGCCCGCTGACGCGCAAGAAGTCTTTGCTCGAGTAACGGACCGCACCTACAACCGAATCGATTCAGATGGATGTACTTCTACCAATGACACTGTGCTGCTCATGGGCAGTGGCGCTTCCGGAGTATCGCTTTCGGGCGATGAACTCGAGAGCTCTCTTATGGAAGTGTGCGGATCTCTTGCTGCACAGCTCATCGCAGATGCTGAAGGTTCGACAAAGACTGTAGCAATAACAATTAAAGGAGCTGTTACAGAAAGTGAAGCGGTGGAAGTTGCTCGCGCTTGTGCACGAAACAATCTACTGAAGTGCGCCATCTTTGGTGCAGATCCAAACTGGGGTCGTGTATTGGCTGCAGTCGGAACTGCCGATGCCCAAATGGATGCACTGAATATTGATGTCATCCTCAATGGCATACATGTTGCTAAAGAGTCAGCGCCGTTTGAAGATAAGAACTTGGTCTCATTCGCTGATCGCCAGGTAAACCTTGAGGTAAATCTCAATATGGGAAGCGCAACAGCGACGGTGATGACAAACGATTTATCTCATGATTATGTTCACGAGAATTCGGCATATTCAACATGATCGTCATTAAGTTCGGTGGCCACGCAATGACTGATGAACACGGTAGCTTCGCTAAGGCTATTTCCGAGGCAATTTCATCAGGCGTTACCCCCGTGGTCGTCCATGGCGGCGGTCCTCAGATTGGAGAGGCCCTCACAGCTGCAGGTATCGAGTCTGCCTTTGTAGGTGGTTTCAGAGTTACAACGCCTGAGACATTTACTGTTGTTGAACAAGTTTTGGCGAATGAAGTTGGTCCGTCTGTCGCGCAATCCTTAAAAGATCATGGAGTAAGTGCTGTTGCGATTTCTGGAAGAACATCAGGGACTCTCGTAGCGAAAGCGTTATCTTCCCTCGTTGATGGCACCCCGGCGGACCTCGGATTGGTTGGGGTTGTTTCTTCCGTTAATACGGAGGCAGTCAATGATTTGGTATCTTCCGGCAAAGTTCCTGTGATTTCTCCAATTGCAACCAGTGAAGATGGCTCTCATGGATTTAATGTCAACGCAGATTTAGCTGCCGCTGCGATTGCAGGAGCACTTGATGCGCAATGGTTAATTATCATGACTGACGTTAAAGGTATCTACAGGAATTGGCCTGATAAGGATTCACTCATTGATTCCATTTCTGCACAAGAGCTCCAGTCCCTCAAAGGAACATTTGCTGAAGGAATGGCTCCAAAAGTCCAGGCATGCCTTGAGGCAATTGAGGCAGGAGCGAAAGCAGTAAGGATTATTGATGGAACAAATCCATCAGCTCTAAAAGATGCCCTCTTAGGTGTGGGCGGAACGTTGGTGGTTGCATGAAGCGTTGGCAGAGGGCTATTCAAGATAATTACGGCACTCCAGTTATTGAACTTGTATCCGGCAAAGGCTCTGTTGTTAAGGATGCAAACGGCAACACATATCTCGATTTCTTGGCAGGTATTGCGACAAATGTCCTAGGCCACGCACATCCTGCAATCGTTAAAGCGGTGAGTAAACAGATCGCAACTTTGGGCCATGTGAGTAATTTCTATGCTCATCCAAATGTTCTAGAACTCGCTGAGAAACTTCAGAAGTTAACGGGCGATAAGAGTGCTCGAGTCTTCTTCTGCAATTCCGGAGCCGAAGCTAATGAAGCTGCGCTTAAGCTCTCTCGTAAGACTGGAAAATACAAGGTTGTTGCGACGCAGGAAGCCTTTCATGGACGTACCATGGGCGCACTTTCTCTGACAGGACAACCTTCCAAAAGAAACCCATTCAAGCCTCTGATCAAGGGAATTAAGCATGTTCCCTTCGGTGATTCAGCTGCCATGAAGCGCGCAATCAATAAGAAGACAGCGATGGTGATTGTTGAACCCATCATGGGCGAAGCTGGAGTAATTGTTCCTCCTGCCGATTACCTCATGAACCTACGTCAATATTGTGACGAAAATGGTGCACTCCTGGTTTTCGATTGCGTGCAAACCGGAATGGGTCGTACCGGAGATTGGTTCGGTTATGAATATTCAGGAATCAAACCTGATGTAATCACATTGGCTAAAGGACTTGGCGGAGGACTTCCGTTAGGGGCAATGATTGCCCTCGGTGGCGCCTCAAAGCTTTTTGTTGCGGGAGATCATGGTTCAACATTCGGTGGGAACCCGGTTGCAACTGCTGCAGCGCTTGCAGTTATTTCATCCATCGAGAAGGAGAAAACACTTTCCCATGTTGATGAGTTAAGCGACTATCTCCTTGCTGAACTAGCTCTTATCCCAGGCGTCTCTGAAGTTCGAGGAGCTGGTTTACTCATCGGTTTAACACTCGATGAACCGATTGCAAAGGCGTTAACAAAGAAGTGCCAAGAATTGGGAGCGCTCATAAACGCGCCCGGAGAATCAACAATCCGTTTGGCACCGGCACTGAACGTTCCGATGAAGCAGGCGGAGAAATTCGTTGCAATATTCGCGAAAGCGATGAAAGAGGTATCTCATGTCTAGTGTGACTGCTCGTAGAGCGAAGGCGATTGCACTTATAAAGGCTGGTCTGATTCACTCACAATCGGATTTGGTGAATCAGTTAAAGAAGGCTGGCTTTCCAGTCACTCAAGCAACAGCAAGTCGAGACCTTGAAGAAATCGGGGCAGTTCGCGGACGTTCTTCATCTGGAGAATCTATCTACAAGATTTCTAATAGTGATGATGAATCAATCTCGCGCACCATGCCAGTACCTTCAGATCTCATCATCTCTGTTGAGGCGAGCGGAAATCTGGCCGTAGTCCGCACCCCACCTGGGGGAGCGCAGTTACTTGCCAGTTCTCTCGATCATTCCGGAATATCTGAAATTATCGGCACTATTGCAGGTGACGACACGGTTCTCGTTGTATCGAGAAAAGCGACCGGTGGAGCCCAACTCGCGAAAGAATTGCTCGCTTACGGCGGAATCAAAAGAAGTGGAAGAGGTAGCAAATAATGGCGCTCTGGGGCGGACGTTTTTCTGAAACACCAGCTGATGCTGTCTTTGCACTCTCTCGCAGCGTCCACTTTGACTGGCGACTAGCTCCTTATGACCTACGTGCGTCACTGGCTCACTTAGCCGTTCTTCGGTCGAGCGGTTTGCTTGAAGATTCCGTGGCTGAACCTATTCGTGGCGCGTTAAAAGAGCTCATCTCCGAGGTTGCCTCAGGAAAATTCACTGCAAACGAGACTGATGAAGATGTACATAGCGCTCTGGAACGTGGATTAACTGAGAAGTTAGGTGCTATCGGAGGCTCTCTTCGTGCTGGTCGTTCACGTAATGACCAAGTAGCTACTGACCTTCGTCTCTACGCAATTGATCACATGATTGAAGTTGCTCAGCAAATACTTGCCCTTCAGAACGCACTTATTGCAAAGGCATCTGAATACGGAGATGCACCAGCACCTGGTTTTACGCACTTGCAGCATGCTCAGCCAGTTCTCTTTGGCCATGAGATTGCAAAGCATGTACAAGGTTTTTCTCGCGATCTAGATCGTATTCACGATTGGCTTGATCGCGCACTCGTAAGCCCATTGGGTTCAGGAGCGCTAGCTGGTTCTTCGCTTCCGCTCTCACCTGAAGTAACTGCAAAGAACCTTGGCTTTGCTTCAAGTGCTGCAAACTCAATCGATGGCGTTTCTGATCGCGACTTTGTTGCTGAAGCGCTCTTCATTCTTTCCATGGTCGGTATTCACCTTTCTCGCATCGGCGAAGAATGGTGCATCTGGGCTACAACTGAATTCGGCTGGGCGAAGGTTGCGGACGCGTATTCAACTGGTTCATCAATCATGCCTCAGAAAAAGAATCCAGATATGGCAGAACTTGCTCGCGGAAAAGCGGGGCGATTAGTTGGAAATCTGACTGGCGTTCTTACGATGCTTAAGGGTCTGCCTTTCGCTTACAACCGCGATCTTCAAGAAGATAAAGAGCCGCTCTTTGATTCCATCGACACTGTACTTCTAGTGCTTCCGGCAGTGACAGGAATGGTTGCAACGACAGACTTCGATCGCGAGAAGATGGCACTTGCGGCTCCTCTCGGTTTTTCACTCGCAACAGAGATTGCCGACTACTTAGTTCAAGCAAAGGTTCCATTTGCACATGCACATGAAGCTGCTGGTAAGTGTGTAGCCTTGTGCGAAACATCGGGGCGCCAACTCCATCAACTTACCGATGAAGAGTTTTCATCGATACATCCATCACTCAAGGGCGATGTGCGTGATGTATTAACAGTTAATGGCGCACTTGAATCGCGCACGACTGTGGGCGGCACCTCACCCTCATCCTTCAAGCAACAGATCAAAGAGTCGACAGCAATTACTGCTGCCTACTTGAAAGAATTCACCGACAAGGCGAAGACCTTCTCAGAGATGATGGGTGCGTGAAAAACGACATGACTGACCTAATCGATGACCTCAAATGGCGCGGGCTTATCTCGCAGACCACCGATGAAAAGGAGCTTCGCGAGGCTCTCAAGAAGCCAATCACTCTCTATTTAGGGACTGACCCAACTGCGCCCAGCATTCACGTTGGAAACCTTGTAGTACTCCTTGTTCTCCGCCGCTTTCAGTTGGCAGGACACCACACACTTCCTTTGGTTGGTGGAGCAACGGGTCTTGTAGGAGATCCAAGCGGTAGAAATGATGAAAGAACTTTGAATACTACCGAAGTTGTCGAGCAGTGGGTCAATCGCATTAAAGGCCAACTCTCGAAGTTTATGGACTTTGAAACAAAGCAGAATCCAGCAAAGATGGTTAATAACCTCGACTGGACTGCTCCAATGTCCGCGATTGAATTTCTTCGCGATATTGGAAAACACTTCAGTGTTAACCAGATGCTTAATAAGGATTCAGTCTCTACGCGTCTAGAGAAGGATGGAATTTCTTATACTGAGTTTTCCTATCAGGTTCTGCAATCAATGGATTATTTAGAACTTTATCGTCGTTATAACTGCACACTTCAAATCGGTGGTTCAGATCAATGGGGAAATATCACCGCAGGTCTTGATTTGATTCGTCGTGCAGAAGGAGGAAGTGCGCATGCACTTACTGTTCCGTTGCTTACAAAGGCAGATGGCACAAAATTTGGTAAGACTGCAGGCGGCTCGGTGTGGCTTGATCCTGAAATGACATCACCGTATGCCTTCTTCCAATACTGGTTGAACTCTGATGATAAAGATGTCATTAAGTTCATAAAGGTTTTCTCATTCAAATCGCGAGAAGAGATTGAAGCACTCGATAAATCTCATAGTGAAAATCCTGGTGCACGTGAAGCACATCGCGAACTTGCACGTGAATTAACTTCACTTGTTCATAGCCCAGAAATTGCGCAACGCGTTGAAGCAGCTGCGCGTGCATTGTTTGGTCAAGGTGACATCACTGAACTTGATGAAGCAACTTTGTCTGCGGCTCTTGCAGAACTTCCTCGCACTCAAGTTAACAAAGGCGAAGAGATTCCAACTTGGGTAGATCTCTTAGCAGCCACTGGTGTCGTTGACTCGAAATCTGCTGCTCGACGCATCGTCAAAGAAGGTGGCGCATATCTCAATAATGAGAAGATCTCGGGCGAAGATTTCCGCCTCGAAAAAAGCCACTTTTTATGCGGAAAATATGCAGTTTTGCGTAAGGGCAAGAGAGACTTGGCTGCAGTCGAGCTAATTTAAGTAAATTTCTACCTCGAAAAACCCCACTTTTTACGCATAAAAGTGGGGTTTTTTCGTATTTCGCCCAAAATCGACCAATTCAGGGTGATCGCCAGGAGCCCGATTTGACCTGCATGGGGGAGCCACCTATAGTTACGCTCCTTGCTGTGGAACGGACACGAAAGTGGTCGTACAGCATTTCCTCCAGATTAAGGCCATTACCGCCGTTTTGACGTGCGCGTAGCCATGGACTAGATTTGGTGGTCTGCCCTGAAAAGTGGAAGAGATTCCGCAAAGCAGTGCGCATCCGTACCTTGAGAACTCAACAGCGTGCCATAAGTCAATGCCAGAGAATGGTGTTAATTCGCCATTCTCTAAATAAATACTTCAATGAAGTATGTACCAGACACTATTTATAGCGTCTGGAAATACTCGTTGATTTCCTTTGGTAAAGACAAAATAAACGACAGTTTGTTTGTCTCGTAAGCCATGAACAAAACTTTCTATGGAGAGTTTGATCCTGGCTCAGGACGAACGCTGGCGGCGTG
>JBJONB010000032.1:0-8600 GCA_046052045.1 Actinomycetota bacterium | reverse complement strand
CAGGGTACCTTTTCTCCGTGGATAAAGAGGTCATGAAGAGCGCATCAGAGGTACGCGATGCCGTTAAAGGCGAACTCACTCAGTACCTCGCCGAGCAACGTGACTATCTCACCGGTATTGCATCTGAATTAGTCCCTGTCTGTGATGCTCTTGAAGATTATCTTCTTGAAGGCGGTAAACGTCTTCGCCCTCTCTTTGCCTATGCAGGATTTATGGCAGCAGGTTCAACTCCAAGCCGCACGGAAATTCGCGCGATGGCCAGCCTTGAACTCTTGCAAGCATGCGCACTTATTCACGATGACTTAATGGATGGCTCTGATACTCGTCGCGGTAAGCCAGCAATTCATCGCCACTTTGAGAATCTTCATCGTCAAGGCTCGATGGCAGGACTTGCAGAACAATTTGGTGAAGCGGCTGCCGTATTGCTTGGTGACCTTGCACTTGTCTGGTCAGATCACATGCTCCACAACAGCGGTCTTTCACATGAATCACTTACTGCAGCACTTCGCATCCACGACGAAATGCGCATCGAACTCATGGCAGGTCAGTACCTTGATGTTCGTGAAGCTGGTGAACGCGAACATAGCGTCGAACGTTCCCTCCGAATCGCTCGCTACAAGTCAGGTAAGTACACAATCGAGCGTCCGCTTCACTTAGGTGCGGTCATTGCTCGTCCATCAGCTACAGAACATTCTGAACTTCTCAACGTTCTATCTGCTTACGGTCTTCCACTTGGCGAGGCTTTCCAATTACGCGATGACATGCTCGGCATCTTTGGAGATCCTGAAACAACAGGCAAGCCTGCAGGAGATGACCTTCGCGAAGGAAAGCGCACCGTACTTATGGCGATGACTATGGAGAAGGCAACGGATGCTGCTCGCGCAGAACTTTCAGCCAATCTTGGTAATCCTGACCTGTCTTCAGAAAAGATTGAGTCGCTACGTGCTCTCATCATGGATACCGGCGCAGTTGCCGACGTTGAAAAATTGATCGACCGCCTTGGCGAAGAATCAGTAGCTGCTGCAAATTCTGCAGCCATTAACGAAAATGCACGTCCACTTCTCTTAGCTCTCGCTGAGACCGCAATCCGTAGGAGCTATTAATGACAAGAACAGTTAAGGGACCCACAGATCACGTTGTCGTAGTCGGCGCAGGTCTTGGTGGACTCAGCGCAGCGCTACGCCTTGCAGGTGCTGGCCGTAAAGTCACAGTAATCGAACGTGAATCCGTACCTGGTGGACGTAACGGTCTGCTCAATAAGGATGGTTATTCATTCGATACTGGTCCAACTGTTTTAACAATGCCATCACTTATTCAAGATGCATTTAGTTGTGTTGGTGAAGATATGAAGGACTGGCTTGAACTCATGCCACTTTCACCTTTGTATCGTGCATTCTATGCAGATGGATCACAGATTGATGTCCATGCAAATACTGCACAGATGGAAGAAGAGATCCGCGAGAAGGTTTCACCCGAAGAAGCTCTGGGTTACCGACGTTATGTAGATTTCGTCACCAAGCTTTACAAGTACGAGATGCATGACTTCATCGATAAGAACATCGATTCACCACTTAACCTTTTAACTCCAAACTTGGCTCGCCTAATTGCACTCGGTGGTTTTAGACACTTGCAGCCAAAGGTCAATCAGTACCTTAAGGATCCACGCCTTCAAAAGGTTTACTCATTCCAGGCTATGTATGCCGGCGTTAGTCCACAGCAAGCGCTAGCGATTTACGCAGTCATTGCCTACATGGATTCAGTAAACGGAGTCTTCTTCCCCAAGGGTGGAATGCATGCAGTTCCTCGCGCGCTAGCAGCGGCGGCACAGAAGCACGGCGTTGAATTTAAGTACAACACAACCGTCACTGGCCTTGATAAGCAGAACGGTCGCGTTAAGGCAGTAACCACAAATACCGGCGAACGCATTGCATGCGATGTCGTTGTCATGAACCCAGATCTTCCGGTTGTATGGCGTGACTTGCTTGGTAAGACACCGCTTAATATCAAGCGTCTGAACTACTCACCATCATGTGCAACTTTGCTCGTTGGTTCTTCTAAGAAGTACGACCACATTGCACACCACAATATTCACTTCGGCGAATCATGGGATGGCGTCTTTGACGAACTCATCAATAAGAAGGTTCTAATGACAGATCCTTCTGTTTTGGTCACAGTTCCAACTCATGACGATCCTTCTCTTGCACCTGCTGGAAAGCAGTCGTATTACATCTTGTACCCAACACCAAACTTGGATGCAGATATCGATTGGACCAAACAGGCAAAGCCTTATCGCGATCAGATGATTCAGACTCTTGAAGATCGTGGATATACAGGTTTTGGCAATGCTATTGAGACAGAAGTAATGACTACTCCCCTTGATTGGCAGGCACAGGGAATGGAGCGCGGTGCACCATTTGCTAGCGCACATACCTTCTTCCAGACAGGTCCATTTAGACCACGCAACATGGCAGCTGGTTTTGAAAACGTTGTCTTCGCGGGTAGCGGAACTCAACCAGGTGTTGGCGTACCGATGGTGCTTATCTCAGGACGTTTGGCTGCAGAACGAATTGTGGGTCCGGTTAAGTAAATGGATCAGGCTCTTGCAGCAAGTTATGAAGAGTGCAAACGACTCAACTCGTTGCATGGCAAGACTTACTACTTAGCGACTCTGCTTCTTCCCAAGAATAAGCGCCCCTATGTTCACGCTCTCTACGGTTTTGCTCGCTATGCCGATGAAATCGTCGATGATCTAGCGTCAACTCTTTCCCCAACAGAGAAAGCAGAGGCGCTACGTTCATGGAGCAGCGGAGTTCTTGCAGACCTTAAGGCAGGCACAAGTACCGATCACATTGGCCGCGCACTCGTTGATACCGCTCGTAAGTTTGATATTCCTCACCAGCACTTTGTTGATTTCTTGCACTCCATGGAGATGGATTTAACTGTCACCGAATATCAGACATATGAAGATCTTCTGGAATACGTTTATGGGTCTGCGGCCGTCATTGGCTTAGAAATGGTTCCAATTTTGGGTTACTCCGATGAACGAGCCTATGAAGCAGCAAAGAAGTTAGGAATCGCCTTCCAACTCGCCAATTTTATTCGCGACGTCAACGAGGATCTTGATCGTGGTCGTGTGTATTTACCACTTCAAGATCTAGCTCAATTCGGAGTAGACCGGGCCATGCTCGAACGCCGCGTCTTGACTCCTGAAATCGTCGCAGCCCTCAAGTTCCAAATCGCTCGCGTACGTCAATTACAACGTGAAGCCGATATCGGGATTGCATATTTAGATAAAGAATCTCGCCCCTGTATTCGGGCAGCGAGCGAGTTATATTGCGGAATTGTCGATGAGGTCGAAGCAATTGGTTATGACATCTTCAATAAGCGAGCCAAAACCTCAACTTCTCGCCGCGCACGTGTTGCAGGAGCTGCCTACATACAGGCAATTGCTGCTCGTATTCGCTAAAGTAATAACTAACGGGAGCCACAGTGGCTGAGAGGACTTCATCGAAGTCGACCGTCTGACTGGTCCGGTAATGCGGATCTAGAAATGAGGATAGATGTATTCCACCTTTTTCACCGCCTGGAGCTATGAAGTCTCCTATCTTGAATTTATTGCATCAGTTGTTTCATTTATCGGTGTAGCGCTAGGAATTACTGCAAAGAGAATTACCTGGCCATGGTGGGCGCTCAGCAGTGTTCTGTATGGCGTCTTCTTCTTGCATTACAAACTCTATGCAAGTGCCGCACTTCAAATCGTTTTTATCGCAGCAGCTATCGCTGGTTGGTATGGCTGGGAACCAACAGGTGCAAAGCCTGGCCCATTTAAGAATAAATACCGTCTATACACAATCGGTGCAATCTTGGTTGCAACTCTGGCACTTGGCCCAGTCTTGAAGTGGGCAGGAGCAGCATCGACATACATTGACGCACTTCTCTTCTTTGGTTCTCTTGCTGCTCAGATCTTGATGGTTTATGAAAAGTACGATAGCTGGCCAATGTGGTTGGTCGTTGATGCAGGATACGTCGCGCTCTATGCATCACAAGGGTTACTCTTTACAACGCTGCTCTATGTAGCGTTCACTGCAATGGCTGCGCTGGGATGGAGTACTTGGTATGGATCTCATAGACGCGCTATCCGATCTCTGTAAAGACGTATCGCAACCCATCATTGCTATTGATGGGCCAGCAGGTGCAGGAAAAACTACTCTTGCCCACGATATAAAGCTTGCTCTCGCAAAGCGTTACTCCATCACTGAAATACATATGGATGATCTCTATGACGGTTGGGATAACGCACTTACATCTCAATTGACCGATGTCCTTACGCACCTTGTAAGCGCCCATAAGCATGCGAAGCCAGTTTCACTCTCAACATATAACTGGCTTGCTGGTGAATTTAATCCGGCATCTGAAATTGAAAAGTCAGAGCTATTGATCCTCGAAGGTGTTGGCAGCGGGCAGATGGCTATTCGCGATTCACTTGCTGCCCTCATCTGGATTGATATTGATGATTCAGAAGGTTTGGCAAGGGTTTTAGAACGTGATGGAAATGAAATAGAGAGTCAGATGAAAAAGTGGCTTTCCACACAAGAGCAACATTTTCGCGACGAGGGCACGCAGAACGCTGCTGATTTCGTACTGACTACCTAGAATTCGGGATATGTCTGACCTGACCGGCGAGCTCATTGATGGGCGTTACCAACTCATTCGCCAGATGGCCACAGGCGGCATGGCCAGCATCTATGAGGCACTCGATACTCGCCTCGATCGCAAAGTTGCAGTCAAAATCATGCACCCGCACTTGGCGCAGGATGAACAATTTGTTGAGCGCTTTATCCGCGAAGCGAAAGCTGCCGCTGCGCTATCTCACCCAAATATTGTTGCTGTTCAAGATCAAGGCTGGAATCAGAATGGCACACCAGCAATCTTCTTAGTCATGGAGATGATCGAGGGCCACACGCTTCGTGAATATCTCAACGAACAAGGAAGTCTTTCCGTTAAAGATGGAATCAAGTTCCTTCTTCCTGTACTCAGCGCACTATCGGCTGCCCATAAAATTGGAATTGTTCACCGCGATTTAAAGCCAGAAAATATTTTGATTTCTAAAGAAGGTCGTATCAAGATTGCTGACTTTGGTTTAGCAAAAGGGCCTTTATTGGGCGGCACGATGACAGCTGAATCCAGCGTCATTCTTGGTAGCGTTTCTTACCTCTCCCCTGAGCAAGTGCAACGCGGAATCGCAGATTCACGCAGTGACATTTACTCGATTGCCATCACTGCATTTGAAATCTTTACAGGCAAGAAACCTTTTGAAGGCGCTGAACCAATTCAAATTGCCTACATGCATGTTAATAACCGTGTTCCCAAGATCAGTTCACTTGTTGCGGGCATTCCTGAACAACTCGATGATTTGATTTATCGCGCCACGAGTTCAAACCCTGATGAACGCCCACGCGACGCAACGGTCTTCCACGAAGAGTTATCGCGCATTAATCAGGCGCTGAGCCCTAAAGAGAACCAACTCAGCCTTGAACTAGATATTCCCATCGAACCGATGCGACCAAAGCCAACCCGAAAATCACTGCGAGCAAAGGTAAGAGAATTGACTGAAAGCATCCCAACTCCTGCACCTCGCGAAACTACAGAAGAGGTAAGAAAACGTAAGAAAGCGAGCAAGCGAGTTCGTCGTAACCGCAAGGTTGCTTTACTTATGGCTGTCGTTGTCGGCATTGTCGGTTGGTATGTATTGATTGGTCCAGGCTCTCGCGTTGTCGTGCCTTCAACAGTTGGTGCATCACAGAGCGAAGTAACTGCAGCTCTTGAGCCACTTGGTCTTACTTCCCTGATTATCGAGAAGCAATTCAGTGAAGATATTGCTGAAGGTCGAGTGATTCAATCACTTCCTGAAGCTGGCGGTCGTGTCGACGCAGGTGGAACTGTGAAACTTATTGTTTCTAAGGGGCCTGAACGATTCACTCTTCCATTAGTTGTGGGGCTTACACCAGAGGCAGCAACAAATCTGATTGCGAAGATGCCGCTGGAACTCAAACCACTTTCTGAAGAATTCAGCACAACTGTTCCAAAGGGTTATGTCATTGATTCCAATCCACCTTCAGGTGAGAAGGTAAAGCGCGGCTCTGTTGTTGTGATTCGCGTATCTAAGGGAATCGAGCAAGTAGCTCTCACTTCTTACATCGGAAAGAGTTCGGATCAAGCACTTAATGAACTTCAAGATGCAGGATTTGCTGTCACTTCAACGTACGCATTTAGCGAGACTCGTCTTGCCGGTGAAGTCATCTCGCAGAAACCTGCTGGTGGGGCAACTGCAGATAAGGGTTCTGCTATCGCTCTCGTCATTTCTAAGGGAACGCAATATGCATATATCCCTAACCTCTTTTCAATTGAAGAAGCCAAGGCTGTTCAGGCACTCAAGGATCTTGAATTGAAGGTTGTCGTCAAGAAGATCGGCAAGAAGACCGTCAAGAAGGTGACAAATATTTCTCCGAAGGTGGGAAGCAAGGTCAAACGTGGCAGTACGGTGACCATCACAGTAGGGTAGGCAAATGTCTCCAGCTGCTAAGTCACCAAAAAAGCCACGTATCGGCGCTCATACTCCTACTTCAGGAGGAATGGCTAAACGATCCATTGCATATGCCGAATTGACGCAAGCTGAGGCCATCCAAGTATTTACGTCTAATCCACGCGGTTGGGCGATGCCTGAAACTAATCATGAAGCTGATGCGCTCTTTCGCGAAAAGGCTGAAGCACTTGATATCGAAACGTATGTGCACGCACCATTTCTTATTAACTTAGGTTCGCCAACTGAAGATACATACAAAAACTCACTGGCATCGACTGCTTATTCACTCAAGCGCGGCCAAGAGATTGGCGCACTCGGAGTTGTCGTTCACACAGGATCGGCTGTGAAAGAAGATAACGTCGATAACGCCTGGAAGCAGATCAAGAAGGGCGTGATGCCTATTCTTGAATCACTCGATGATGATGCACCGATGCTCTTACTTGAACCTACTGCTGGTCAAGGTCAGTCACTCGTAAAGCGTCTTGAAGATTTAGAGAATTACTTAAAGGCTCTGGAATATCACCCAAAGGTCGGCATCTGTCTTGATACCTGTCATGTCTTTGCAGCAGGGCACGACATTGCCAAGAAGGGCGGAATGAAGGAGACCCTCGATCTTCTCGTTCAAGTAGCCGGTATCGAGCGAATTCAACTTATCCATGCCAATGATTCAATGGATGTGTGTGGCGCACTTAAAGACCGCCACCAAAATATCGGTAAGGGTTTTATTGGAGTCGATCCATTCGCTGAATTGCTCAAGCACCCTGCAGTAGCAAACGCACCACTAATTCTCGAAACTCCAGGAATGGAACCTGAACACGGCGAGGAAATCGCACTTCTAAAGCAGCTGCGTGGATGAGTTCTTCGCACGCGTTAAAGATTCGCCTTGCGCCATGGGCGCTTCTCACAGTTTCCGCGGCATGGGGCATGGCATTCGTTGTCATGAAGGATGCCATCGAAAGACAGAGTGTTAATAACTTTCTCTTCACCAGATTCTCGCTCGCCGTCATTGTGATGATCGCCCTCAAACCTGCGGTAATTAAAAATTTTGATCGCGATTTACTTCAAAGAGCAGGTTCTGCTGGAATCTTCCTCGGCCTTGGTTACATCTTTCAAACCCTTGGCTTAGCGCGCACTGGCGCAGCAATTACCGGATTCGTTACTGGACTCTATGTTGTCTTCACCCCGCTTCTGGCCTACTTCTTTCTCAAGGAGAGAATTACGAAGTTAATCTGGTTCTGCGTGGCCATCGCAACGATTGGCCTTGGGTTGCTTTCAATTCGTGGCTTCTCGGTTGGAATTGGTGAGATGCTTGTTCTCGCTAGCGCCTTCTTCTTTGCAGCACACATTATTGCGTTAGGTAAATGGTCTTCTGGCCGAGATGTCTATGCGATGACAGTTGTACAGCTTGCGGTCTGCGCACTGCTTTCAGGAATGGCATCGATTCCCGAAGGCTATTCACCACCACCTGATAGCGGTGTTTGGGGTGTAGTTATCTTTACTGCAGTTATATGTACTGCAGTCGCCTTCGTTGTTCAGACCTGGTCTCAAGCACATATGACCACAACAAAAGTCGCCGTCATTCTGACCATGGAAGTTGTCTTTGCCGCTATCTTTGCCATGATTTTCGGTGGTGAGCGATTGACGCTTCAAGCTACCCTTGGTGGAGTAATGGTTCTCACTGCTATGTTTATGATTGTTTTGAAGGAGAATTAAATGGCAATCGATCTTCGCTCAGATACAGTCACTAAGCCCAGCGTTGCAATGCGCGAAACCATGGCTACTGCTGAAGTCGGCGATGATGTCTATGGTGATGATTCGACCGTTAATGCGCTCGAAGAACGCGTGGCTTCTATGTTTGGCCACGAAGCGGGCCTCTTCTCCCCCACTGGTTCACTTACTAACCAGCTAGCTATTCGTACATTGGTAAAGCCCGGCGAAGAGCTTCTTGTCGAAACTCGCTCACATATTGTGCGCGCCGAACTTGGTGCCGCTGCAACATTTAGCGGAATCACAACAC
>JBJONB010000031.1:0-9013 GCA_046052045.1 Actinomycetota bacterium | reverse complement strand
GCAGTAAGACCGAAATCTGTTTCGTTCTGCCAATTAATTGCAGTATCGAAATCAGGAGCTTCGATCACGGCTAACACCGGACCAAACCATTCATTGCGATGTGACCACGACTTAGCTTGAACACCAAGCTTCACACCTGGGCGCCACATCAGCCCTGCGTTATCTAACTGCTTTGGTTCAACAAGCCACGATTCACCAGAATCTAATTGAGAAAGAGCGCGAGTAAGTGCATTTTCGGATGGGCGAATGATTGGGCCTACGGTTGTTGAGAAATCCCATCCTGCACCAACATGAAGTGATTCGACAGCATCTTTGAGTTGGCGAACAAAGGCGGGATCGTTGTAGATATTGGTATCCACGATTGCAATGGAAGCTGCTGAACATTTCTGTCCTGCATGGCCGAAAGCAGATTGAACTAAGTCTTTAACGGCTGCATCGATATCAGCACATGCAGAAATGAGTACAGCATTCTTTCCACTTGTTTCAGCCATCAAGTTGATTTCAGGACGCCACGAAGTAAAGAGTGCTGCTGTATCGAATGAACCGGTGAGGATGAGCCCATCGATGCCTGAATTGGTAACGAGATACTTTCCATTTTCGTCATCGCGCATCGGCAAGAATTGCAATACATCCTGCGGAACTCCGCCCGCCCATAGGTGGCTAACGATCTCCCACGCTGTAGCGACAGTCTCTGGCGCTGGTTTCAGGATGACAGTATTTCCAGCTGCGAGTGCTGCGCAGACTCCACCCATTGGGATTGCGTATGGGAAGTTCCATGGTGGAACTACGAGAATTGTTCCGAGCGGTGTTGATTCACCGAAGTTCTGAGCTGTTGTTGCATAGAAGCGTGCGAAGTCGATTGCCTCAGCAACTTCTGGATCAGCTTCTGCCACAGTCTTCCCTGCATCTCGTGACATGACAGCGATCGTCTCTGTTGTTGCTTTCTGCATAACTTCGGCAGCTTTAAAGAGAATTGCTGTGCGTTCTTCAATAGTAAGACTGCTCCACTTTTCTTGAGCCTTCTTCGCAGTTTCGATCGCGCTATCTACATCTTTCGCTGAGCCAACAGAGTAGTGATACCAAACCTTGCCATTATCCGAAGGGTCAGTTCCTTCTTCTTGTTCTTTAGTGAAAATCTCTTTTCCGTTGATAACCAGTGGAATCTCTTGATCCTTAATGGCGCGAACCTTTTTGATTGCTTTTGAAACTGCCTCGATAAATTGTGGTTCAGTTGGATCAGCATTGCGCTCATTCTCAAATTCATGTCCAGTTGTAAGTTCGTGTTCAACATGGCGAAGCGACTCAGTTGTGATGGTGTGGCGCTCTGCAATTGACTTGAGGAAGCGCTCTTCTTGTTCCTTAAACTTTGCTGGATTCTTTGAAATCTCAAATGCAGCCTTTAAGTAATTCTCATCAGATGTGTTTTCATCGAGGCGGCGTACGAGATAGGCAACTGCTGCTGCGAAATCGTCTTTGCGTGTGACTGGCGCATAAAGAAGGACAGGTTGTCCTGCGCGAGTAACAGCGAGTGCTTCGGCATTTGCCATTCCTTCAAGCATTTCGATATCAATCTGATCAGCGACTCCGCGCGATTTTGCGACTTCTAGCGCCCATGTCATATGAAATAAGTTATGTGAAGCGATACCGATACGCACTGCCTTTGAATGTTCTGGGCGAAGGGCAGCATCAACGAGGCGTACATAAGAGGCGTCTACATCTGACTTTGAACGATACGGGGCAGAGCTCCATCCGTGAAGTTCAGCTTCGGCGCGCTCCATCGCAAGGTTTGCACCCTTTACTAAGCGCACCTTGATGGTTCCACCGCTGCGTTCATAACGCGCCTTTGACCAATCGACGAGTTGAGCGAAGAACTTATGGGATTCAGGAAGGTATGCCTGAAGCACAATTCCGGCCTTCATAGATTCAAATTCAGTTTCATCAAGCACGCGCATAAATGCAGCAACTGTCATTGGAAGGTCGCGGTACTCCTCCATATCCAGGTTTACAAATACACCGTGTTGAATAGCTTCGCGGTAGAGAATGCGCATCTTCTCTGACACTCGAGTAATCGAACCTTCGACATCGATAATTATCAGTTGAGCAACGATTGAAGAAAGCTTTACTGAAATATAATTCACTTCAGGACGGCGCATCATTTCTAGAATAGATTGGAAACGAAGTTCAGCTTCGTGATCACCAAGGACTGCTTCACCTAAGACGTTGATGTTAAGTGAAATGCCCTTCTCGGTTCGCTTACCAAGGTGCTTCGACAGTTTCTCGGCTTCAGATGCGAGGATTAAATCTTTTGAAAGTGCACGCACTCTCTGGTGAACCGCTGCAACTACTGGTGTCGGCAATACATTCGAGATGATTCCAATAGCATGAAGACCAATACCGTTGAGTGGACCGAAGCCGGTGATGCTCGCCTTCTTAGCCGCGCGACGGAAAATGCGTGAGGAAGATTTCACAGAAGAGATGCGCATTACTTCATCAGTTAAAGTAATTGTTGCCTCAATCGCCTTTGGATCTTTAAAGAGACGGGCAACGCGCTTGCGGTTGGCTTTCTCGCGACGATCACGCAACTTATCTGACTGTTCCATTAACTCCTTGGTGCGAGTAATGGCAGTCGTTGCGAGCTTATCCAGAGCTACATCTGTCTCAAAGATTGAAGGCATTTCGCAAGGTTATCAAGGGATATTCACCCTTGCAGGCCCTGTAAATGTGAGATTTATAAGCGTAGGATTCAAATATGAATAACGAAAATGCAGACGTTACGACAGATAAGCCAAAGCGCATTCACGACCAAGCGCCATCAGAGCTCTTCTCGAATTTCATGAAGTCCGGTTGGGCGCCATCTGATCTGAGCAACATCGAACCGCTCGAAGTCGTTACATATGCATATTCCCGTCGCCAGGTTTTATCTGCGGCGTACAAAGGAATTCGTCTGGTTCTTCCGGCTGGTGGATTTAAGGTCCGCGCAAATGATTCTGATTACAACTATCGCCCTCACAGCGCTTATGTTTACTACAGCGGCGTACAGGGTGCAGATTCAACAGCCGATGCAGTTCTGGTTCTCGAACCATCTGGTGATTCACACATTTCCTATCTCTATATGAACCCTCGCTCTACTCGCGATACCGATGCTTTCTATCGCGATGCAAAGTACGGCGAACTCTGGGTAGGCCGTCGCTTCACACTTGATGAGGCTAAGGCTCGCTACCAAATCGATACTCGTCATCTCAATGAACTTGAAGCGCTCTTGGCCGACGGAAAAGAGACGCTTACTCTTCGCAACGTAGATCCTGCTGTGGATCCAAAGGTAAAGAAGCACGATCGTGAAGATGAATTCGCCACTTTCGTATCAGAACAGCGCCTTTGCAAAGACGAATACGAACTTCGCGAGATGCAGGCAGCAGTTGATGCAACAGCGCTCGGATTTAACGATGTCATCCATGCAATGCCTGCAGCTGTTGAAACTCCCCGTGGTGAACGCGTTCTCGATGGCGCTTTCTATGGTCGTGCCCGAATCTTGGGTAACGATCTTGGTTACAACACCATTGTTGGCGCCGGTTCACATGCCTGTGTATTGCACTGGATCCGCAATGATGGAGATGTTCGTCGCGGTGAATTAGTACTTGTCGATGCCGGTGTTGAAGTTGAATCTTTCTACACAGCAGATATCACTCGTACTTTGCCAGTTGATGGAAAGTTCTCACCTGCTCAAAGAGCGCTGTATATGCTGGTTTATGAGTCTCAACTAGCTGGCTTTGCTGCAATCAAGCCAGGCGTTCTCTTCTCTGAAATCAATAAGGCCTGTCAAGAAGTATTGGCAAAGGGCTTGGCAGATATGGGAGTCCTTACCGTTTCTGCAGAAGAATCTATGAAGCCTGAAATCGGTCTGCATCGTCGTTGGACTTTGCACGGAGTAAGCCACCACTTAGGTCTTGATGTCCATGACTGTGCGCAAGCTCGCAAAGAGCAGTATCTCGATGCACCGCTTCGCGAAGGTATGGTTTTAACCGTTGAACCAGGTCTCTACATCCAACCTGATGACGAACTCTTCGCGCCTGAATATCGCGGAATTGGTATTCGTATTGAAGATGACGTTGTTGTCACCGCAGATGGTTGCCGCAATATCTCTGAGAATATTCCGCGCCATCCTGACGAGATCGAAAAGTGGATGCAGGGGATTTTAGGACGCTAGTAAATATCCACCGTATGCGGCCAATAAGCCAAATACGAGAGATGCAACTAGGTTCACTGCAACAACTTTGTACTTCTTAAGTTCATAACCTAAGAAGATATCGATAATAAATGTTGACCAAGTTGTAAATGCGCCTGCAAAACCAATTGCTAGAAAATCATGCCAGTGTTCAGTTGAGCTATAAGCGAGCCCAATCAGGAAAGATCCAACAATATTTACAAGAAAAGTTCCGACTGGCTTTTCGGTGAATTTTCTAAAGTATTGATCGATAAGAAAACGAGCGGGTGCACCTATCGCAGCCCCTAGAATCACAAGGAAAGTATTCATCCGCGCACCTTGATGTATTTACGTGCGAGTCCAAGAGAAACTATTGCAACCACTAAAGATGCTGCAAGATTGATGAATAGGTAGATGATTCCTGCTTCTCCTGGTGCAACAGCTTCATAGGTAACGGCAGAGAATGTAGATAGCCCACCACAGAAACCTGGAAGCAAGAAGTAGCGAAGTTCAGTGATCCCGCGGCGCTCCATGAGAACCATAAGCGCCATCGCAAGGCCCACCGCTAAAACGTTTGCGGCAAGGGTTCCGGGACCACTCGATGGAATAACGATAGATAAGGCCCAGCGAAGAAGTGAACCCACTACGCCCCCGAGAGAGACGAGCCAGACCGCTTTCAGAGTTAAGCCAACTTCTTTGTAGATTTAAAGAGAGTTGTAATGACGCTGATGATCAGCGATGCAAAGAGTGCGGACCAGAAACCAGTGACTTCAAGTTTTTCGCTCCAACGCGCAGTCAGCGACAACATCGCAGCGTTGACTACAAAGAGAAAAAGGCCAAAAGTGACAATCGAAACCGGAAAGGTGAGGACTTTGATAATCGAACCAAAGACGCTGTTAATAAGCCCGAAGAGCAGCGCAACCCACAAATAGGTAGTTACGCCACCATCGACGGTAATGCCAGGTACAACTAGCGTCGCAATCCACATTGAGAATGCGAGTACAGCCCACCTAACGAGCAACATTAGCTGCGCTTTTCTCGCTTCAAAATACCCGCGAACATACGTGCTGGATCGTACTTAATATCAACAACGCGCTCCTTCATAGGAATGATTGCGTTGTCAGTGATCTTGATGTGCTCTGGGCAAACTTCAGTACAGCACTTTGTGATGTTACACATTCCGAGACCGTGCTCTTCTTGTGCTGTGCGCTTGCGATTCTTGAGCTTATCGAGTGGGTGCATATCAAGCTCTGCGATACGAATGAAGAAACGTGGGCCAGCAAATGACTTCTTATTCTCTTCGTGATCGCGGATTACGTGACATGTGTTCTGACACAAGAAGCACTCGATGCACTTGCGGAACTCTTGGCTTCGCTCGACATCAATCTGTTCCATACGAGCTTCACCAGGAGCGAGCTCCTTTGGATGTTCGTATGCAGGGATTTCCATCGCCTTCTTGTAATTGAAAGATACGTCTGTGACGAGATCCTTGATTACTGGGAATGCGCGAAGTGGAGTAACGGTAATAGTTTCATTCTCATCAAATGAGGCAACCTGTGTCATACAAGCTAGACGTGGCTTTCCGTTGATCTCCATAGAACAAGATCCACACTTGCCAGCCTTACAGTTCCAACGAACTGCGAGGTCGCCCATCTGTGTTGCCTGAACACGGTGAATTACATCGAGAACAACTTCGCCCTCGTTGACATCTACCTGTACATCTTTAAGTCCACCGTCTGTTGAGTCGCCTCTCCAGATGCGAAGATTAAGTTTGCGCGCCATTAGTTGGAACCGCCTTTCGCAATTTCTTCCGGTGTCATGTACTTCTCGAGTTCGTGAACATCAAAGAGATCGAAGAGCTCCTTTGGCAACATCGGCAAGCTCTGCGCCTTGATATTGACTTGGTTGCCATCGAATGAAGAGATGTGGTTGACCTGACGCCACGTGTTATTCATGCCAGGGAAATCATCGCGAGTGTGGCCACCGCGTGATTCTTCACGCAAGAGAGCTGACTTCGCAGTTGATTCAGCAACGAGCAACATATTGTCGAGGTCGAAAGCCAAGTGGAATCCTGGGTTGAACTTACGTCCACCAGCAACTGCCACGTTCTTACTGCGAGCGCGAATATCAGCGATCTTTGCGATTGCTTCCTCGATCTCAGTACGTGTGCGGATGATTCCGACCAAGTTATGTGTGACTTCCTGAAGTTCCGCGTGGAGTGAATATGAATTCTCTCCGCCTGCGCGACTAAATGGAGCTTCAATGCGATCGGCAGCTGCCTTGATTGTTGAATCAGAGACAGGGTTTGCACCGGCGCTCTTTACGTATTCAGCGGCGCCTGCACCTGCACGACGACCGAATACCAATAAGTCTGTGAGTGAGTTTCCACCGAGACGGTTTGAACCGTGCATTCCGCCTGCAACTTCACCTGCAGCATAAAGTCCTGGGACTCCAACGGCCGCAGCTGTATCTGGCTCTACTTCGACGCCGCCCATGACGTAGTGACAGGTTGGGCCGACTTCCATCGCTTCCTTGGTGATATCTACGCCGGCAAGCTCATAGAACTGGTGCCACATAGATGGAAGGCGCTTCTTAATGACTTCAGCTGGGATGCGCTTTGAGACATCGAGGAATACTCCACCGTGTTCGGTTCCGCGTCCTGCCTTAACTTCTGAGTTAATCGCACGAGCAACTTCATCGCGTGGAAGAAGTTCTGGCGGACGACGGTTGTTGTCCTGATCTTCATACCAACGATCTGCTTCTGCTTCGTTATCTGCGTACTTATCCTTAAATACATCTGGGATGTACTTAAACATAAAGCGTTCGCCCTCAGAGTTGGTAAGGATTCCACCTTCACCGCGAACAGACTCTGTTACGAGAATTCCGCGTACTGATGGTGGCCAGACCATTCCTGTTGGGTGGAATTGCAAGAACTCCATATCAACGAGGTTTGCACCTGCCTTAAGAGCAAGTGCATGTCCGTCGCCGGTACCTTCCCAAGAGTTAGAAGTAATTTTGAAAGTCTTTCCTACGCCACCTGTTGCAATAACAACTGCTGGTGCTTCAAAGAGAACTTCTTCGCCAGTTTCGCGCCAGTAACCGTATGCGCCAGCGATCTTGCCATTCTCTTTAAGAATTTCTGTAATGGTGCATTCAGCAAAAACTTTGATCTTTGATTCCATGTCACCGAACTCGCGGCCATCTGCTTGCTGCAGAGCAACAATCTTCTGCTGCATTGTGCGGATGAGTTCTAGACCTGTGCGATCACCAACGTGTGCAAGGCGTGGATATTCGTGTCCACCGAAGTTACGTTGTGAAATCTTTCCTTCTTTAGTGCGGTCAAAGAGAGCGCCCCAAGTTTCAAGTTCCCAGATGCGATCTGGTGCTTCTTTGGCGTGAAGTTCTGCCATGCGATAGTGGTTAAGGAATTTTCCGCCGCGCATTGTGTCGCGGAAGTGAACCATCCAGTTGTCATTGTCATTGACGTTACCCATCGAAGCAGCTGCGCCACCTTCTGCCATAACAGTGTGGGCCTTGCCGAAGAGTGACTTACAGATGATTGCAACGCTAAGACCAGCTTCGCGTGCTTCTACTGCAGCGCGAAGACCTGCTCCACCTGCACCAATTACTAGGACGTCGTACTTATGTCGTTCAAGTGTCATTTCGGTCATCGTCCTTTAGAAGAAGTAGAAGTTTGTCCAGGCGCCAGTTGCAACTTGGCGAACGTAGATATCGGCAAATGCAACAGCTGCAAGTGAGAACCATGCGAATTGCTGGTGCTTGTGATTAAGCGCTGAAACAAGAGTCCAGAGCTTGTAACGCACTGGGTGCTTTGAGAAGTGCTTCAAGCGTCCACCAACTGTGTGGCGACATGTGTGGCATGAAAGCGAGTACATCCATAGAAGTGTTGAGCTGGCAACAAGAACAAGTGAACCAACGCTCATATGTCCCCACTGTCCTTCAACGTTCTTGAAAGAGATGATCGCGTCATAAGTAAGGAATACGTTAAATACCAAACCTGCGTAGAAGAACCAGCGGTGCGCGTTCTGCAAGATAAGTGGTGCGCGAGTTTCGCCTGTGTACTTTGTATGTGGTTCTGCAACTGCACATGCAGGTGGTGATAACCAGAAAGCACGGTAGTAAGCCTTGCGGTAGTAGTAGCAAGTCATACGGAAACCAAGTGGGAAGATCAAAATAATCAGCGCTGGAGAAAGTGCGAAGTTAAAAATTTCTGCACTTACTGGAGTCCAACCGAAGAGTGTTGCTTCAGGAACACACGCCTCAGATAAACATGGTGAATAGAAAGGTGAGATCAGGTGGTCCTTGTAGTAATTCGCACCTTCGAATGCTCGAAACGTCGCATAGATAACGAATGAGAAGAGAACGCCGAATGTAATTGCGGGTTCAAGCCACCACTTATCTGTACGTAAAGTGCGCTCTTTAATCTTGGCGCGGGTTGGAGAAAAAACTCCGGACATATCTGCTCCCCTGAACTCAAAGCGCAGTCTGTGACTGCAATGAGAGAAGTGTGCGCTTCTGCGCCCAAAGTCGCTAGGCGGTAACCCTCGTAGGGCTTATGAAGTCAGCCACAAAGGGTGAGGTAAATGCGAAACCCGCCTCAGTTTTAGTTCGAAGGCAATTGCCTTGCGAACCATCGTGCTGAGACGGGCTTTGCCTTACGAGCGGAGGACGTGGGATTTGAACCCACGAAGGTTTCCCTTGCCGGTTTTCAAGACCGGTGCACTCGGCCGCTATGCGAGTCCTCCGTGGGAGAGATTACCCGAAATCGGCTACTTCGAAAAATCGTCTGGA
>JBJONB010000030.1:0-9764 GCA_046052045.1 Actinomycetota bacterium | reverse complement strand
TTAGTAGTAACGGCTACGTTTGAACTTTGACCATGCCTGGCATGGAGTCTCGTAGCGAATATCGATGTAGCGAAGTCCCCAGCGGATCTGAGTTACTGGGTTGGTTCGCCAGTCATCTGAAATAACTTCCATCTTGATAGCAGGAAGTGCCTGCGGAATTCCATGTGCACCAGAACGGCTGTTGTGGGCCTTGTAATTCCAGTGGCTCTCTTTAGTCCAGAGACGGTTGAGGCACTTGTACTCATCTTCGCCCCATTGGTACTCGGTATCCATGATCGCTTTGGTGACCTTCTTGGCACCTGTCTCATTGCGAGCCATTTCGACCTGCGCGCTGATATCGGCGACCAACGCCATTTCAGAGATCTCGGTTGTGAGAGATAGTTCTGGAAGCTTGGCCACTGTGAGATTCTTGGAATCTGAAAGGGTCATACGAGTTGTCATCGGGAAGTCCAGACCATAGGCCGTCGTCTGGGCGGTGGCGATAAAGAGCATCGAGCCGACGATTGCCCAGAGAGCGGTCTTGGTCGCCCGGGAAACGCGCAGGGTGGAGAGAGCGATGAAGAACTCGCGTAGATGTGCCTTCATAGATCTGCTCCTTCCTTCTCTCGTTCATCTCTTGCCCCATGGTGCTATGACCTCAGAATTGAGGTTAAGGCCGTGGGGGAATGGGTAAAGGCTGGCAAGGGATGGGGTGAGTCGCAAATTTTGCTCCGCGTGAGTCGCAAATTCTCAGGAAAGGCCAACGCTGTGGATAGGTAAAAGCGCAGGTCAGTTAGGGCAAAGTCCTAAATGTCCGATTTGTTACTGTGAGATTTAAAGAGGGCGGTTTTTAGGCGCTCTACGCCTGTGGCCCTTCCAGCATCTCGGTGACTAGCGCAGCGATCGGCGAGCGCTCTGAGCGAGTCAGGGTCACGTGGGCGAAGAGCGGGTGGCCCTTGAGCGTTTCGACCACGGCTACGACGCCGTCGTGGCGGCCGACCCGCAAATTATCGCGCTGGGCGATGTCGTGGGTCATGACAACGCGCGACCCTTGCCCAATTCTGGAGAGGACGGTGAGCAGAACTCCGCGTTCAAGGGACTGCGCCTCATCGACGATGACAAAAGAGTCGTGAAGTGAGCGGCCACGAATATGGGTCAGCGGCAAAACTTCGATCAGCCCGCGGTCGATGACTTCATCGATGACAGCTTGGCTGACCAAAGCACCCAAAGTATCGAAGACCGCCTGAGCCCAAGGCGACATCTTCTCGCCTTCACTGCCCGGCAGGTATCCGAGCTCTTGTCCCCCGACGGGATAGAGCGGACGGAAGATGACTACCTTCTTATGAAGGCGCTTCTCCATTACAGCTTCCAGTCCGGCGCAAAGGGCGAGCGCCGACTTTCCAGTTCCGGCACGGCCTCCCATCGAAACGATTCCGATGCTGTCATCGAGCAGAAGGTCGAGAGCGATTCGCTGTTCTGCAGATCGACCATGCAGACCAAAGGCCTGTCGGTCGCCGCGGACTAACTGCAACTGCTTATCTGCAGTCACTCGGGCGAGCGCACTCCCCTTTTCAGAATGAAGAACGATTCCAGTGTGAACCGGGTACTGGTGGGCGGATTCATGATCTGCGCGATCTGAGGCATAGAGCTCATCGATGACGTTATGACCGACTGAGATTTCTTCAATGCCGGTCCATCCACTATTGGAAACGAGTTCAGCGAGATATTCCTGTGCCTCGACTCCGACTGATGATGCTTTAACGCGAAGCGGAAGATCTTTGGTGACAAGGACGACGTGCTTTCCATCAGACATTAAATTCTTTGAGATCGCAAGGATGCGCGAATCATTAGTTCCATCGCGCAAGAAACCGTGAGGCAGAGTGCTCAAATCAGTGTGATTGAGTTCTACAGAGAGGGTGCCACCTTCAGGAGTTACGGTCAGTGGTGCATCAAGGCGGCCATGTTCGATACGTAAATCATCGAGGGCGCGCAGAGCTGCTCGGGCGAAGTAGCCGAGTTCAGGATGGTCGCGCTTAGTCTCGAGCTCGCCAATGACGGCAATCGGAATGATGACTTCATGCTCTTCAAATCGTTTTATCGCCCCGGGGTCTGCCAGAAGTACTGAGGTATCGAGGACATAGGTTTTGCGGGCGGGGTTGCTCTTCGCACTTGCTGCCGACTTTGAAGTAGCCAAGGCTTAACCATTCTCTTTAGTTTTAACTAGCCGCATCACTGATGCGGTGGGGAAGAGATGGAGATTGCTTCTGACTCGTAAAAGATAGAACTACTGAATCGGACTTTTGGTGCGACACGCCATTAATGAGAAAAGCGTCATCAAGAGTTAACTTGAGGCCGAATTAGCTGTACTTCTTCACCATTCGGCGTTCAGCGATAAAGGAGGCAACTGGCAGAGTTCCAGCCAAGGTGAGTCCCAAGATTGAAAAGAGTGACATCTTCTTCTGAACGCCGATTTGAAGGGCGGTCAGGATGTAGACGATATAGAGATAACCGTGGGCAATCGGGATTGCAATCAACCAGCCATTGTTATCGACGGCATCAAAGAGGTACTTAGCGGGCATATATCCAAAAATCAGGAGCAAGAGATTTACTCCGCAGAGGATTGCCATTACTCGAAAACGTAGGAGCGCTGAATTACCTGACTTTGCCATGAGTACAGCCTAATCCTTGCGACGGTAGAAAGGCGCCCAAAGAACCAGAAGCGCCATAAACCACCACACAACTACATAGGAAATATGTTGCCAGTAATAGCCGGGAACTCCTGAGGTGAGTTCAGGGGCGGAGATTCTTGCGCGCTCAACTTTCTGACCGTCGACAACTTCGTTGGTAGCAAGGATGAATCCGTCATAGAGCTGTCCTGGGAAAGAAGAGACAAGGATTGAACTATCGAGGCGAGAGAGTTGGCTTGAAGTATTTGCTGCGCGATCATCATTCTGTTTTGGCATCAAGGTGCCGGTAAGTGCGACCTGCTTAGCCATCACAATTTCAGGGTTTGTTAATCGGTCCGACCATAATCCGCGAACCACAAGAATTGCGTTCTCGCCATCTTTTTCTAGAAGGGCTACTTCCCAATCAGCAACTTTGCCTGATCCATCTTTCTGATTAGGTGCCTTATAGGTTGCGATGTAGTGGCCTTCGGTTGTCACTAACTTTGCAATGCTTTCAGGCGGAATAGTTCCGGTGGGTGTTGCCTTCTGCGCCAAAGGATAAATAGTTGTATCGACCATGACTTTCTTCTGATCATCCATCTCTTGGGCTCGCTGTAATTGCCAGATGCCAAGGCCGATAAAGATGGAGGCAAGTACAAGCACAGTGAAGGCTTGTAGGAGCTTTTTAGTCACTGTCCTCATTCTCCTGAAGCGGAGTGGGATTATCTTGGAAGCGTTTAAATCGCTTGTAGAAATTTCGCAGCAAGAGAGTCATCGTGGTGAAGAGCACGATCATTGTGAGCGAACCTGCCACACCTACTTCTACATCTTTAGCCATGAGAAGATTCTCCCATGTCGCAGGATAAGAGCCAATTCGATTTCAATGATCGTTACGGAATCAAGCCTGCGCGCACCTGGATTCGTTATGCAGCAGTGACAGCAATGATTGGTGGAGCGTGGCTTTTGTGGGCAGGAATTCATCATGCCCAACCTGCTCTACGAAGTGAGTTGATTTCATTCATTACTCAAGATCCTCGTAACCCTGAAATTCGTTATTCGATCTATCGTCAAGATGGTTCGCAGAAAGTCATCTGCACTCTTGCTGCCCGCGACTTCGAGATGAACGTGGTCGGGCAGATTGAAGAGACCATCGAAGCTGGCGCCAAAGACGTTCAGCGTGTAATCAGCATCCCTACGCGTGCAGATGCAGTCAATGCAGGCATCGAACGATGCCGACTCATCCCTTAACAGCGCGCGCTAGGATTGCCCACTATGAGTTCACAACAGACATGGCTTACCCAAGAAGCAGCTGATCGTTTAGCTGCTGAACTCGCGACTCTCGAAGGTGAAGGTCGTAAAGAGATCACTGCAAAGATTGAAGCAGCCCGCGCAGAAGGCGATCTCAAAGAGAACGGTGGCTACCACGCAGCACGTGATGAGCAAGGAAAGATGGAAGCTCGTATCCGTCAGCTCAAGCAGATGCTCGAGAACGCACATATTGGAACACCACCTGCAAGCGCCGATGGAAAAGTTGGTGCTGGAATGGTTGTTACTGCAGTGATTGCAGGAGATGAGATGAAGTTCTTGATCGGCTCACGCGAAATTTCTTCAGGTGATCTCGATGTTTACTCTGAAAAATCTCCACTTGGTTCAGCAGTCTTAGGTGCTGAAATCGGTGCAACGGTTTCATACACCGCACCGAACGGTCGCGAAATCAAGGTTGAAATTAAAGCAGCCGAGTTCTACGCCTAATTACTCTTTTTATTCAGCGTAATTACGGTACTTGCGAAGGCTCAGTGGAATAAAAATCACCATAATCACGACCATATAAATCAGTGATGTAGTTAATGGATGCTCACTTGGAAATGATCCAGCTGTAGCGCCAAATTGATTTTCCAGACCAAAGAGTTCGCGGCAGGCCGCAACCATTGTTGATACCGGATTCCATTCTGCAAAGTACTGAAGTGCACGTGGCATACCTGTTGTAGGTGCAAATGCATTTGATAGGAATGTAAGCGGGAATGTCACGATAAAGCTGACGTTCTGCACTACGCGTGCATCTTTTGCAGAGAGGCCGACAAGTACGCCCACCCAAGAGAGCGCGTAACCGAAGAAGAGTAGAAATAAGAATCCCAGTGCAACATTTGCTAGCCCTGCAGATGGACGCCAACCAACGAGATAACCCGCAATACCCATCACTGCAAGAACAACGATGTTCAGAAGTGAATCTCCGAGTGTGCGTCCAATAACGAGAGCAGATTGAGAAATAGGCAGTGATCGGAATCGATCGATAAGCCCCTTCTTCATATCTTCAGCGAGGCCAGAAGCTGTACCTGCCAATGTAAATGCAACAGTCTGCACAAAGATTCCAGGCATCAAGAGCTGAACATATCCCCCAGGTTGTCCTGTCTCGATTGATCCACCGAATACATAACGGAAGAGCAAGACGAACATGACCGGCTGAATGGTTGAGAAGATGAGTACTTCAGGAACTCGGGTGAGCAATAGAAGTTGTCGACGAGTAATGATGTAGATGTCATTTAACGCTCTCATGCGCTCTTCTCCTCAGCAACGTGGCCTGTCAATGAAAGGAATACGTCATCCAGTGATGGGCGCTTTAAGCCCACATCGAGTGCATGGATTCCTGCTGTATCCAAAGATTTCAATACTTCAAAGAGAGCAGCCGATCCTGTTGAAACTGGCGCTGAGATAAGGCGGAGGCCTTCATCGAGTGATGCCTTATTTCCGCTCACTGCTGCAACGATCTCCATTGTTTTTGCGACGTGAGCTTGTTCTACAACTACTTCAAGGCGTTCGCCACCAACCTGTTTCTTCAGCGCATCAGATGTGCCGCGAGCAATTACTTTGCCGGTATCAATTACTGCAATTTCATCAGCTAATTGATCTGCTTCTTCCAGATACTGAGTTGTTAGTAGAAGAGTTACTCCGCCTTTTACGAGTTCCTGGATAACGCCCCACATCTCTTGGCGACCACGAGGATCAAGCCCAGTAGTGGGTTCATCAAGGAAGAGAACTTTTGGTTTCACAATCAGTGAAGCAGCGAGATCGAGACGACGTCGCATTCCACCTGAGTAAGTCTTAATAGGACGCTTTGCAGCTTCAGTTAATGAGAAGCGCTCGAGTAATTCATTTGCGCGTACAACTGATTGTTTCTTGCCCAGGTGATACAACTCACCGAACATCACCAAGTTGTCATAACCAGTAAGAATTTCATCTACTGCTGCATATTGACCAGAAAGTCCAATTACTTCGCGAACCTTTTCGGGATGTTTGATGACATCTATACCTGCAACGCTTGCCTTTCCTGAATCTGGGCGTAATAAAGTCGACAAGATGCGAACTGTTGTAGTTTTTCCAGCACCATTAGGTCCAAGGACGCTGAGAACAGTTCCTTCTTCTACATCAAGGCTGAGGTCATCAAGTGCGCGCACTTTGCCTTTGTCATAAGTCTTTACGAGGTTTTCGGCGATAACTGATTTCACGCAGTAAACTTACCGCCTATGACAAAAAATGCGCCAGCAAAGGAACACTCACACCGCGAGATTATGATCATCCTCAGCGGTCTCATGACGGGAATGCTGCTTGCGGCGCTCGACCAAACAATTGTCTCTACCGCTCTTAAGAGCATCGTCGAAGATTTCAATGGTCTCGACCACTACACATGGGTAGTCACTGCATACCTATTAACTTCAACTGCATCGACTCCGTTGTACGGAAAGATTTCCGACCTCTATGGTCGACGTATCGTCTTCCAATTCGCAATCGTGACATTCCTTATCGGTTCAATTGCCGCAGGTGCTTCACAAAATATGGAACAGCTCATCGCCACCCGCGCCGTACAAGGACTTGGCGCAGGTGGCCTTATGGCACTTACCTTCGTCATCATTGGCGACATCGTTCCTCCTCGCGAACGCGGCCGTTACCAGGGTTACTTCGGAGCAGTGTGGGGACTTTCATCAGTTGCTGGTCCACTTCTAGGTGGCTTCTTCTCTGATCGCTCAACAATCCTTGGAATTACAGGATGGCGTTGGATCTTCTACATCAATATTCCTTTTGCAATTGCAGCGTTGATCATTACATCTGCCGTTCTTCATATCCCCAAGGTAAAGCGCGAACATAAGATTGATTACCTAGGTGCGCTTCTTCTCGTTGTCGGCGTAACTATGACTCTTCTTGCGGTCTCGATTTACGGACCACAAGAAGGATGGACTAGCTCAAAGACTCTCGCTTATCTTGGCAGCGGTCTTCTCATCACAGTTCTCTTCATTAAGTGGGAATCAAACGCAGTCGAACCAATCATTCCTTTGACGCTCTTTAAGAATCACACCTTCTCTCTTACATCAGTGCTCGGTGCCATCATCGGTGCAGGCATGTTCGGTGCAATCGTGATGCTTCCTTTGTACATGCAGGTTGTAAAGGGTTACACAGCGACTGAAGCTGGTTTGAAATTGATTCCATTGATGCTCGGAATTGTTTCTACTTCAATCTTTAGCGGTAAATCAATCACAAAGCATGGCCATTACAAGCGCTTCCCAATTATTGGTACAGCAATCATGACGCTCGGAATCCTGGCAATGGTTCGCCTCGATATCGATACTCCATATTGGGAGATCTCCATCTACGCAATCATGGTGGGCGCAGGCCTTGGTCTTTCTATGCAGACCATCGTTATTGCGCTTCAGAACTCAGTTGATTTCAAGGATATGGGCGTTGCAACAAGCTCAAATACATTCTTTAGATCACTCGGTTCTGTCTTCGGAACCGCAGCATTCGGAACGATTCTCACCAATCAGCTTGGCCACTACCTTGCCAAGTCTGGCTTCTCACCTGAGCAGGTAGGACAGATTGAGAACAACACTGCTGCAATCGCAGCACTTCCAGCAGAAGGCAAGATTGCTGCGCTCAACGCTTTTGTTGATTCATTCCATGTGGTCTTCATCGTGGCAGCACCTGTTGTAGCTATCGGCTTCGTCCTGGCGCTCTTCCTTCGCGAGACTCCACTACGTACAAATGCTGACTATGCATCTGCTCGTAATGATGCAGCTGGCGAGGCGCTCGGTTAAACCGAACCCACTCCCACTCGTATGAAAAACAAATTCACCAACCCCTTTGCGGAATTCCCGCGGGAGGTTGGTGTTCTTGTTTTCGCTTCTTTCTTTGTTGCAGTTGGTTTTGGAATCATCTCTCCCACCTTGCCACTCTTTGCTCGCTCTTTCGGAGTAAGTAATGCGCAAGTGGGAGCAATCCTTGCAACCTTTGCATTTGCACGATTTGCAACAGGTTTGATCTCCGGAAAACTTGTCGATCACTTCGGTGAGCGTCTCGTTTATTCATTCGGAATCGGCTTTGTTTCTCTCACTTCATTTGCTGCAGGCCTTGCCCAGAACTACGAACAGCTGCTTATCTTCCGTGCAGTAGGTGGCTTTGGTTCCTCTATGTTCTCTGTAGCAGCTGGCTCTATCTTGCTTCGCGCAGTCGATGATGATCATCGTGCGCGAGCGCAATCGCTTTACAACGGCTCATTCCTTATTGGAATGATGGCAGGACCAGTTGTTGGTGGAGCACTTTCAGGGTTCTCACTCCGTGCGCCTCTCATCATTTATGGATTCTTACTTATTGCCGCTAGCGCGTCGGGCGCTGTATTACTGCGGAATTCAACACTTGCGGCAAAACCAACTGCAAAGCAAGAACGCGAAACAATCACAATTAAAACTGCTCTCGCTATCAAGCCTTACCGCAGCGCACTCATCATCTCTTTCTGTACATCATGGGTTCTCTTCGGAATGAGTAGATCAATCTTGCCGCTCTTTATGGTCGAAGAGATAAAGGTGAGCCCAAGCTTTATGGGCCTTGGATTTACCATCACCACAATTATTAACGGCCTGCTTCTACTTAAGGCCGGCAAGCTCTCAGATATCAATGGTCGCCGCTATTCCGCAGTTATTGGAACTTCTTTCATCACGCTCTTTATCGTTGCAATCGCCTTCACAACTGAACCGTGGATGTTTATTGCAGCCAGCGTGATCGTTGGCTTCGGTGGTGCTTTCATCTCTACAACCCCTTCAGCCATCGTTGGAGATGTTTTGGAAGGTAAAGGTGGCCAAGTAATTGGTCTGTTCCAGATGTCAGGAGATGCTGGCGCGATGGTGGCTCCTGTAATTCTTGGCGCCATTGCAGACGGTTTTGGCTACAGACCAGCGTTCTTAGCAAGTGCTGTATTGATGCTCTTTGCAGTGCTCGTATCAACAAAATTGCCCGAGACGCGGGCTTCGCATCTCGGGCAATCTAGCCGTTAAGTAATTAGTCCTCGCTGCGGAGAATTGAGATCAGTCTCAAGACTTCGAGGTAGAGCCACACGAGTGTGACCATAAGACCAAATGCCATACGCCATGACTCTTCTTGAGGAACGCGTGCAGCAACTGCCTTTTCAATCTGATCTAGATCCATCACGATAAACATTGTTGCAAGCCCTACTGCAGCAACTGCAATAAGGAATCCAAGTCCGCCTGTTGGGCGACCTGTAAACATTGTGATGAGAGCAAAGACGAAGTATCCGATGAGTGAACCCATCATGATGCGTGTGAACTTTGGAGTTACACGAATCTTTCCACTGCGGTATGCAAGAAGCACTCCACCGAATGCACAAGCTGTACCAATAACTGCCTGGCTTACGATGCCGTTGTACTGCGCTTCATAAAGCGCGCTAATAGTTCCGAGCGCTAGACCTTGGCAAGCAGCGTATGCAATGACAAGTGCTGGCCGAACCTTCTTAGAAAATGAGTTGACCATCGCGAGAATAAATCCACCGATGAAACCAATGAGTGCAAGGCCAGGGCTATTTGCACGCCATGCAAAGGTTCCGACTGCAACGAGGACTGCAAAGAGTCCAGCTGTCTTAATGACGACATCGTCGATAGACATTGGTGCAGATGTTGGGCGGCTCTCGAGCGTATTGAGATCTTGAACCTGTGAGGTACTTTCTTTGATACGAGCGAAACCGCGGCCGGTAAGGACTGGGTTAGAACTGCGCATTAATCTCTCCTTATATATGTGCGAAAGAAAGGCTCTTCCGTACGCTTCCTAAAGTACGGCAAAGCC
>JBJONB010000029.1:0-9962 GCA_046052045.1 Actinomycetota bacterium | reverse complement strand
ATGACCACAACAAAAGTCGCCGTCATTCTGACCATGGAAGTTGTCTTTGCCGCTATCTTTGCCATGATTTTCGGTGGTGAGCGATTGACGCTTCAAGCTACCCTTGGTGGAGTAATGGTTCTCAATGCTATGTTTATGATTGTTTTGAAGGAGAATTAAATGGCAATCGATCTTCGCTCAGATACAGTCACTAAGCCCAGCGTTGCAATGCGCGAAACCATGGCTACTGCTGAAGTCGGCGATGATGTCTATGGTGATGATCCGACCGTTAATGCGCTCGAAGAACGCGTGGCTTCTATGTTTGGCCACGAAGCCGGCCTCTTCTCCCCCACAGGTTCACTGGCAAACCAGCTAGCTATCCGCACATTGGTAAAGCCCGGAGAAGAACTTCTTGTAGAAACTCGCTCTCATATTGTCCGCGCCGAACTTGGTGCCGCTGCAACATTTAGCGGAATCACAACACGGACCTGGCCCTCAGTTGATGGCTTGTTAAAGGCTGAAGATCCTTTAGCTATTGCACATGAGAATGCAGGCCCCTACTTAGTTTCAACTAAGGCAATTGCAGTTGAGAACACACATAATTTCGGTGGCGGAACTGTTCAGCCGATTGATGAAATCGCAAAACTTTCAACCGCTGCGCGCGCACGTGGAATCGCCATGCACCTCGATGGCGCACGTATCTGGAACGCTCATGTTGCATCCGGTGTCTCTTTTTCTGAATACGGCAAACACTTCGACACCATTAGCGTCTGTCTTTCTAAGGGACTTGGCGCGCCAATCGGTTCAGTCATGCTTTCAACAAAGGATCGCGTTCAAGAAGCTCGAATCTGGCGTAAACGCTACGGCGCTGGAATGCGACAAGTGGGAATCATTGCAGCAGCAGCTCATTACGCTCTCGATAACAATATTGCTCGTCTTGCCGAAGATCATGCCCGCGCAAAGAAGATTGCTCTTGCACTCGCTGCCGTTGATGCGTCCCTTGTAGAACCTGCAAAGGTTGTCACCAACATCGTGGGCCTTGATCTATCTAAGGTTGGCATCACAGCTGCTGACTTATCGGCAAATTGTAAAGAAGCAGGGCTTTGGATTAGCGCACTGGGTCCTCACTATGCGCGCCTTGTTACTCATCTTGATTTCGATGATGCTCAGTGCGATGAAGCCATTGAAATATTAAAGGGCGCCCTCGTGGCGAAGTAGCCACTCTTTCTTACTTAAACCGTAGGCATAGTTTCCTAACGCTCCACCAGTTTTTACGATGCGATGGCACGGAACAACAAGAACAATTGCATTCTTTGCACAAGCACTTCCCGCTGCGCGAACTGCGGCCGGACTTCCGGCGCGTTCTGCCAAATCAGCGTAAGAGATAACTGCGCCTGGCTTTACCTTCTTCATCGCCTTCCACGCTGCTTGCGAAAATGGCGCACCAGGTTGACGAACTTGAATTGAATTAAGCGCTGAAATATCTCCGGCAAAGTAATCGTTAATCAAATCAGTGATGACAGGAATCTTTGCAACGCTTTTGATGTCGTGCGCAGCATCATCGGCACCCAGGCTCTCTTTGAGCGCCTTGAGATGAGAGAGATTTGCCGCAAGCAGGATATGTTGATCTGCAATCAGGTTGAGGTTGCCGATAGGTGTTGCAAGGGTTGAAAGAAGCAGCGTCACGCTCGCTAAATTAGCGGTCGCGCAACATTTCAGCAACCAAGAATGAAAGCTCGAGTGATTGCGAGTGATTCAAGCGTGGGTCGCAAGCTGTTTCATAGCGTGATTCGAGATCTTTTTCAGATACTTCGTTACCGCCACCAAGGCATTCAGTGACATCGTCACCTGTGAGCTCGATGTGGATTCCACCTGGGTGGGTTCCGAGCTTCTTATGGACTTCAAAGAATCCGCGTACTTCATCGAGAACATCTTCGAAGTTACGAGTCTTGTAGCCATTCTTAGATTCAAAGGTATTGCCGTGCATTGGGTCGCATACCCAGAGAACTTGTGCGCCACTCTTTGTTACACCTTCGACTAGTGCTGGAAGTGCCTGGCGAATCGTGCCTGCACCCATACGTGTAATGAAGGTGATGCGTCCTGGCTCGTTATCTGGATTGAGCTTTGCAATAAGTGCGAGTGCATCTTCTACAGTCGACTTAGGTCCAAGCTTGATACCGATTGGGTTGCGTACCTTTGATGCGAAATCAACATGTGCGCCATCGAGCTGACGTGTGCGTTCGCCAATCCAGATGAAGTGTCCTGATACATCGTATGGAAGCTGTGTACGTGAATCGATACGAGTAAGTGCCTTCTCGTATTCAATGATGAGAGCTTCGTGGCTTGCATAGAAATCAACAGCCTTGAACTGTTCTGGATCTACGCCAGCTGATTGCATAAATGAAAGGGCGCGGCCAATTTCATTTGCCATCTGCTCGTACTTATCGCCGAACTTTGAATCACGGATAAAGCCCTTATTCCATTCGTGCACCTGACGAAGATCGGCAAAACCACCACGGGTAAATGCGCGAACTAAGTTAAGAGTTGCAGCAGATGTGTTGTAAACGCGAACAAGTCGGTTTGGATCGGGTGTACGAGCAGCTTCTGTGAATTCAATATCGTTTACAGCATCGCCACGGTAGGCAGGAAGTGTGACATCGCCGCGAGTTTCTAGGTCATTTGAACGAGGCTTTGCAAATTGCCCAGCCATGCGACCAACCTTGATGACAGGCAAACTTGAGTAGTACTGCAATACAGCAGCCATCTGCAAGATTGTCTTGATGCGGTTACGAATTGAATCAGCAGTTGCTGAATTAAATGTTTCTGCGCAATCTCCACCTTGTAACCAGAATGCTCGACCTGCTGCAGCTTCTGCAATCTTCGCTTTGAGATCATCGCACTCGCCAGCAAAGACAAGTGGAGGAAGAGCGCGAAGATCAGCAACAGCCTTCTTCATCTGCTCGCCATCATGTCCGCCAGGCCAATTAGGTTGCTGGGCAGCGACGAGTGATGGATCGAAGAGTGAATCCAGTTGTGAGGACGATGAGTTCATAGGCATAAGGGTACGTAATTCAGTGGTTATCTCGGAGGGAGATTATCCAAAGAACGAAGTGATCTCCTCGTAGCGCTCGATTGGAACAGTCTTGAGAACATCTGTTGCTGATGCCAAAGGCACACGAGCGATCTTTGTTCCGTGAAGAGCCATCATCTTGCCGAAATCACCTTCGTGAACAGCAGTGATTGCCTCAAGTCCGAAGCGTGAGCTAAGGACACGGTCGAATGCTGATGGAGTTCCACCACGCTGGATGTGACCAAGAACTGTGCAACGTGTCTGGTAGCCAGTCTTTGTCTCAATCTCAGCTGCGAGCCAATCGCCGATACCTGAAAGCTGTACGTGGCCGAATGCATCGAGTGGCTGATCCTTAGTGATCATGTCGCCATCCTGAGGGATTGCTCCTTCTGCGATGACGATGATTGGAGCTGTACCTGTTTCAAAACGTGACTTTACGTATTCGCATACCTTGTCGACAGAGAACTTAACTTCTGGGATCAAGATGCAAGCAGCGTCTCCTGCAATACCTGAGTGGAGTGCGATCCAACCAGCGTGACGACCCATGACCTCAACGATCAATGGACGGTGGTGTGATTCAGCTGTTGTGTGAAGGCGATCGATTGCTTCCATTGCAATGTTGACGGAAGTATCGAAACCAAATGTGAAATCTGTGTTGTTAAGGTCGTTATCGATTGTCTTTGGAACACCAATGACCTTGACGCCTAGTGCGTCGAGCTTTGTTGCAACACCGAGTGTGTCTTCGCCTCCGATTGCGATCAGAACATCGATGCCCTGGTCAGCAAGGTTCTGCTTGATGCGCTCGACGCCGTTCTCCATCTTAAATGGGTTGGTACGTGATGAACCAAGGATGGTTCCGCCCTTTGCAAGAATTGGCTTTACAGTTGCAAGATCCAAAGGCATGGTGAGAGCCTCAAGGGGCCCTTTCCAACCATCACGGAATCCGACGAACTCGTATCCGTACTCTTTGATTCCCTTTGTAACTACTCCGCGAATAACGCCGTTAAGTCCTGGGCAATCTCCGCCACCTGTAAGAATTCCAATACGCATTGCAACGCTCCAAAAATAAGTGAGATTTGGCTAAATAAATAAGCCGCACTGTGGTCAACACTGACTGGCACAGTCTAGCCTTTCGCCATGGCAAAACCCCAAACCAGCGCTGGCCCTTTAGTTGCTGGGGTTGATTCTTCGACCCAATCGGTGAAGGTCGTTATTCGCAACGCTAATACTGGTGAGTTACTTCGCCAGGGACGCGCTTCTCACCCTGATGGAACAGAAGTAGCACCAGCCCTCTGGGAGAAAGCCCTCGAAAGTGCGATCGCCGATGCGGGTGGATTAGATGATGTTGCAGCAATCTCAATCGGCGGACAACAGCATGGAATGGTCACACTCGATAGCAATGGCGAGGTTATTCGCCCCGCACTTTTATGGAATGACACTCGCTCTGCGCAATCTGCACGCGATCTCAACTCTGAAATGGGAGGAGATGCAGAAGCTGCAAAGAAAGTTGGATCTGTTCTTGTTGCATCCTTCACTGCAACGAAACTTCGCTGGCTTGCAGATAGTGAAAAGGCGAACGCAGATAAAGTTGCAGCAGTTGCGCTCCCCCACGACTGGCTTTCATGGCGCTTACAAGGCGGAACAGATTTCGGGAAATTATTTACCGATCGCTCTGATGCATCAGGCACTGGTTACTTCGATCCTGTAACTTCAACGTATCGTGAAGATTTATTGAAATCAGCGCTACGAACAGATCGCGCCATTATTACTCCACGCATCGTTGCGCCAAATGCCTTTGGCGGTGAAACACTTTCAGGAATTCCAATCGCCGCTGGTGCCGGAGATAACGCAGGCGCAGCCCTTGGTGTTCAAGCACAACCCGGTGATGTCGTTGTCTCTCTTGGTACAAGTGGAACCGCTTTCGCAGTTTCAGATACGCCAACCCATGATGCAAGTGGCGCAGTTGCAGGTTTTGCCGATGCAACGGGCCGCTTCTTGCCTTTGGTCTGCACGCTCAATGCGGCGCGAATCTTGGATGCTGCCACTCGTATCTTAGGAAAGACACATGATGAAGTTGGCGCTCTAGCTCTGAGCGCAAAGCCTGGAGCAAATGGTCTATCTCTCCTTCCTTACTTCGAAGGTGAGCGCACTCCTAATCGACCAGATGCAACTGGCGTCTTTGCTGGAATGAACCTTTCAAATTCAAATCCTGCAGATATAGCACGTGCAATGATTGAAGGAATGTTGTGTGGACTTGTCGATGCAGTCGATGCACTCGAACAGTTAGGTGTTTCAATCAACCGAGTTCTACTTATTGGTGGAGCTGCCAAGAATCCTGCTATTTCTTCTATTGCATCATCACTCTTTGGTCGCGAAGTACTTGTGCCACAACCTGGTGAATATGTTGCCGATGGTGCTGCGCGACAAGCTGCCTGGGCGCTCTTGGGTGGAGCTACTCCACCACAATGGAATTTAGGTGAAGTTACATCTACTCACTCTGCGGCAACACCTGAGGTTGTGGGCGCATATAGAACTCTGCGAGATAGAACCACCAATTGGTAACTGCTCAATCTAAAAAAGCAGTACTTCTTCTCAACGACCATCTCAATCGCGAATATGGTGCGCTGAAAAAAGCAGATCCAAAGACTCACCAGATTCTCTTCATCGAGAGTGAACGGATGCTCACTACTCGCTCTTGGCATATTCAGCGCCTCTTCTTTCTGATGTCTGCTCGCGATCACTTCTTGCAAGAACTGCGAGAAGAAGGATTTACGGTCACTTTTATCCAGAGTGCTAATACTGAAGTTGGAATCAATGAATTCCGTGCTGCCAACCCAGGTGTTGAAATTGAAGTTACCGAGCCATCATCACATCAACAGTTCGAACAGCTAAAGAGCCTTGGGCTGACCTTTATCCCTAACGATTTCTTTCTCACCTGTCGCCCACTCTTTGCCCAATGGGCGAATGCACAAAAGAGCTTGGTGATGGAGAACTTCTATCGCGCACAACGCGTTCGCCTAAACATCTTGATGGAAGGCAGCGAGCCTGTTGGCGGCAAGTGGAATTACGATGCCGATAATCGTCTTCCGCCTCCCAAAGGTGCACATGCGTGGCCCGCTTATCTAGAACACCCTCGCGATGAAATTGATGCAGCCGTGCTCGCAGATATTAAGAAGCGAAAGCTTCCTGTCTTTGGCGATGATCCCGATACGACATGGGGCACAACCCGCGCCGCTGCGCTTAAGCAGATGCATCACTTCTTTGAGACAGGTTTTGATGAATTCGGTGCTTATGAAGATGCGATGGTTGCTGATTCGTGGGCGGTTAACCACTCACTCTTAAGTCCATATCTCAACGTTGGATTGCTCCATGCCGAGGAAGTAATCGAGGGTGCACTCAAGCGCTTCGCTCAAGGAGATATTCCGCTAGCAAGTGCTGAAGGATTCATTCGCCAGATTATTGGTTGGCGCGAATACATCAATGGCCTGTATTGGCATTTCGGAGATCTCTATCGCAATGAAAATGCACTAGCTGCTACTCGCCCACTCTTGCCACTCTTTACGGATTCGAGCAAGACCGAGATGAATTGCGTATCAACACAGGTTCGAGATATCGAAGCACGCGCCTGGGTTCATCACATCCCTCGCCTGATGATCTTAAGTAATTTGGCACTTATTACCGGAACCTCGCCGCAAGAATTCTTGGATTGGATGCGCCGAGCATTTATCGATGCAGCCGATTGGGTAATGGTTCCCAATGTGATTGGAATGAGCTTGCATGCAGATGGTGGCAAGCTTGCAACGAAGCCCTATGCATCAGGCGGTTCATATATTTCTAAGATGGGAAGCTTCTGCAAGGGATGTGCTTTTGATCCTAAGAAACGCATTGGTGATGACGCCTGTCCATTTACAACGTTGTACTGGGATTTTCTCGATCGTAATCAAGAGAGATTTGCAAAGAACCATCGCATGGGCCAGCAATTAGCTGGCTTGAAACGATTAAGTGATTTACCAGAATTACGAGAGCGCGCCAAGGAAGTGTTAGACCTTCTCTCTCGTGGTGAACTCTGATTCAATAACTCCATGTCACTTGCTCCAGAAATCAAAGCGTTCCTCGAAGCAGGTGCTGCAGCTGGACTTCCACAAGTATGGGAGGCGCCTGTCGATGTCATTCGTAAGAACACGCAATCTCGTCCCGCTTTAGCTGGTCCTGTCGAACCTGTTCATGAAGTAATCAATCGATTCTTTCCAGGACCTACCGCCGATTTACCTATCCGCATCTACCGACCAACAACTGCCACCAATGCACCA
Source organism: Actinomycetota bacterium (assembly GCA_046052045.1). Lineage (GTDB taxonomy): Bacteria > Actinomycetota > Actinomycetes > Nanopelagicales > Nanopelagicaceae > Planktophila. The sequence continues at coordinate 2,603 of JBJONB010000029.1, read as the reverse complement.
GCAATTGTGTATTTCCATGGCGGTGGATGGGTTCTGAATTTTCTCGATATCTACGATGCCTCACTTGCTCGGCTAGCTAATCAAAGCGGCGCAACGATCATCAGCGTCAATTATCAGAAAGCGCCAGAGCATCCATTCCCAATTCCTTTCGATGATTGCTACTCAACTCTTCTATGGGTAATTGCCAATGCGGCACAATTGCAGATTGACCCTGCAAAAATCGGTATTGCTGGCGATAGCGCAGGAGCCAACTTGGCTTCCGGTGTTGCAATCAAGGCTCGTGATAACAATGTGGGTGTTGCTTTTCAACTTCTCATCTATCCGTGCAACGACCGTGATTTCCAGACAGAGTCATATATAAAGAATGCAACGGGATATGGGCTTTCTACACAAGCGATGAAATGGTTCTGGGATCAGTATCTGCAGGGAAGTCAATACGATACAAATCCTTACGCAGTACCCATGCAGGCAACTTCTTTTGCAGATCTTGCACCGGCAATCATTATTACCGCCCAATACGATCCACTGATTAGTGATGGCGAGAAATATGCCGAGCTATTACAGCGCGATGGGGTGCCAGTGATTTATAAAGAGTACGCAGGAATGATTCACGGATTCTTTACCAATATGGCCGTGACGCCTACTGCTCGTGAGTCAATTGATTTTGTAGCTGAAGAGATTAAGAAGCTTATGCAGTAACGATCATGCCCTTACCGACGACGACGATTCCGCTCTCGGTAACGGTAAAGCGCTGACGATCTCTTTCAAGATCTACACCAATCTGCGCACCAGCTTCAACAATCGCGTTCTTATCGATGATTGCCTTACGAACTACAGCGCGATCGCCAATTTTTACACCTGGCATTAGGACAGCGCCATCAACAAATGCACCGTTTCCAACGTGAACATCGTAAGAAGTGACGGTGTGGTTTACGTGACCACCAGCAATGATTGAGCCTGCACCCACGATTGAATCCTGCGCGATTCCGCTTGCGCTGAACTTAGCAGGTGGAAGTGAAGGTGGATTGGTGAGCAGAGGCCATTCACGGTTATAGAGATTAAAAATCGGGTGAATCGAAACTAGATCCATATGCGCGTCGTAGTACGCATCAATTGAACCCACATCGCGCCAGTAACCCTTATCGCGCTCGGTTGCACCGGGTACAACGTTATTTTCAAAGTCATAGACCTTTGCAAGCCCTGCCTTGGTGAGCATCGGAATAATGTTTGTACCTAAGTCATGGCGTGATTCAAGATCTTCAGAATCGAGAATGAGCGACTCTTCCATGACATCGCGTTTAAAGATGTAGTTACCCATTGAGACAAGACAGAGGTCAGGGTGGCCTGGCATCGCTGGTGGATTTGAAGGCTTCTCGTGGAATGCCTTAATGGTGATTCCATCTTCTGCGAGTTCGATAACGCCGAAGTCATGTGCTTCTGCACGCGGCATGCGGATTGCAGCGATTGTGATTCCAGCACCTGTCTCGAGATGTTGTTCGAACATCTGGCTTGGATCCATGCGATAAACGTGGTCAGCACCAAAGACAAGAACATGCTTTGGATTTTCATCTTGAATCAAGTTGAAGTTCTGCAAGATTGCGTCTGCTGAACCTGTATACCAACGCGGACCGAGGCGCTGCTGCGCTGGAACTGGGGTGATGTAATTTGAAAGAAGTGTCGACATGCGCCAAGTAGTGGTGATGTGGCGGTCGAGTGAGTGTGATTTGTATTGAGTAAGAACTGCAATCTTGCGCATTTCTGCATTGACAAGATTTGAAAGCACAAAGTCGATGAGGCGATATGAACCGCCGAATGGAACTGCAGGCTTTGCACGATCTGCAGTAAGTGGCATCAATCGCTTGCCTTCACCGCCCGCAAGAACAATTCCGAGGGGAACTTCGTAGCGAGGCATGGAGCAAGGCTACCCAACAACTTTCAATCTATCTAGAGTCACCGATACTCTTACCTCATGAGCGCTACTCGAATCGGAATCGTTACCAAAGAGTGGCCTCCAGCGGTTTATGGTGGAGCGGGCGTCCATGTCGTTCAATTAACCCAAGCTCTTCGCGCAGTTTCAGGCGTCGAAGTTGATATTCACTGCTTTGGTGGACCGCGCACCGATGGATCGCATGGCTATGACACTCCCGCCGAGTTCACATCTGCAAACCCAGCGCTTCAAGCGATTGCAACAGATTTAGCGATAGCCGCCAATCTTCAGAACGTTGACGTGATCCATTCTCATACTTGGTATGCCAATATGGCAGGACATACAGCTTCACTTCTTTACGGAACACCTCATATCGTTAGCGCACATTCACTCGAACCTTTACGTCCTTGGAAGGCTGAGCAACTCGGTGGCGGATACAAGATTTCCTCTTGGGCTGAGAAGACTGCCTATGAAGCAGCCTCTGCCATCATCGCCGTCAGCGATGGAATGCGCGCAGATGTATTGAGCGCTTATCCAGATATCGATCCTGCCAAAGTAGTCACAATCCGCAATGGCGTTGATACAACTAAGTTTGCGCCGAACCACGATGACTCTGTACTGAAAGAGTTTGGAATCACCGGTCGCTATGCGATGTTCGTCGGACGCATTACTCGCC
>JBJONB010000028.1:0-11478 GCA_046052045.1 Actinomycetota bacterium | reverse complement strand
GAAGCCCAGAAGCATCTCGCTGAATTTAACTAGGCGTTAATTCTTAGGTTCGATAGACGTCGTAGACGCCTTCGATACCGCGCACAGCTGCCAATACTGAATCAAGGTGCTTGGCATCTGCCATTTCAAAGGTAAAACGTGATATTGCAACGCGATCTTTTGAGGTACTCACTGCTGCGCTCAAAATGTTTACATGCTGCTCAGAAAGCGTTCTCGTTACATCCGCTAACAAGCGGGCACGATCAAGAGCTTCTACCTGGATGTTGACCAGGAAGATACTTGCAGCCCCTGCCAACCATTTAACCTTTACAACTCGCTCGTTCTGATGATTACGCAAATCAGATGCGTTGATGCAATCGTCACGGTGAACTGAAATTCCTGAACCCTTGGTGATGAAACCCATGATGCTATCCCCCGGTACTGGAGTGCAACAGCGCGCCAACTTCACAAGAACGTCATCAACGCCTTCAACTTCAATCGCACTCGATGTGCGTCGCGTTGCTTGAACACCTGTTGGAATGTTTTCAATGGTTGGCTCGGGATGGGAATCTTCGGAGCCCATCGACGCAACCAACTTATCGATGATTGAAGCCGCTGAAACGTGTCCATCACCGACGGCGCTATAGAGCGCATCGATATCTGCATAATGCATATCATGAGCAAGTTCGAGTAATGAGTGCCCTGCAAATATCTTCTGAAGCGGCAACCCAGCTTTGCGCATCTGCCGCGCAATAGATTCACGGCCGGCATCAATAGCTTCTTCACGCCGCTCTTTGCTAAACCAAGCCTTGATCTTTGAGCGCGCTCGTGGGCTCTTTACAAAGTTGAGCCAGTCACGGCTTGGACCGGCATGCTCGCCTTTATTGGTGACAATCTCAATGACATCACCGTTATTCAACTTTGATTCAAGTGGGACAAGACGTCCATTGACTTTGGCTCCTGCGCAACGAAGTCCCACATCTGTATGAACCGAGAAGGCGAAGTCAACTGGAGTAGAACCACCAGGAAGTGCAACCACAGATCCTTTAGGTGTGAAGACGAATACTTCAGGGCTACCAAGATCAAAGCGCAGTGCTTCAAGAAACTCCGAAGGATCTTCGGTCTCTTTCTGCCACTCGTGCAATTGACGCAACCAGAGCATTTCGGGAGAACTGCTTTGTGGCTCTCCCCCTTGCTTATACTTCCAGTGCGCGGCGATACCGAACTCTGCACGTGAATGCATGTCATAGGTACGAATCTGGATTTCAATCGCTTTGCCATTGGGGCCAATCACTGTTGTGTGAAGAGATTGATAAAGATTGAACTTCGGCATTGCTATGTAATCTTTAAATCGTCCTGGTACCGGGCTCCAACGAGCGTGAATTGAACCAAGAACGGCGTAGCAATCACGAACATCATTGACCAGCACGCGGATTCCAACAAGATCGTAGATGTCATTGAAATCTCGACCGCGCACAACCATCTTTTGGTAAACGCTGAAGAAGTGCTTCTTTCTGCCGGTAACGGTCGCTGAGATTTCATCCTTTGCAAGATCGGACTCGACTGCGGCTATTACTTCAGCCGTCAGTGCATCTCGTGAAGGTGAACGCTCGGCAACGAGGCGAGAAATCTCTTCAAATTTCTTTGGCTCCAGAACACCAAAAGATAAATCCTCGAGTTCCCATTTAATCGCGTTCATACCTAGGCGATGAGCAAGAGGTGCGTAGATATCTAGAGTCTCTCTTGCCTTACGAGATGCGCTATCGCTCGAAACAAAACCCCATGTGCGCGCGTTGTGAAGACGATCAGCTAGCTTGATTACCAAGACGCGAATATCTCGAGACATTGCAATGACCATCTTGCGCACAGTCTCTGCCTCTGCAGTTGGGCCATACGTTAATTTGTCGAGCTTGGTAACTCCGTCAACGAGGTTTGCAATTTCGTCGCCAAAATCTGAGCGCAATTGATCAAGTGAGTACGGAGTATCTTCAACAGTGTCATGAAGCAGTGAAGCAATCAGTGTTGTCTCATTAAGACCCAGTTCGGCAAGAATCTGAGTGACTGCAACAGGATGAGTTATGTACTCTTCGCCAGATTTTCGGAGCTGACCTTTATGAGCATTCTCGGCAACAAGAAAAGCGCGCTCAATTTCAGAGATGTTAGCTTGCGGATGATGCTCCTTAAGCGCACCAATGAGAGGTGCGATTAAGGGCAACGTCTGCATATTTAAAGGGTTACTTGCGACCCTTGCGCTTTGGTTGGTTACGAGGACCGCTACCTGTTGAAGGACGAGCTGCCTTAACTTCAGCAACTACAGGTGCGCCACCACGAGCTGCAACACGCTTTGCAAGAGCCTGCATTGCTGGCTCCTTCTCGCGAAGCTGAGCAAGGAATGGAGGTGCGATAAATACAGATGAGTATGTTCCCACTGCAAGACCGATGAAGAGTGCAAGGGAGAGATCCTTAAGAGTTCCTGCACCCAGAAGACCAGCACCCACGAAAAGAATTGCTCCTACTGGAAGAAGGGCGATAATCGAAGTGTTAGCTGAGCGAACAAGAGTCTGATTTACAGCCAAGTTCGCAGCCTGCGAATAAGTCATCTTGCTATTTGCAGCAACAGACTTTGTATTCTCGCGAACCTTATCGAAGACAACCACGGTGTCATAGAGCGAATATCCGAGGATTGTGAGGAACCCGATTACCGTCGCCGGCGTTACATCGAATCCCACAAGTGCGTAAATGCCCACTGTGATGAATACGTCGTGAACCACTGCAACGATGGCAGCGATAGCCATCTTAGGTTCGAAGGCCATTGCCAAGAAGAGCATTACAGCAAGAAGAAATGCGATCAGTCCATAGAGAGCCTTCTTGGTAATTTCCTTACCCCATGAAGGTCCGACTAATTGAGTATCAATAGATTCTGCAGTCACGTCAAAAGTCGACGTAAGTGCATTCTCGATTGCTTGAGATTCAGCTGAAGTTAAAGAGCCAGTCTGGATGCGAATCTTTGAATCGCCGATCTTTTGGACAATTACTTCACCCGGAATTCCAATGTTTTCAACTGATGCGCGGGCTTGTTCAACAGTGACTGAAGCTTTGTTGATTGTGTAAGAAGCTCCACCCTTGAACTCAATACCAAGGTGCAAACCCTGAATACCAAGTGCTGCGATTGAGGCAATTATGAAGACAGCTGAAATTGAATACCAGCGCTTGCGACGTTCAACGATGTTAAATGAAATCTCGCCTGAGTAGAGACGGCCACCGAAACCTGAAAATTTAGCCATGTGATTATGCCTCCAATGGTGATGCAGGGTTAGATTTTCCGATGCTCTTGGCTGAGAAGCCTGAGAGTGGATGACCTGATGAGAAGAACTTGGTCTTCGCAATCAACGTCACCAGCGGCTTCGTAAAGATGAAGACGATAATAAGGTCGATAAGCGTTGTGATTCCGAGCGTCAGCGCGAATCCACGAACTCCACCGACAGCAAAGAAGTAGAGGAGAACTGCGGAGAGAATCGAGACCATATCCGCGACGATGATTGTGTGCCGTGCTCGCGCCCATCCACTTTCAACGGCTGAACGTAGTGAACGGCCTTCACGCGCTTCATCTCGAATACGTTCGAAGAAGACGATGAATGAGTCAGCAGTAATACCGATTGCAACAATCGCTCCTGCGATGCCAGCCAAGGTGAGCGTGAAGCCGATCGCTCCACCGAGAACCAAGAAGATGAGATACAGGAGTAAACCTGCAATAAGCAATGAACCTACTGTTACTAATCCGAGCGCACGGTAATAAAGAAGCGAGAAGATGAATACAAGTCCGATACCAAGTGCTCCTGCAAGAAGTCCTGCTTCAAGCTGATCAGCGCCCAGTGTTGGTGAAACTTGCTGTACTTCACCACGGTCGAATGCCAGTGGCAGCGCACCGTACTTAAGTACGTTTGCAAGGTCATTCGCTTCAACCTGTGAGAACGAACCAGTGATCTGAGCATTTCCTGAAGGGATAGCTTCGTTAATCACTGGAGCAGATACAACAAGCCCATCGAGAACGATTGCAACCTGATTCTGTGGCGATGGCAGAGTTGTTACGCGAGATGTAAGGGCCCCAAACGCTGAAGTTCCTTCACCGTTAAATGTGAGCATTACATACCAAGCGCTTGTTCCCTGTTGATCAATTCCAGCAGATGCCTTTGAAACCTGGCGACCGAGAACTTCCGCAGGAGCCAAGATGTACTTGCTCGCACCTGAGCGCGCGCACGCAACGATCACATCTGATGGAGCGTCAGCGCCTGAGCCCTGAAGATTTGCAGGGTTTGTACAGTCAAGAGCTGCAAAGCGAGCGTTTACTTCTGCAGATACTCCACCGACAGGTGTTGCTGCAGATGCGCTTGTTCCACCGAGTGCAGCAGATTCAGCCAACACTTGGCGGAAGCGAAGTTCAGCTGTCTGACCAACAAGATCGACCACACGTCGACCTGAATCTCCTGGAACAGAGATAACGATTTGGCGGTTAGCTCCACTTCCCTGTGCTGTTACTTCTGATTCAGCAACACCGAGTGAGTTAACACGCTGGCGAATAATTGAAACAGCTTGGTCAATCGCTTCGGATGTGACCTTATTGGAATCATTAGATGCGCGAGGTTGAAGCGTGACGCTTGTTCCTCCGCGAAGATCGAGGCCGAGGCGAACTGATGTCGCTCCCTGGATAAGAGCTGTGGCTAGCAGGCCGAAGATAATGACGGCCAAGAGAGCCAAGGCGCGAACTGGGCGACCTGAAGTCTTCATTGGTTTTGTAGGTGTGGACATAAGGGCAGAGTCTATGCGTCGGGCGCAGGCGTGTCGAAAAGGGTGACGATTCCAACAGGTGGTGTTCGTCCCACATGCTCCCACCCCATAGCTGTGGCGATACGGCCGCGTGGAGTGCGCGCCATAAAGCCATTTCGAACCAAGAAAGGTTCTGCAACAGATTCAACTGTCTCAGTCTCTTCGCCTACCGCGATTGCCAGAGTAGATAAACCTACCGGTCCCCCACCAAATCGCTCGATGAGGGCGATCAGAACTGAGCGATCTAGGCGGTCGAGCCCTTTGGCATCTACCTCATACATATCAAGGGCCGCCTTGGCGTGTTGATGAGAAAGCGCGTTAGATCCTTGAACTTGTGCGAAGTCACGGACTCGTCGGAGTAAACGGTTTGCAATGCGAGGTGTTCCACGAGAACGGCTGGCGATTTCAGAAATCGCTGATTTATCAATTGTGAGGCCCAGAAGTGTCGCGCTTCTTGAAATGACTTCTTCAAGTTCTGACTCTTCATAGAAATCTAGATGAGCCGTAAATCCAAAACGGTCACGTAGCGGCGAAGGAAGTAGTCCGGCGCGAGTTGTAGCTCCTACCAAAGTGAAGCGAGGTAGTTGAAGAGGAATAGCGGTGGCGCCTGGTCCCTTGCCTACTACTACATCGACTCGGAAATCCTCCATGGCTAAGTAGAGAAGTTCTTCCGCAGGACGAGGTAGTCGATGAATTTCATCGAGGAAGAAGATTTCACCTTCGACAAGAGAAGAGAGAATTGCAGCGAGGTCTCCGGCATGTGTGATGGCAGGCCCACTTGAGATTCGAATGGGTGCTTGCATTTCGGATGCAAGAATCATGGCAAGTGTTGTCTTACCAAGCCCCGGCGGACCAGAGAGCAGAATGTGATCTGCTGCCGCATCACGTTTGCGCGCTGCAGTTAATAGGACATCAATTTGTTCACGTACGCGATGCTGGCCAATGAAATCCCCCAGTGTCTTTGGGCGAAGGGCATGTTCAGCAGCCGCATCATCATTTCCTCTCTGAGGATTAATTAATCTCTCTTCACTCATTTATGCACGCCGTCCACTTTGAAGAGCTGCCTTGAGAAGTTCAGAGATATCGATATTCTGCGCATCAATACCGTTATCTGCATACTGCGAAACGACTGCGGTGATTGCCGAATCCGAATCCTTGGCAGTGAAACCCAATGAGATGAGTGCTGAAGTAAGTTGTTCACGCCAGACTGGTTGGTGAATCTGCTTATGATCGACACTTCCGAAATCAGAAATCTTTCCTTTGAGCTCGAGAATTAAACGCTGAGCTCCCTTGCGACCTATGCCCGGAACTTTCTCAATCGCCTTGATATCTTCTTGAGCGATTGCAACGGCAAGAGATTGCGGAGTGTGAGCACCGAGAATAGCCAGAGCAACTTTCGGTCCGATTCCAGAAACTGTCTGGACCAATTCGAATGCTGAACGACTTTCTTCATCAAGGAATCCAAAGAGAGTAAGCGAGTCCTCGCGAACAACTAGTGATGTGAAGAGCTGCACTGGAGTACCTAAATTGAGTTGCGCAGTTGTTTGCGAAGTCAGAGAAACAGCAAGTCCAACGCCACCAACCTCGACAATTGCGCGGTCGCTCGAGATAGATCGCACGATTCCATTAATGAGGGAAATCATTTGCCCACCAACTTAGAGAGGCGAGATTTCTCAGCTTTGAGAGCTGCTTCAATTTTAGAGTTACCGCCTCCTCGCCAAATATGGCAGATAGCTAAAGCCAGCGCATCTGTACTATCGACAGGTTTCGGAATCACTTCAAGATTTAATAGCCGTTTCACCATTTCGGCAACCTGCGCTTTATTGGCACGCCCTGATCCAGTGACCGCAGCTTTAACTTCTGATGGAGTGTGCATCATTACGGGAATGCCACGACGGGCTGCAACAAGGAGTGCAATCCCTGCAGCTTGACCGGTGCCCATGACTGTTCGAACGTTATGTTGAGAAAAAACTCGTTCTACAGCAATCACGTCTGGCTTATGAAGTGAGATCCATTCTTCAATTTCTGATTCGAGCTGAAGCAAACGTTGCTCTAGCGGTGCATCAGCTGGGGTGAGAATGACGCCAACCCCAATGAGCGAAAGAGACTTTCCGATTGCACCTTCAACGATTCCAACGCCACAACGAGTTAACCCTGGATCTACCCCCAAGACTCGTCGATGCATATGGCTCATAACTTCTAAGCCTAGGACTTAATGAAGTGGGATTAAGAAAGGCTCGCCATAACTTCGTCAGAGACGTCGAAATTAGAGAAGACATTCTGCACATCATCGAGCTCTTCAATGGCATCGATGAGTTCAAATACTTTCTGAGCGCCTTCGGCATCAAGTGGAATCTGCATAGAAGGTAGGAATGAAGAATCTGCAGATTCGTAATCTATGCCCGCAGCCTGCAGCGCAGTACGAGCAGCAACGAGGTCACTAGCTTCGCAGACAACTTCGAATGATTCACCGAGATCGTTTACTTCTTCAACACCTGCATCGAGGGCGGCTTCAAGGATTGAATCTTCTGTAGCTCCAACTGCCTTATTTACGATGATGACGCCCTTGCGATTGAAGAGATATGAAACTGAGCCAGGGTCAGCCATAGATCCACCATTGCGAGTAACGGCTACGCGCACTTCAGAAGCAGCACGATTTCGATTATCTGAAAGACATTCGATCATGATGGCAACACCGTTTGGTCCATAGCCTTCATACATAATCGTTTGCCAATCAGCGCCACCTGATTCGAGCCCTGCACCGCGCTTTACAGCGCGCTCAATATTGTCTGCAGGCATTGAATTCTTCTTAGCCTTTGCGATTGCATCAAAGAGAGTTGGGTTTCCATCTACATCAGGTCCACCATTGCGCGCAGCAACTTCAATAGCCTTAATTAACTTCGCGAAATTCTTAGCGCGACGGCCATCGATGACAGCCTTCTTATGCTTAGTTGTTGCCCATTTGGAATGGCCTGACATTTTTCAAACACCTCAATCGCTCTTTGGCCTAAATCTATTTTGGTACTGGCTCTACTTTATCTGCCTTTGCAGATCTCTTCAAAAAAGTAGCGGTGTACGGCTAAATCTTCAGTCAGTTCGGGATGAAAGCTCGTTGCAAGAAGGTTGCCTTGACGCACGGCTACCGGATGGTCGGCGGCAGTGGAAAGAACCTCAACCCCCGGCCCAACCTCTTCGACCCATGGAGCTCGGATAAATACCGCATGGAGTGTTTCTCCGTGGAAAGTTAAATCGGATTCAAAGGAGTCGACTTGTCTTCCAAATGCATTTCTGCGAACGGTGATATCCAATCCACCAAATGTCTTCTGATCCTTAATTCCGTCAACAATTCGATCTGCAAGAAGAATCATCCCCGCACATGAACCATAAACCGGCAAACCGTTAGAGATGGCATCCTTGATTGGCTGATAAAGATCGAAGTTTTGCGCAAGATGAATAATTGTTGTCGACTCTCCTCCAGGAAGAATCAATGCATCAATGTGAGCAAGTTCTGACTCGCGACGCACCTCGACTGCAGTATGACCGCATTTTTGCGAGGCATTTATATGTTCGCGAAAATCACCTTGCAGAGCAAGTACGCCAACCTTCATTGAACCTAAACCTTCGAAGTGGAAGGTTTACCAGCCGCGCTCGGCGAGGCGGTGTGGCACTGGAATATCAGAAACGTTGATTCCAACCATGGCATCTCCGAGACCACGAGATACATCTGCAAGAACCTGCGGATCATTGTAGAAAGTTGTCGCCTTGACGCATGCTGCTGCGCGTTGTGCAGGATTTCCTGATTTGAAGATTCCTGAACCAATGAAGACGCCATCTGCGCCCATCTGCATCATGAGTGCGGCATCTGCTGGCGTTGCGATTCCACCAGCCGTAAAGAGAACGACAGGGAGCTTTCCGGTTTCAGCAACTTCCTTCACGAGGGCATATGGTGCCTGAAGTTCTTTTGCTGCCACATACAGTTCATCTTCGCGCATAGAAGTAAGACGACGAATCTCTGCACCGATTGTGCGCATATGCATCATCGCATTCGAAACATCGCCGGTTCCAGCTTCACCCTTTGAACGGATCATCGCTGCGCCTTCATTAATGCGGCGAAGCGCTTCCCCGAGATTTGTGGCTCCACAGACGAAAGGAACCTTGAAGTTCCACTTATCAACGTGGTGTGTGTAATCCGCAGGTGTAAGAACTTCAGATTCATCGATGTAATCAACATTGAGAGTCTCGAGGATTTGCGCTTCAACAAAGTGACCGATTCGAACCTTGGCCATAACCGGGATTGAGACCGCTGCTTGAATCTTCTGAATCATGTCAGGATCTGACATGCGAGCTACTCCGCCTTGAGCGCGGATATCTGCAGGTACGCGCTCAAGCGCCATCACTGCACATGCACCTGCATCTTCTGCAATCTTCGCCTGCTCAACATTGACGACATCCATAATGGTGCCGCCCTTGAGCATTTCAGCCATTCCGCGCTTAACGCGTGCTGTGCCAGTTGCTTCAGACATGATGTGTGACTCCTATTGTTTAACCCAAATCGAGAAGTGAAGTCTACTTTGAACTCTTCATTCCCGCATCCGAGGCTTTTTTGGCAAATACAGGCTCTTTATCGGTGAGCGCCACCCATATTTGACCATCTGCAAAGGCAATGTCTTCACCGCTTGGGGTGCGCCAGGTTGTTCCTGAGACTGCATTTTCACGAGACCAAATCGCCTCAAAAGCTTTGCCGTCTCTCAAGATATATCCGCGGCCTTCACCTACTGTCGCTGAAAATGGAGTGACTCCCCCAACCTTGTCTTTGTAAATCGAATCCGTGATCGAAACCAATTGAATAACTAACGTTGCCGCCCCTAATCTCTTTCCGGATGCTGCGATATTCGGTTCTCCTGAATGATCGAGCAACCATCTTTCTTCTTCTTGAGACCAATGCGCATCATAGGAACTTGCGGGCCAAGATAGGTGTGCAGATTTGATTTCGATTCCACCATCGGGCGCATCACCGAATACCCAACCCATATTTTTTGATGCCGAAATTAGCAAACTCTTTTCCGCGACCTGCTGCATCAGCAAATCAGCCCTCAACACCATCGCATATGGCTGAACGCGATTGGGGTCAGTTGTGTAAATAGTTGATGATTGCCTTTGCGCACCAAGGTCTTCAAGGTTTGCGGCTTCAATCACTGGACGCATCCTCTTCTGAGCCCCGCTATAGGCGAACGCGACGTTTCCGTATTGCTCAAGAAGTTCGATATCTGAAATTCTCGCTGATCGAACTGGACCGATATGTGTTGGTATTGACGAAGAGAAGATTGCAGCCAGTCGGGTAAGGCCACCCTCAACTTGTTCGATGTAAATGATGTCTGCTTCTTCGAGACCAATTTGCGGATGTGCTTGTCGAGTGTCGTCAATTTTTACAACCAGGACAGGGCCGTCTCCCCCGGGTAATCCACTTATCGAATTAGAAGGTGAGTCTTCAAGAAATGGTAGCTTTGCAAGAATTGGATTGTTTGGATTGAAAATGGCTAACGCAACTACCCCAATTGAAAGCGCCGTAAGGGTTAATAGCGCAATCTTCTTAAAGAACATCGCCTTCGAATTCATACGTCACTGGTTCCGGAGCATGTCCGGCAAGTCGGAAGAAACGAATAAACCACTTCTTTCTCACCATCTGAGTTCGGTTGACGGCATCAACGTGCATTGCAACCGCCATCCTTATCTTTTCTGTAAGGTCCTTAAGCTCTCGAATCAGGTCCTGCTCATTCGCACCTGAGATTTCAGTAGAAGTTTCAAGGAGAATTCCGAGAGCACCCGTTAATCCTGTTTCAGCCTGTGACCTATCGCGAACGCTCGCTTCACGCGCTTGGTGAGCTGCAAAAGTGAGAAGAAGTGATGAGGCAGGATCTGATATCTCGGAGCGCGCTATTTCAATCGCAATCGCAGCACGGCGTTGTAGGAGCCCATCCAAGTTGGCCCAACTTGTTTCAACGCGATTATGCAAGCGATCCAATCGAGTAGCTGAATAAGAGAGATACCAGGCGATGAATGTGAGGAAGAGGGCACCAAGGATGTATTTGCTCATCACTATCTCCCTAAGAACTTATTCCACGCGCGGTTTTCAGATGAAAGTGAAACCGTGGCCCCGCCGACCATCGCCATTTCATAGACATCATAAATCTTTTCTGCAACCACATCCCAATCGAACTCTTGCGCATAGAGCTTCCCGCGCTGCGCAATTGCGCGACGCTTACCTTCATCTCCTAGCAAATCAATAATTTTTGCGGATAAATCATCTGAGTTCTCTGATTCAAAGAGCGTTCCATATTGACCATGGCCAAGGAGCGAATCAAAGGCAGGGATGTCGCTCGCAACAACGCTTGCCCCGCCAGCCAACGCTTCAGCAAGAATGATCCCGAAGGACTCTCCCCCCGTATTGGGTGCGATGTAGAGGGCAACGGAGGCGAGGAAATTCGCCTTCTCTTCTTCACTGATGCGCCCCAGAAACGTAAATCGAGAATGCAGTGAAGGATCTATCTCTTTCAGTGCCGCTTCACTGTCGCCAGGGCCTGCAACAAATATTTTTACATCTGGATATCGAGAAATCACAGCGGGAAGAGCTGCAGCCAGAATGTCGAGTCCTTTTCGCTTCTCTTCGAAACGGCC
>JBJONB010000027.1:0-11853 GCA_046052045.1 Actinomycetota bacterium | reverse complement strand
ATCTGCTCCATACGTGCTTCACCAGGAGCAAGCTCCTTTGGATGCTCATATGCAGGAACTTCCATAGCCTTCTTGTAATTGAAGGAGACGTCTGAGACGAGATCCTTAATAACAGGAAATGCACGAAGTGGAGTAACAGTAATTGTCTCGTCATCACCGAACGAAGCAACCTGTGTCATGCACGCAAGGCGTGGCTTGCCGTTGATCTCCATAGAACAAGATCCACACTTGCCTGCCTTACAGTTCCAGCGAACAGCAAGGTCACCCATCTGTGTTGCTTGAACGCGGTGAATTACATCGAGAACAACTTCGCCCTCGTTAGCTTCTACCTGAACATCTTTGAGACCACCATCAGTTGCGTCGCCTCGCCAGATGCGAAGATTAATTTTGCGTGCCATTAGTTGGAACCGCCTTTCGCAATTTCTTCCGGTGTCATGTACTTCTCGAGTTCGTGAACATCAAAGAGATCAAAGAGCTCTTTCGGCAACATAGGGAGCGTCTGGGCTTTGATATTAACTTGGTTACCATCAAAGCTTGCAATGTGGTTTACCTGACGCCACTTATTGTTCATGCCAGGGAAATCATCACGTGTGTGTCCGCCGCGAGATTCTTCACGCAGAAGAGCTGACTTTGCAGTTGATTCAGCCACGAGCAACATGTTGTCGAGGTCAAATGCCAAGTGGAATCCTGGGTTGAACTTACGTCCACCACCGACCGCTACATTCTTGCTGCGAGCGCGGATATCTGCGATCTTTGCAATCGCTTCCTCGATCTCAGTACGTGTGCGGATGATTCCAACGAGGTTATGTGTAACTTCTTGAAGTTCGGCATGGAGTGAATAAGAGTTCTCCCCACCTGCGCGACTAAATGGAGCTTCGATGCGATCGGCTGCTGCCTTGATTGCTGCATCAGAGACTGGGTTTGCACCACTCTTCTTCACATATTCAGCTGCACCTGCACCTGCACGGCGACCAAATACAAGAAGGTCTGTAAGTGAGTTTCCACCAAGACGATTTGAACCATGCATTCCACCAGCGACTTCACCTGCTGCAAAGAGTCCTGGAACTCCAACTGCTGCAGCTGTATCTGGCTCGACTTCAACGCCGCCCATTACGTAGTGACATGTTGGACCGACTTCCATCGCTTCCTTGGTGATATCTACGCCAGCAAGTTCATAGAACTGGTGCCACATAGATGGAAGGCGCTTCTTAATAACTTCAGCTGTCAGACGCTTAGAAACATCGAGGTAGACGCCACCGTGTTCGGTACCGCGTCCTGCCTTAACTTCAGAGTTAATTGCGCGTGCAACCTCATCACGTGGAAGAAGTTCTGGTGGACGACGATTGTTGTCCTGATCTTCATACCAACGATCTGCTTCTGCTTCGTTATCAGCGTACTTATCCTTAAATACATCTGGGATGTACTTAAACATAAAGCGCTCACCGAGTGAGTTTGTAAGGATTCCGCCTTCACCACGAACAGATTCGGTTACGAGAATTCCGCGCACTGATGGTGGCCAGACCATTCCAGTTGGATGGAATTGCAAGAACTCCATATCAACAAGGTTCGCGCCTGCTTTGAGAGCCAGTGCATGGCCATCGCCAGTGCCTTCCCAAGAGTTAGAGGTAATTTTAAATGTCTTTCCGACGCCACCTGTTGCAATAACAATTGCTGGTGCTTCAAAGAGAATCTCTTCTCCTGATTCGCGCCAGTAACCATATGCTCCTGAAATCTTTCCATTCTCTTTAAGAATTTCAGTGATGGTGCACTCTGCAAAGACTTTCATCTTGCTCTCCATGTCGCCGAATTCGCGACCATCTTTCTGCTGGAGCGCAACAATCTTCTGCTGCATTGTGCGGATGAGTTCTAGACCTGTGCGATCACCTACGTGTGCAAGACGTGGATATTCATGTCCACCGAAGTTGCGTTGTGAAATCTTTCCTTCTTTGGTGCGATCAAAGAGTGCGCCCCAAGTTTCTAGCTCCCAGATGCGATCTGGCGCTTCTTTCGCATGAAGTTCTGCCATGCGATAGTGATTGAGGAACTTTCCACCGCGCATTGTGTCGCGGAAGTGAACCATCCAATTGTCATTGTCATTGACGTTACCCATTGATGCTGCTGCACCACCTTCGGCCATAACAGTGTGGGCCTTACCAAATAGTGACTTACAGATGATGGCAACGCTTAAGCCTGCTTCGCGTGCTTCAACAGCTGCGCGTAAACCTGCGCCGCCTGCTCCAATAATAAGGACGTCGTACTTATGTCGTTCGAGAGTCATTCTTGGCATCCTTTAGAAGAAGTAGAAGTTGGTCCAGGCGCCAGTTGCAACTTGGCGAACATAGATATCGGCAAATGCAACTGCTGCAAGCGAGAACCACGCAAATTGCTGGTGGTAATGATTGAGTGATGAAACTGTCGTCCATAACTTGTAACGAACAGGATGCTTCGAGAAGTGCTTGAGACGTCCACCAACTGTGTGGCGACATGTATGACATGAAAGTGAGTAGAGCCAGAGCATTGTTGCGCTAGCAACAAGAACGAGAGTTCCGACGCTCATGTGTCCCCAATCGCCATCCGCACCCTTAAAAGCGAGAATCGCATCGTAAGTAAGAATTACGTTGAAGACGAGACCTGCGTAGAAGAACCAACGGTGTGCATTCTGCAAGATAAGTGGTGCACGTGTTTCGCCTGTGTACTTTGTATGTGGTTCAGCAACTGCACATGCAGGAGGTGATAACCAGAAAGCACGGTAGTAAGCCTTGCGGTAGTAGTAGCAAGTCATACGGAAACCAAGTGGGAAGATCAAAATAATAAGAGCTGGTGAAAGCGCAAAGTTAAATATTTCTGCGCCAACAGGAGTCCATCCGAAGAGAGTTGCTTCAGGGATACATGCTTCAGATAAACATGGGGAATAGAACGGGGAGATGAGGTGATCCTTATAGTAATTGGCTCCTTCAAATGCGCGGAAGGTTGCGTAAATTACAAACGAGATAAGAACGCCAAAGGTAATTGCTGGCTCAAGCCACCATTTATCTGTGCGCAGTGTGCGCTCTTTAATCTTGGCGCGCGTTGGAGAAAATACTCCGGACATGTGTGCTCCCCTGGGTTGGAACTAATAGGAGAAGTGTGCGCTTCCCTGTGCAAAGTCGCTAGGTGGTTGCCCGCTCTGACCTTATGAAGTCAGCCACAAAGAGCGGTGAAATGCGAAACCCGCCCCAGATTCTTGTTCGAAGGCTATTGCCTTGCGAACCGTCGCACGGGGGCGGGTTTCGGCTTAACAGCGGAGGACGTGGGATTTGAACCCACGAAGGTTTCCCTTGCCGGTTTTCAAGACCGGTGCACTCGGCCGCTATGCGAGTCCTCCGTGGGAGAGATTACCCGAAAGTGGCCTTCTGCAAAAATCGCAGAGTTCTCACGCCAGTTATTTAAGCGGGGAGTTCGAGCAACTGCTCAATAATGATTGCAACGCCATCTTCTTCACATGGACCAGCAATACCTTTTGCATACTTTGGTCCATCAGGGTGGCCATCTGCCATTGCATACGATCGACCACACCATTCAAGCATTGAGAAATCATTTGGATTATCGCCAAATGAAACGCAATCAGCTGCATCAATTCCTAAACGACCGGCCATCTTTGCAAGTGTCATTCCTTTCGAGACACCAAGTGCAGAAATTTCAAGAAGTGAGTCATGTGGGTTGGAGTGAGTAACTGTTGCTAATCCATCGAGTTCAACTTTTGCAATTGCTAGCATCTCATCAGATGTTAACTCTTGCTGTGAACAGCGAGCTAAGACCTTAAGAGCTGGTGATGTAATTACTTCTTCAATTTGATGAACACCAACATTATCTAAACCAACGTCCCATCGTGGAATATAAATCTTCTCGCGATGGAAGTAGTTGTGGGATTCGATGGCAAACGAGATTTCTGGAATTGCTCTGCGGAGTCGCTTTACAGCTTCCAGTTGAACATCAACTTCAATAAGCCACTCTTCTAGGACTTTGTCATTGTGTAAGTCATAGAGCATCGCTCCATTTCCGCAGACGGCCTTACCAATTCCAAAAGCTTCTTTGATCTCGGGCATCCACCGTGGAGGGCGGCCAGTAATGAAGAAAATTTCGATTCCCATTGAGTGCGCTTTTCTAAATGCATCAATGGTGCGCTGAGTGATATCCCCGTAATGCGCAACGATTGTGCCATCTAGATCAGAGGCGATTAATTTGGGACGTCGCTGTAAATTTTCTGGAACGCTCACGCAAGCTCAAATTTCTTCATACCAAGGAATGGTTGCAGAGCTGCGGGAACGTTCACAGTTCCATCTGCATTCTGATGATTTTCAAGGATTGCAACAATCATGCGAGGAATTGCAACGAGCGTTCCGTTGAGAGTCGCAATCGCCTTTGTTCCTTCAGAATCCTTATAACGAATATTTAGTCTGCGAGCCTGGAATTCGGTGCAATTAGAAGTACTTGTTACCTCTCTATAGGCACCTTGTGTAGGTATCCAAGCTTCAATATCAAATTTACGTGTTGCAGATGATCCAAGATCTCCGGAAGCGACATCGATAACGCGGAATGGAATCTCCATCGCAGTGAGGAAATCTTTCTCCCATTGCAGCAGGCGTGCATGTTCTGCCTTGGCATCTTCTGGTTTACAGAAGGTAAACATCTCAACTTTATCGAATTGGTGAACACGAATAATTCCGCGGGTATCTTTTCCGTACGTTCCGGCTTCGCGGCGGAAACATGATGAGTACCCTGCATATCGAATTGGCAACTTATCTGCAGGCAAGATCTCATCCATATGCATCGCGGCAAGTGGAACTTCAGATGTGCCAACTAGATAGACATCATCTTTTTCAATGCGATAAACATTCTCTGCAGCTTGCCCAAGGAACCCGGTGCCTTCCATCGCTGCCGGGTTTACAAGAACTGGTGGAATGACTGGAGTAAAACCATTCTTAAGCGCACTTTGGATTGCATAATTGACGAGCGCAAATTCAAGAAGTGCTCCAACGCCAGTTAAATAGTAAGAACGTGATCCAGCTACCTTTGCACCACGCTCTGTATCGATTGCACCAAGTAACTTGCCAAGTTCTACGTGATCTTTTGGTTCGAAACCATCTTTACTGAAATCTCGAGGTGTACCAACATGTTCGATTGTTACGAAATCATCTTCTCCACCGATAGGTGCTTCGGTATCCAATAAGTTAGAGAGCTGCAGAAGCAACTGCTTTGCTTCCTCTTCTATTGCAGCGCGCTTTGCATCAGCTGCTTTGACCTTATCTGCGAGCGCCTTGGCATTCTCAAGTAGAGCGGTTTTCTCATCACCCTTTGCAGCGCCCACGCTCTTGGAAAGAACATTCTGCTCTTGGCGTAGCGTTTCAAATTCTGAAACCGCAGCTCGTTTTACTTCATCAATCGCCAAAATTTGATCAACTAGTTCAACGTTCTCGCCGCGGCCTTTTTGTGAAGCGCGTACAACATCAGGGTTCTCTCGAAGGAATTTAATATCAATCATGAGCGCACCTCTCGTGGGTATGAACCTAAGAATCTAATGTCATCACAGATCACTTTAAGTTCCTCAATTGATTTTCCAACTGGAGCATCCTTGATATGACCTTCAACATCAATGATGAAATGGTAGTGACCAAGTTCGCGGCCTGTTGGACGTGACTGGATGAATGTCAGGTTTACATCATTCTTCGCAAATACCTGGAGGATCTCAAGGAGCGCTCCAGCGTGATCGATATCGATAAAGACCGCCATTGAGGTTCGGTCGTGGCCTGTTGGCTCTGGCATCCAACCTGGCTTCTGTGCTGCGATAAATCGAGTAACCGCTCCTGAGTTATCACCAATATTGTCTGAAATTATTTCGAGACCAAAGTGTTCTGCTGCTACCGCAGATGCAATCGCTGCATCGAGATCGCCCTTGCTCACCGCTTCTGCCGCCGCTGATGTCGAGCTCGTTGGAACAATCTCTGCATGAGGATAGTTCTTGGCGATAAATGCTCGGCACTGTGATTCTGCGTGCGGATGCGTTCCAATGCGTTTAATCTCTTTTGTTCCAGGCTTCACCATTAAGGCAAATGTCACCGGAAGAGTTACCTCTTGTGCAATTACTAAAGGATCACCAGTTGCTAACTCGTCGAGTGTACGAGCAACAACGCCTTCAACAGAGTTCTCGATAGGAACAAGTGCGTAATCTGCTTCGCCAGATCGAACCGCATCCAAGACTGCTGTGACATTTGCATACGGGACTGTGATATCGGATTCACACGTTAACTTCTTAAGAGCGGCTTGGGTAAATGTGCCAACTGGCCCCAAGTAGGCGAATGTATGGCTCTCTGCGCTGCTCACTGGTTAAGGGTACCGGAGTACTTCACGTGCATGCGCCGGCTTATTTGTAATCAGAATATCTACGCCTAAACGCTGACAGAGTTTGATATCGGAATCTTCATCGACGGTCCATACATTGAGCGATCTACCCAACTCTTGAATTCTCTTCACTCGGATGGGCTCTGCCCGCAGGTGATCAATCTCGGGACCCATTGCAACAGCCGATGAATATTTGATTTGGAACCAGGGAGTGTGTTTATGCAATAAGAGAGTTGTTGGAATATCTGGATTTAGCCGCTTCACTTTTTCAATTGCGCTCCAACTAAATGACATTACTGAGACAGGAATCTTTGAGAGCGCTTTTCGTTTATCGAGCGCTTCGACTAGTAACTCTTCCACGCGGTTACCTGACAAGACCGGATGTTTAGTCTCAACAAGAATTGCCTTCTTAACTTTGATTGCAAAATCTAGAAATGTATCGAGAGTAAGAACTTGCGGATATGCACGAGAGACTTCCTCAAAAGTCATCTCAGATATCAATCCATTATTTCCGGCACGTTCCAGCATTGATGCGTTATGCCATAGGACCGGAACTTCATCCTTGGTTATTCGCAGATCGCACTCAAAACCATCAGCGCCCTGTGCAACGGCACCTTCATACGCAGCCAAGGTGTGCTCAGGAAAATCGGCACTTGCCCCTCTGTGTGCGTAAATCAGCATGAGACCGAGGGTAGCAAAGAGATTACTCTTACCCCATGGCTCAGCTCTTCTTCACGACATCAGCTCGTTCTGCTGTCGGATTGCAACGCAAAGGCAATGAAGATAGCGCCCTTACTTCAGGACAAGTTATTGCTGTAGCTGATGGAATGGGTGGACATGCTGCTGGTGAAGTTGCATCAAGAATTGCAATTACAAAGCTAGAAGAGATCTCGACTGTTATCTGTAATCCAGAGATCGATTCTGATTCAGCCGAAGATATCTTTAGTAACTCACTCGATTCGATTGATTCACAATTAAAGAGCGAGTCGGATGAGAATCCGCAGCTCTCTGGCATGGGAACCACGCTGACCTCACTCTTTATCAGTGGTGAACGAATCTGCCTTCTGCATATTGGTGATTCACGCGCTTATCGTTTGCGAGGAAGCTCATTTGAACAGCTGACTCAAGATCACACTGTTATCCAAGAGCTTTTAAATCAAGGTGCAATTTCACAATCTGATATCGCAACCCATCCACAACGCTCTGTTCTCACCCAAGTGTTGATGGGTGAAGGAATTTCCAGCGCTCCACTCTTAATTCTCGATGGGAAAGTTGGAGATAGATACCTACTCTGCAGCGATGGCTTGAGTTCGGTTCTCACGGAGAAAGAGATTAAATCTCTTCTCAAAGGTAAAGACCGTCAGAGCACGGTCGATGCCTTAATTGATGCCACATATGTAAATGGTGCACCTGATAACGTAACTGTAGTTATCGCAGATGTTGTTCAATCTAATGATGAGAAATTAGCAAAGATTGGAGCCGCGCAATGATGAACTCATTACTGGGCGGTCGTTACCTTCTTGGCGAGATGATTGGCACAGGCGGAATGGCCGATGTTTACATCGCATCCGATCAGCGCCTCTCCCGCGAAGTTGCAATCAAAATTCTTCGAAGTGATCTCGCTAAAGATCCTTCATTCGTTGCTCGCTTTAGAAAAGAGGCAAAAGCAGCTGCCGGACTTAACCATCCGGCAATTGTTGCCGTTTACGACTCAGGTGAAGAACCTGCTCCATACATTGTGATGGAACTAGTAACTGGGCAGACTCTGCGCGAAGTTATTTATACTCTCAGAGATAAAGGTCAGAAGCTTCCTCTGCAACGGGCTCTCGAAATTGCAGAAGGAATTCTGGCGGGGCTTGAATATTCACATGCGCGACAGATTATTCACCGCGATATCAAGCCAGCAAATGTGATGATCACCGATAAAGGTGATGTGAAGGTGATGGACTTCGGTATTGCTCGCGCAATGGATGATCTTGGCGCAACGCTTACGAGTACCTGGAACGTCGTTGGTACAGCCCAATACCTTTCTCCTGAACAAGCTGTCGGAGAATTAGCTGATTCTCGAAGTGATATCTACTCAGCTGGTTGCTTGCTCTTTGAATTACTTGCAGGTCAACCTCCATTTACTGGCGAAACTCCTGTCTCTATCGCTTTCCAGCATGCATCGAGTATTGCTCCTCGCATCCGCACACTTGACCCAGAACTCCCAGAAGGAATTGAAAAGGTATTGGCTGTTGCTCTGGCGAAGAATCCAGATGAGCGCTACCAGAGTGCACAAGAGATGCTTGATGACATCTCTCGAGTACGCGCTGGAGAAGAAGTCGTTGCAAAGATTGCGACGAAGCCTCTCTTCACACGTAAATCAGCGCTTATCTACAGTGGCTCATTCTTTGCATCTCTTGCACTCGCACTTACCGGTTTCTTACTCAGTGGAAATTCAGATAACAATCTTCCCCAGATTCCTAGCGTCGTAGGCTTAACAGAAGAGAAAGCTCTGGCGCTTCTCTCTGAATACACTGTGACGGTCAAGCGCGCTCACGACGGTGTTATTCCTTTTGATCGCGTTGCAAGCCAATTGCCACTTGCTACAACACGTGCGAAGTTGGGATCGAAGGTTGAGTTAACGGTCTCCGATGGTCCAGGTGAGGCGATAGTTCCCGATAACCTCATTGGAATGTCATTGATCGATGCTCGCTCTGCGCTGACATCGGTTGGCCTCTTAGTTTCACAAACAGTTGCAGCTCCATCTGATCAGCCACAAGGAACAGTCTTAGATGTAACACCAACCGTCGGTTCTGTTACCGAAGCGGGAAGCTCAGTCATTCTGACAATCGCAAGTGGAGAAATTACTGTTCCTAATCTGATCGGTGTTGAAGCAATTCAGGCGAAGACGCTTCTCATTCAAGCTGGCTTCTTGATTAAAGAGTTTTACGACTTTGATTCTTCACAACCTGCAGGAGTTGTCATTCGTCAGGCACCTGAAGCTGGCACTACGCAGACAATTGGTAAATCAGTAACTATTACAATTAATAAGCAACCGTAATTACTTCTGAGAAGAACCCACTACTGGCGATAAGCCAACAGCGCGTGCGCGTGCATCTTTATCTCCACAACGTGTTAACCAGTTAGCAAGCATCTGGTGTCCATGTTCCGTCAATACAGACTCGGGATGGAATTGCACACCTTCGATTGGTAGCTCTCTGTGTCGCATTGACATGACAACTCCTGATTCAGTTGAACCTGTAACTTCCAAAATTTCAGGAACCGTATCTTTCTCAACTGCTAATGAGTGATATCGAGTTGCAGTAAATGGTGATGGAAGATTTTCAAGAACGCCTGTTGAATTATGGAATACCTGCGATGTCTTGCCGTGGAGTAATTCAGGTGCTCGAGAAACAGTTGCACCGAATGCTTCTCCGATTGCTTGATGCCCTAGACAGACCCCAAAGAGTGGAATGGAATTCTTGGCGCAGTAATTGATCATTTCAATACTTATGCCCGCCTTATCAGGGGTGCCAGGTCCAGGGGAGATTAGAACCCCGTCATAGTGTGAAGCTTCATCGGCGGTTACTTCATCGTTTCGAACAACGGTGCACTGCGCACCTAGTTGCGCCAAATACTGCACAAGGTTAAAAACGAACGAGTCGTAATTATCGATAACGAGGATTCGAGCCATGCGGTAATTGTGCTGTAACCTTGGCCTCATGCCAAAGTCAAAATTGCGTAAGAAGGTTCAGGAGCAGCACGCTCACGAAGAACAGCACCATGCTGAAGAGGTTTCGCCGCTTCTGGAGAGCCCAAGCTGGCTTGCACCCGTAATGATTGCTAACTTCCTTATTGGCCTCTTCTGGATTGTTGTCTTCTATGTAAGCCAGACTCTCTATCCAATTCCAGGTATCGGTGCATGGAACATGATTATTGGCTTCAGCTTCATTGCAGTTGGTTTTTCTCTCGCTACTAAGTGGCGTTAATTAGAAACTAACGGAAAGACAACCTTCATGGGAAAGAATGTAAGGCGTCAATTTCCAAAACCATCTGAACTTGCTCCGCTTCTGCAATTTTCTCTGCCAACACTTCGTCGCAAGAAGCGTCGCCTAGAGCAGGCATACACAATCTGGGATCTTCGCGATATCGCAAAGAGACGAACCCCTAAGGGCCCATTTGATTACACAGATGGTTCTGCGGAAAGTGAAGTCAGCCTCGAAAGAGCGCGCCAGGCATTTCGTGATCTGGAATTTATTCCAAGCATTCTTAAAGATGTATCGACTGCAGATTTAACTCGCAGATCTCTCGGTGAGACCTTTGCCATGCCAGTTGGAATTGCACCAACTGGATTTACTCGCATGATGCAGACGCAAGGTGAAATCGCCGGAGCACGAGCTGCAGAGAAGTACGGAATTCCATTTACTCTCTCCACTCTTGGAACAACAACTATTGAAGATGTTGTCGCCGCAGCACCTGGTGGTCGCAACTGGTTCCAGTTGTATATGTGGAAAGATCGCGAAGGCAGCATGGCGCTCGTTGAACGAGCGAAGCGCGCCGGCGTCAAGAATTTGATGCTCACAGTGGATGTGCCTGCTGCAGGTCAACGTATTCGTGATTACCGAAATGGTTTAACTGTTCCACCACGTTTAACTGCCGGAACTGTTATCAACGCTCTTCCACGCCCAGCTTGGTGGATCAACTTCCTTACAACTCCTTCGATCGAATTCGCGTCGATGAAGAACTGGGAAGGCACTGTCGGAGAACTCCTTGATTACATGTTCGACCCAACGATGACGTGGGAAGATCTAAAGTGGATTCGCAAGCAATGGGATGGAACTCTTACCGTTAAAGGTATTCAGAATCTTGAAGATGCCAAAATGGCTGCAAAGCTAGGTGCAGATGCAGTTTTACTCTCTAATCATGGCGGCCGACAACTAGATCGCGCTCCTGTGATGCTCCATCTCTTAAGTGATATTAAGAAGGAGTTTAAGAAGGATTACGAGATTCACATTGATACTGGAATCATGCATGGAGCCGATGTCCTTGCAGCGGTTGCACTTGGTGCCCAATACACCTATGTCGGTCGTGCTTATCTCTATGGACTGATGGCCGGTGGCCAAGATGGCGTCGAACGCGCCCTTGAAATTATGCGCACCCAGATGGTTCGCAATATGAAGTTGCTCGGAGTTAATTCACTTGATGAATTGACACCTAAGCACGTGCGCTTCCTAAATCGCCAGTAACGATTACCCTTGCGCTTATGAACTATGCGCTAGCTGGAATCTCATACCTCATTACAGCGGTTGCGCTGATTCTCTTAACAGCTCGTGTTCGCACTTTGATTTCGCTCTATAAGAAGCAGCAACCAGATCCAACACGCTCCAACAATAAATCTGCGCGCTTGAAGAACATGTTCAAGGAAGTCCTTGGCCATACCAAGATGCTGAAATTTACCGGTTCGGGAATCGCACACTGGTTTGTGATGAT
>JBJONB010000026.1:0-13064 GCA_046052045.1 Actinomycetota bacterium | reverse complement strand
AATGCGGAAAGCGATCATGTAAACGTTCTGCAGTTGCACCCATAGCGAGCGCATCTTGTTCCACTAACTTCTCTGCAAGATAGCGAGGGTTGGGATCCATCAATTCACCCATTGGATGGTTACCCATATGCTCAACGCCACCAGCAATTGCGATATCAATAGCACCCATTGCAATTGCACCAGCAACTGTTGTTGTCGCAGTTAACGCACCTGCACACCAACGATCGATTGAATAACCAGGAACAGTCTTTGGAAGACCTGCGAGGAGAGTTGCGCTTCGCCCGATATTCATACCCTGATCACCAGTCTGCGTTGCAGCAGCGATCGCGACATCATCGATAGATGCAGGATCTACATTTGGGTTGCGCTCGAGGAGGCCACGCATTGCGCGCACCATCAGGTCATCGGCGCGAGTACCTGCATACATGCTGCCGGCCTTGCCGAATGGGGTGCGGACAGCATCGACAAGGACGACTGATCGGAGTTGAGAAGACATAGAACTTCCTTCACTGGTGAGTATCTTTGGAAAGGTTACTCGCCAGTAGGGGAATTGGCTATGCGTTGAGAGGTGTTTTTACCTTCGCTGGCGATAGGTAGGCGCTGATAGTGAGACCGAGGTAGGCAACCCAGACGAAGAGCTGGAGCCAAGAGGTCGTTGTATCAAATCCAATTGTTCCGCCGAGAAGCGCTGCCATAAATGACTCTTTAGCCATCCATGAAGTGATATCCCATGCAAAGGCTTCCTCTCCAGGCAAGATTCCAAATTCCTGGAACTCGTGGATTCCGTATGAAAGAACGCCCGCTGCAACAACAATGAGGGCAACACCGGAATAGGTGAAGAACTTGCTGAGGTTGATCTTGACTGCGCGGTTATAAATTCCGTAGCCAAGTCCGACTGCGAGGGCTAGACCTAGGATCAAACCAAGGGTTGCTGTAGAGAAAGCGCCGACAGTCTTGAAGTTTGTGTAGAGGAAGAGTGATGTTTCAAGGCCTTCGCGAGCCACAGCAAAGAAGGCGAGAGTGGCCATAGAGAGCGCACCTGAGGTTACAGCGACCTCTGCCTTTCCATGGAGCTCATCACGCAAGCCACGGGCTGCGCGCTTCATCCAGAAGACCATCCAGGTGACCAGACCAACGGCGACAAATGATGTAGTTCCGGCGAAGAGTTCTTCGCCCTTCTCTGAGAGCTCAGCAGAGGTATATGAAAGGAAAGCTCCGAAGGCAAGGCTTGCAGTAATAGCAAGTGCCACACCGGTCCAAAGTGCCCGTAAATGGCTTCTTTGGTCGCTCTTCACGAGGTAGGCGACAAGGATTCCAACGATGAGTGCGGCTTCTAGGCCTTCGCGTAGAGCGATGATGAATGTGCTGAGCATGGCTTGAGAGTAATTGAGCCATGGTATTTACGCAACTCCGATGTTGCGTAATTCGTCACTCTGCAGCCGTGATTTCCGCCTCAGGCTCGGCTACTTCGAGGGGCTGCGTCTGCGTAAGGGCCAGTTCAAGGATGGGAGAGGCAATCTCGGCCTGCCAGCGGCGGGCGCCCATGGCGAGAAGGGCCTCGTTCACAGAAGAGGTCGGAGGCTGCCAACAGATGCGGCGCACAAGCTCGGGGGAGATCATGTTTTCAAGAGGAATGGAAAGTTCTTCAGCTCGTACCTGCAGATTAAATCGCGCGTGGGTAAGTGGTGCGTACTTTTCAGGAAAGCGCTCGCGCCAAATTTTAATTGGTGGCATCGCATCGGATTTAGAACGCGCCTCTGGCCATTGATCTTCTGGCATAGCAATCGCATCGGTGATGCAGCTAATCCATGTTGCTGCATTTTCTAACCACCGCGCTCGCAAGCCCAGCGGCCTCAGAATCTTCTCAAGATGTTTGCGATTGGTAATGGGACCTTTATCTGAAGCGAGAGCAATTTCTGTAATCGCTAAATCAGATAACAACCTGCTCGGAGATATATCTAATTCTTGTGCAAGTTCATTACGCGCCTGCCAGATTTCTCGAATAACAGCCATGTGATTGCGCTTCTTCACTTTATGCATTCCTGAAGTTCTGCGCCATGGATCAACTCGTGGTGGTGCAGGAGGAGCTGCGATGATGGAAGCAAAATCTTCTTCGGCCCATTTCCATTTCTTGCCATCGGCCAAGAGTTGATAAACCTTGTCACGTAATTCGACAAGAAGTTCAACGTCTAGCGCTGCATAGTTCAGCCAGTCATGCGGAAGAGGTCTTGTGGACCAATCAACTGCAGAGTGTTCCTTTGCAAGTGAGACGCCCATGAGCGTTTCAAGGAGCGGACCAAGACCTACTCGCGGAAGTCCTGCGATACGGCCACCGAGTTCAGTATCGAAGAGAATGCTAGGAAATATGCCTACTTCGCGAAGGCATGGCAGGTCTTGTGTACTTGCATGCAATATAACTTCAACGTCTTGGATGAGTGCATTGAGTGCAATAAAACAGCGATGCCCAGGTCCGAAGGGAATCGGATCAATCAAGTGCAATCCGCCGCCAGTGCGTTTGATTTGAATCAGATATGCACGGGCGCTGTATTTATATCCAGAGGCGCGTTCAGCATCAAAAGCGAAGGGACCAGTGCCAGAAGCTAACTGAGTAAGGGCTGCATCGAACGCTTCTTCAGTATCGATGATCGCGGGAACTCCCCCTGCCGGATGCAGCAGAGGGATTGCGGTGGGAAGCTCTTCTACTTCAGACACGACGTCGAGCTGATGCAATTGTTGATACACCTTCAGGAAGAGGTGGCAGACCTGCAACTTCAGTCATGAGATTGCACCATGCTTGAACGTGATCAAACATATCCGTTGGCGATGTAATCACTGGTGACCAAGAAGCGCGAATTTCAATCTCGGACTCATCATTGCGCGGTGAAAGCTTTCCAAAGGATGCACTTGAAACGCGAGTCACTGTGCCGCTAGGTGCGTTGTAACTAGCGCCAGTTCCATTGAGTGAATCCAGTAGCCAATTCCAACCTACTTCTGGAAGAAGTGGATCTTCTTGCATCTCGCTATCAACATCGGCGCGCATAAAGGTGACGCACCGGAAATCACCTTCCCATGTGTCTTGTCCGCCAGGTTCGTGCAAGATGACGAAACGTCCGGAGGCAACTTCATCTTCAGCATCTCCGAGTGAGCCATTTGAGATATCTGCGGTAAAGGCAAATGAGTAAGCAGCAAGCTTTTGAGGAGCAGGGACTTCTTCAAGAATTATTTCATTTCTTGGGGTGAAGGTACGAAGGAGGTCGATCATCTCTTCAAAAGTAAATGTCGATTTCACTGGTTAATTCTAAAGTTTAAGGTGCGCTTTGCATGGGAGGCTGATGGTCTTGCCCTGTAGAGTCCTCGCCATGGCAAGCCTTCTAGCGCTACTTTCTAGCGCATTGTGGGGAAGTGCCGATTATCACGCTGGAAAACTCAGCAAGAGATTTCCAGCCATTGCAGTTCTTGCAACGAGTCAGGCAATTGGATTTATCACTGGCCTCTTTCTTGTCATCGTGAGCGCATCCTGGAATGCACAAGCACTTGGAAGTGATGGATATCTTCTAGCTGGAGCGCTTGCGGGTCTTTGCGGATATGCCGGTCTGATTAGTCTCTACGCCGCACTATCTACAGGGCGAATGGGTGTTGTTTCACCGATTAGTTCACTTGGTGCGCTGATTCCGTTGGCTTATGCAATTGTCATTAAAGGTGATCAACTTTCTACAATCGTCAGCATCGGCGTTGTAGCAGCACTTCTCGGTGGTTTTCTTGCAAGTGGACCAGAAGTTTCGCAAGGTCTTCCTCTTAAGCCAGTTCTCCTAGCTCTATCGGCCGCCGTCTTCTTTGGTTTAGCTCTTGTCTTTATGGCAATCGGATCGCAGAGCAGCGCCTTGATGACTATGACAACAATGCGCGCGACAACTCTTCTTATCGGAATTGGAATCTTCATCCGATTTAGACATGTCGGTGGGCTAGGAAAAACCGAGCTTCCAATTCTTATATTCATCGGTATCGCAGATTTCGCAGCCAATTTGCTTCTTGGCGTTGCAACGACAAAGGGCCTTGTCTCACTTGCTATGGTCTTAGGTTCGCTCTACCCAATTGCTACTGCCTTGTTGGCTTACAAATTTCTACACGAAAGATTACATAAAGTTCAATATGTTGGAATCTTCTTTGCTGTAATCGGCGTAGCGCTAATTTCCGCCTTCTAATTACTTTCGCGCAGAAATAAAGCGGGTATCTGGATTCGTTACTTCGCTTCTTTGCGAGAAGTGCCCAAGAAGTTGATCGACATCAATGAAATCTTCACCACCAGTAACAGATGTAATGCTGAGTTCAAGGGCATCAATTCGTCCAGCCTTAATCAACTCTGTGACGATTGCAGCGCCTGCCTCGATATGAACATTAGGACCGAATGTTTTAATCGCTCGATCTAGCGCTTTTTCGGGGGAGAGATTCCAACAATGCGCCAGGCGATTATCAGCTAAAGGGTTGATCAAAGAGCGCGAAATAACTACTACAGGCACTGGCGTGCGGTGATAGGGCTCTGTTCGCGCGGTATTTCCTCCGATAAGAATGCAATCGGCTTTGCGACGCCGCGATAAAAATTCTGAGCGATCAGCTGCGGTGGTTACACCTGCGGAGCTGCCATTCTTTGAGGTGGATCCGTCACTACCGACTACCAGAGTTACCGTGACCGTCATAAAGGTAAGAATATTCACTTTCTCACCCATTTATCAGGTAAATCTCCCGCCTAAAATTGAAAGTTGAATACTTTGGGCGTTAGCCTTAAAACATGAGAAAAGCCATGAGTGCTGGCGCTGCGGTTGCAAGCGCAGTTTTTCTCCTCTCAATTTTTCCATCAACTGGCGCAAGCGCCGCGCAAACTTTGGCGCAAGTACAAGCGCAAGTAAATCGACTTGAAGAAGATGCAACAGAGGCAGCTGAAGGTGCTCAAGAAGCCAAAGTTAAGCTTGCTGCACTTACGCGCAGCCTTGCTGGAATCCAAGCGCAAGCAGCGATTCAAGGAAAGACTGTTGATGCAATATCTAAATCACTTGGAGTGATTGCAGTTAATCAGTACAAATCTGGAACTCTCAGTCAAAGCTTAGAACTTCTCTTCTCGTCAGATCCTGCGCTCTATCTTTCATCTGCCGGCTCTCTCGAGGCAATCACTCGTCGCAAGTCAACACAGCTTCGTAAATTCCAATCTGCAGAACAGCAACTCAATGCGACATCTTTAACCGTCAGCGACCGCTTGGCTCAGGTGAAGGCATTACAGAAGAAACTTGCCGAACGAAGCGCTTTTGCTCAACGAAAGTTGGCTCAAGCTGAGCTCTTACTTTCAAAATTAAAGAAGGAAGATCGCGAACGACTCGCTAAGTTGGCAGAAGATCGCGAGAATGCAGATCAGGCATCTTCTCTTGTTGCAGCTAAAGCAGCAGCCGGAGTTTCAGGGCGCAGTGGAATTGCACTGAAGTACGCACTGAAGCAGATCGGCGATCGTTACGTCTTCGGTGCTGCAGGTCTGACAACGTGGGATTGCTCGGGCTTGACGATGCGTGCCTTCCAGTCGGCTGGCGTTTCACTGCCTCACTCTTCGGCTGCTCAGTCAAGAATGGGTAAATCTATTCCTATTGGACAGAAGAAACCTGGCGACCTCCTCTTCTTTGGCCGTCCTGTATCTCACGTAGGAATTTATCTCGGTGGTGGTCGCATGGTTCATGCACCACGTTCGGGTTCACGTGTGAAGGTGGCAGAATCAAATTCACTTGGACGTAAACCTTTGGTCGCAGTCCGCCGTTTCTAATGAGTGACTCAAAGATTCTCTGCATCACAAATGATTTTGGGCCGCGTGCCGGTGGAATCGAAACATTTGTTATTGGGCTAATCGAACGTCTTCCCAAGAACTCGGTCATTGTTTACACATCCTCGCAACCAGACTCTGCCGCATTTGATAGAGCGTGGATGGACAATTACGGAGTACGCGTTATTCGCGATAAGTCGAAGGTTCTTTTACCTACTCCACGTGTAGCAAGTGTTGTGAGAAAGATTCTCCGCCATGAATCAATTGGCACGGTTTTCTTTGGGGCAGCAGCACCACTAGGGCTGCTATCTCGCGGGCTACGTCGTGCAGGTGCGAAAAGAATTATTGCTCTTACTCATGGGCATGAAGTCTGGTGGGCAAAGGTCTGGCCATTTTCATGGGCCATGCGCCGCATTGGTAGCGGTGTAGATAACCTGACATACCTTGGTGATTTCACACGCACGCAAATTTCACGTGCGCTCACAGATAGCGCAGCGAGTGCGATGGTGAAGATTGCACCCGGGATCGATACAGATCACTTCGCACCTCGCGCAGATGCAAAAGCGTTACGAGCTGAGCTGGGACTTACAGAGAAGAAGGTAATCGTCTCTGTAGGACGCCTAGTGCATCGCAAAGGCCAGGACACACTCGTTGAATCAATGCCACAGATCCTGTCGCAAATTCCTGATGCACATTTACTCTTCATTGGCGAAGGTCCATATAAAGAATATTTAGTGAAGCGCGCAGCTGAACTTAAGGTCAGCGATGCGATTACCTTTATTGGACGAATCCAATATGCCGAACTTCCTCGCTACATCTGCGTTGGAGATATCTTTGCAATGCCTTCACGCTCTCGTCTTGCAGGCCTTGAAGTTGAAGGTCTTGGCATCGTTTACTTGGAAGCAAGCGCATGTGGCCTTGCAGTAGTCGGCGGAAAGTCCGGGGGAGCACCTGATGCAGTCCTGGAAGGTGAGACCGGATTTGCAGTTGATGGCACGTCAACGAATGTGGTAGCTGAAGCAGTGGTTACTCTTTTCAAGAATCCAGAGCGCGCGAGCCAGATGGGTGCACGTGGTCGCCAATGGATTATTGATGAATGGCGATGGGAAATTTGGGCAAAGAAGTTTGCCCAATTGCTTGCATAATCAAGTTACTCACTCAACCCTGATTGTTGCGCCTTCTTCACGGCTTGAGTTCGATTACTGACCTCTAACTTTCTGTAGATTGTATTGAGATGGGTCTTCAGCGTTGATTCTGAAATGAATAGAGAAACTGCCAACTCCTTTAGCGGTTGACCCATATGTAAAGTTGCCAGAATCTGAAGCTCTCGCTGCGAAAGACCGAAAGTCTCTGTTTTGCGATTAAGAGCCCCTGCCAAATTTTGTGCCGAAAAAGTGGCGGGAGATAAGAGAGCGTGATCTACCGCTGCAAGAAAGTCTGCAAGCGGTGCTGATTTATTCACGAACGCGCTGGCCCCGGCTTTCATGGCTGCAATGACAAACTCATCCCTTTCGTTCAAAGTGAGAATGACGATGGCAACCGTCTGTGATAGTGAACGAACCCACGAAGAAATCTCTAACCCGCTACCGTCTGGAAGATTTATATCGAGAATGAGCAAGGAAGGATTTACTTTTGCAATCTGCGCGCGAGCTTCTTTAATTGAAGAAGCTTCGTAAATCAGGAAACTCTGCCGCGTTTCCAGTGCACGTCGTAATCCTTCGCGAACCATGGCATGGTCATCAACGATGAGCGCCACAAGTGGATCGCTCAAATCAATATTGCTACACGAGTCCCATTAATGCTTTCGATTGTGATACTTCCATTCATTGCATGTACTCGCTCAATAATTCCAAAAATTCCAAAGTGTCCATCCTTCACGTGCGCCCCTCCAATCCCGTCATCGATCACCTCAAGACAGGTTCGATTGTTGACGGGATAGAGACTTATTCCAATGTGGGTAGCCCCAGAATGTGCGATGGAGTTACGTAGGATTTCCTTAGTAATCAGCAGAAGTTGGGTGGTTAACTCTTTATCGAGCGCTATCTCTTCGATAGAGAGCTTTACCTCTTGGGGCGGCGCTAGTTCGCTGATGAGGTGTTCCACTTCACCGCCAAAGGTTTGTGATGTGTTTGTACGCAGATTCAGAATTTCTTGGCGAACTTTTGTAATTAGTTCGTCTACAGAAAGGCGAGTACGCCTGATTTCCTGACGAGAGTTGGTCGAATGAGATGGGTCGGCAAGCAGAAGATCGAGTGAGTAACCCACCCCTACTAAATCTTGCGCAATTCCATCATGGAGCTCCCGTGCAACCCGAAGTCTCTCGGGTGACGGGAGTTCCATTTACTTGGTAAAGAGCGCTGTGATTTCAGCTGAGTACTTCTCAGCGATGACGTGACGCTTAAGCGATAACTTTGCAGTGAGTTCGCCACCAGCAATAGTGAAGTCCTTGGCCAGAATCGTAAACTTACGAATTGATTCAGCTTTCGAAACAGCTTTATTGGCTTCATCTACTGCAGTTTGAATGACTGCAATCAAGTCTGGATCATTTACCAAAGTATCGATTGTTGCTCCGGCCTTATTATTTGAGGCAATCCAACCTTTGAGCATGTCCTGATCAATAGTGATGAGGGATGCGATAAACGGCTGGTTATCTCCAACAACCATGCACTGGCTAACTAGAGGATGCGCGCGTAGGCGATCTTCAAGAACTGCAGGTGCCACATTCTTTCCACCTGCTGTAACAATGAGTTCCTTCTTCCGTCCAGTGATGTAGAGATATCCCTCATCATCAAGACGACCTAGGTCTCCAGATTTAAACCAATCGCCATCAAATACTTCTTGGTTAGCAGCATCGTTCTGCCAGTAACCGCGCATGACGATTGGTCCCTTGATCATGACTTCGCCATCATCGGCAATCTTGATTGAAGTGCCAGGGATTGGTCGACCAACAGATCCCACACGAATCTTCTTTGTGAGGTTAAGAGTTGCACCTGCTGTTGTCTCAGTTAATCCATAACCTTCAAGAATTGTGATTCCAGCGCCACGATAGAAGTGACCTAGACGAGTTCCAAGCGGAGCACCACCTGAGATAGCTGCTTCAACAGAACCGCCCATTGCTGCGCGAATCTTTGAATAGACCAACTTGTCGAAGAGGCCATGCTTGAGAGTGAGAAGCGGATTGAATCCGCGCTTATCTTTAGATTCGCTATATGCAATAGCGACTTCAGCAGCTTTTCTAAAGATCTTTCCCTTGCCAGCAGCTTCTGCCTTAGCTTCAGCGCCGTTGTAAATCTTTTCGAAGATGCGTGGAACGGCAAGGACGAATGAAGGTTTAAAGGACGCGAGATCTGGTTGCAGGCGACCAACAGGGTCACTGCAATGAGCAAGGTGAAGACCTGCATGGATTGCACCAATCTGCACCATACGGCCGAAGACGTGCGCCACAGGCAGGAAGAGGAGAGTTGATCCACCTGGCTTGAGGAAGAGATCGCTGGCACCTTCAACTACGTTGCCACACTCTGAGAGAAAGTTTGAATGTGTGAGTTGTACGCCTTTTGGACGACCCGTTGTGCCTGATGTGTAAATCAAAGTTGCAAGACTTGCAGGAACGAGAGCATTTCTGCGACGTTCAATCTCTTCATCAGAGATGTTTGAACCTGCATTCTTCAAAATGGCAAGAACATCTTCTGTCATCACCCAAACATGTTTGGTATGGCTAGGTAGAACTGGAGTTACAAGTTCACGGTGAGTTGGGGTTTCGACGATTAATCCAACAGACCCGGAGTCATTGAGAATCCAATCAACTTGTTCAGCTGAAGATGTTTCATAAATTGGAACAACACATCCACCCGCGTACCAAATAGCAAAATCTAAAACCGTCCATTCGTAACGCGTGCGCGCCATGATTGCTACGCGATCTCCAATTTGAATTCCGGCGGCTACGAGACCTTTAGCTGTAGCGCGGATTTCTTCCTCGACTTCGCGAGCAGTCAGCGGCTGCCAACCATCTCCAAGAGGTCGTGACATGGTCACGCGATCTGGTTCAAACCATGCTCGTTCTGCAATCAAATTGGTGAGATTTCCGGCTGTCGCAGCAGGGATGATTGGAGGATTGTTGATTTCGTTCATGACGCTAACGCTAGCGGGCGAGTGGGTGAAAAGGGAAGATTCCGAGCACGCAATACTTCTGGGTGAGTGTTGGTAGCCTTGCGCCCATGTCAGAGAAGAGCGTTTCCACCGTCATTATCGATGCACCCCTAGCGGATGTTGAAGCCGCCCTATTTTCTATTGGCAGCTACCCCGAGTGGCTGAGCTCCATCAAGA
The DNA here is from genome assembly GCA_046052045.1 of Actinomycetota bacterium. GTDB lineage: Bacteria > Actinomycetota > Actinomycetes > Nanopelagicales > Nanopelagicaceae > Planktophila. Next base: position 2,944 of record JBJONB010000026.1, on the reverse strand, counting down.
AGGCAGATGTCATTGAAAGCGATTCGTCTGGTCGAGTACTCAAGGCTAAATTAGCTATCGATGCCGGCATGATGAAAGATCGAGTCACTCTTGATTACGACTGGAGCGCAGCACCTGCATCGCTCTCTTTCACAATGGATGAAGCTGATTTACTTACACAGATGGATGGCACCTACACACTCAAGGCAATCGATTCAGATTCAACAGAAGTCACCTACGAACTCACAGTGGCTGTTGGAATGCCCGTTCCCGCCATGATGATTACAAAAGCCCAGAAGCAGACAATTGATGCTGCTCTCAAGGAGTTGGCTGAGCGAGTCGGCTAAATGAGTTACACGATTGGCGTCGATGTCGGCGGTACAAAAGTTCTTGGGGGAGTTGTCGACGAATTCGGCGCTGTCCTAAAGACTGCCCGGCGCGATACGCCACGGGAAGGTGGAGCTGCACTTACTCAAACTATTGCCGATGTGGCACTTGAATTAAAAAAAGATTTTCTCGTCGACTCTGTCGGAGTATCCGCTGCAGGGTTTGTCTCATCAGATAGAAAGACGATGCTGGCGACTCCTAATATCGCGGGTTGGAATGGCGTTGATTTAGATTACGAACTCACTTCACTTATTGGTTTGCCAGTTGTGATCGAAAATGATGCCAACGCTGCAGCGTGGGGCGAAGCTCGTTTTGGTGCAGGACGTGGAAAGCGTCACATGTTGATGTTGACTGTGGGCACGGGTATTGGTGGTGGCATTGTTGTAAATGGCGAGCTCTACCGTGGCGCCTTCGGAATTGCTGCTGAAATCGGCCATATCCGTGTAGTTCCAGAGGGTCATCTCTGTGGGTGCGGTGCTCGTGGCTGCTTTGAACAATATGGTTCTGGAAATGCGCTCATGCGCCATGCTCGTGAAGCAATTGCAGCTAGCCCCGATATTGCACGCAACTTACTTTCTCGCGGCGACGGAACAATTCAAGGGCTAACAGGCAAAGACATCACTGATGCAGCTCGTGAGGGCGATGCAGTTGCACTCGCTGCCTTCAATACAACTGGTCAATGGCTTGGCGCCGGAATTGCGACGCTTTCCGTTGTGCTCGATCCCGAATGCGTTGTTATTGGTGGTGGAGTAATCGATGCAGGCGAGATTCTTCTTGAACCAACTCGAAAAGCACTTGAGCAGTCAATGCCTTTTGCTGGAAAGCATCCATACCCAGAAATCATTGCAGCGCAACTAGGAAATGAAGCAGGTCTAGTCGGAGTTGCTGATTTAGCTCGTTCGTAATCTTTTCTTACAGAGCAGCGCCGTCATCAGGGTGCTGGTTATTGCGATTATTCTTCCAGCGCACTATTGCGTTCAGTGAATCTTTGAATTGATCAACAAGTGATCTCTTGGGAATTTTCGGCGGCGAAAATCTTTTTGATCGATCTATCGCATCGAGTTCATCGAGATATGTTGTCGGAGCAGACTCATCGAGCGATAAACCTTCGACCATTGATTGGAACTCTGCATCAATGAGTTCCTTGTCATCAAATGCATCATCTGATTCATGGCCCGATTCACGCTTGCTCATGGTTTATGTTCGCACAAATGGGTCGTTTCAGGCTAAATTAGCGCCTATGAACAACCTGCCCTACGGCACCCTTCGGGCATTTCTGACACCATTTTTAATGTTGCTCTTTCGCCCCAAGGTAAAGGGGCTGCGCAACGTTCCATCTACAGGGCCGCTAATTCTTGCATCGAACCATCTCTCATTTAGCGATTCCATTTTTATGCCGCTTGTTGTCCCTCGTAAGGTTACTTTCTTGGCAAAGAGTGAGTACTTCACATCTCCCGGACCCAAGGGGCTTCTCAAGAAATTAACTTTCATCGCTCTAGGGCAAGTTCCTGTCGATCGTTCAGGTGGACGACGAAGCGAGGCAGCTTTAATTACTGGCCTAGAAGTACTAGCTGGCGGAAATTCTCTTGGTATTTATCCTGAAGGAACTCGTTCTCCTGATGGCCGCCTCTATAAGGGACGTACAGGTATTGCCCGCCTTGCTATTGAATCAGGCGCACCCGTGATTCCGATTGCAATGTTTAACACAGACAAGATTCAGCCAACCGGGACAGTTATTCCAAAAATTATGCGCGTTGGAATTACATTTGGCGAACCCATGTATTTCGAAGGCGATTCAACAGATTTGCAGTACTTGCGTGAAGTTACTGATCAGATTATGAAACGCATTCAACAGTTATCTGGCCAGGAGTACGTCGATACCTATGCTGTGAAGGCTAAGAAATCAGGAATTAACGTCGAAAATAGTGAAGAGAACGATTAATCAATCTCTAGCTCTGCGCGCTTAACCAAGTAATTACAGACGTTGCATTCAGGGCCTGAATCAGGCATTCCGCCTTCGATTGTCGTAATCAACTCTTCGAGAATCGACATAAAACGATCTGAATCGCGCTCAACCGGAACATAGTGTTGATTGACACCAAAGCCGTGAGTGTTGGAAGCGAGTTCACTTGGTGAAGTCTCGGTTACTCCAGCTAACTTCCAAATTAAAAGACCCATGCTGGAAACGGGAAATGGCTTGCCGCGATCAGGGTTCTCGAGGGCATGTGCATATGCCTCTAACTGTGGCGCATAGAAAGGCCCATTATCGCGGTCAGAATCTGAAACCTTACAATCAATAATTCCTACAGTGCCATCCGTGTAATGGCCAAGCAAGTCGTAGATTCCAAGAATCTTCCAGCGCGTTTCAAAGCCATTGATTGAGATCGGCGCACTCTTTACCCATTGGCCCCATTGCTTCACAACACCCGGCTTTAATGAAGCATCGATATCTTGCATCGAAGCTCGGCGGAAATGTTCTTCTTGAGAATCAGCAAGTGGCTTGACGAGTGGAAACTCTTTCTTCAAATCAAATTTAAACCAGTACTTAAGCCACAAGCAGCGCTTGCAAGTAGAGAGC
>JBJONB010000025.1:0-13086 GCA_046052045.1 Actinomycetota bacterium | reverse complement strand
TTCTTCACTGCATCTGCAATTGCTTTGCAGAATGTTTCAGGAGTGAGGTGGCTTGGAGGTGTATTAATTAAGTCGCGAACTAAGTTTGTATAGGTACCGATGATTTCAGCAGATTTGCCGACTGCCTTCACATCAGATTTCGCAGCCAAATCAGTATGAATTGTTACCGATTTCAGGGGAGCCTTTTGCGCGCTCTTGGTTGAACCTCTGAATTGATCGAATAGATAAGAACCAAGGGCTGCACCTTCAGCGATCGCTTGAACAGCTGCAGCGTTCTTTGCAGGGAGTGAAAAAGTTGCACTTGAATTTCCGGCTAGCGCACGTGCTGCAGCACCAGCTGCGCGACGCAATACTTCGTGATCGTAATGTGTTGAAACTTTTCCAAGTCCAGTAAAAACAATGAGGCGGGTTGAAGTACTAGGGACCTTGATTACTTCGTCGGCTTTTCCGGTAGCGCCCAAATCCGAAAGCGCCTGCATGAGAACCTTGGTATCAATCGCCAAATCACCTGATTCAATCTGAAGGGAAACGGCCCCAGCTTTTGAAGACTTAGAACTCTTAGAGGCCAACCCAACGACTAGAACATCATCTTTAACAATTCCGTCCGAAAGGCGGATCGTGGTCATGGTGGCTCCTCTAGCTAACATTTAATTGATTGATTTCACTCTGCCGTAACTGAGCAGATGCGAGAGCGTAAGTGTAAGTTGTTGCTGTGAAAAACTCACCTTTGCATCAGAAGCATGTAGACCTCCAGGCGAAGATGGCCGATTTCGGAGGCTGGCTTATGCCTATCGAGTATCCCGGAGCCGGAGTCCTTGCTGAGCACGCCGCTGTTCGCGAACGCGTAGGACTCTTTGATGTCTCGCACTTAGGAAAAGCGAGTGTCGTAGGTGACGGAGCTCTCGAATACCTCAATGCAATGTTTACCAACGACCTTAATCGGATTGTCGATTGCAAGGCTCAATACACGCTTCTCTGTAATCCAGATGGGGGTGTTGTAGATGACCTCATCGCATACAGAAATTCAGAATCTGACTTCTTCCTTATTCCAAATGCTTCAAACACAACTGAAGTTGTGCGAGTCCTTAATGAGAACGTTCCTTCGGGAATTACGGTCACTAACCTCCATGAGAAGTTTGCAGTTTTAGCTTTACAGGGTCCGCAAGCGGTCGAAGTGATTCGCAGTTTGGGAATTAATCCAACAATGGATTACATGGCTTTTGCACACGTTTCTATCGCTGGTTGCGATGTCATTCTCTGTCGTACTGGTTACACCGGTGAGCATGGATACGAATTGGTTCCACAATGGGGCGATGTCTCTGTTGTGTGGGATGCACTCGTTGAAGCAATGAAGCCTTTCGATGGGTTGATCTGCGGGCTCGGTGCTCGCGACACGTTGCGCACTGAGATGGGTTATCCGCTTCACGGCCACGAACTCTCACTTGAAATCTCACCCGTGCAGGCAAGTGCTGGCTGGGCTATTGGCTGGAAGAAAGATGGTTTCCGAGGATCTGACGCTCTTCAATCTCAGCGCGAGGCTGGCACAGTACGCACTCTAAAGGCTTTGAAATCTAATGACCGCGGAATTCCTCGCGCAGGTATGGCGGTAAAAAACACGGATGGAAAAGAGATTGGTGTTGTAACGAGCGGGACATTCTCACCGTCGCTCAAAGTTGGTATTGCGTTGGCGCTTCTAGATCCCGAATTTGCAGTGGGTGATTTGGTGACCATCGACGTTCGAGGACGCGAATCAACAGCCACGATTAGTTCGCTGCCTTTTGTACCTTCACATGTTCGATAAATTCAATCGGAGTTAAGAACGCTGCTCTGCTGTGCGCCCTACGTAACGTCTGAAGAATTGGCTTTCCTGCGATAGCTATCAGCGAAGCTGTGAAAATTGCTCGAGGTAAATCCCATGCCATCGCTGATAAGAAGTGATACGAGAAGAACCGGGAGAGATTTTCAACGATAGGTGCACCAGCCAGATAAGAGAGCTGCGTATCTGTACCTAGCGCCCACGGCCAGAATTGAAGATCCATCGCAATTCCAAAGAACTCAGCGGCGAGAATTCCGTAGATAACGAGAGCGAAAATTTCTTTCTTGCCGCGCAAAGAACGAGGAATGAGCGCAACACCTAAACCAATCCACCCAGCTGCAAATGATTGATACGCAACCCACGGACCCATGCCACCTGTGAGAATTGCAGAAAGAAGCATCGAGAGTGCGCCGAGTAAGAAACCAAATGAAGGGCCGAAGACTCGCGCAGAGAGAATTAAAACAAACCACATCGGTTCGATACCAACGGCGCCTGTACCCATAGGACGTAAGGCCGCAATGAGAGCGGTAAGTACTGCTAACAGAGCGATTGATTTACTATCTAATTGATTATTACTGGCACTGATCATCAAGAGTAGAAGTGCGAATGGAGTTGCCATGAGGAAGATCCATTGCGGGTGACCTTGTTTCTCATTGATCAAGAATGGCCATAAGAATCCGAGTGCACTAATTGCACTTGTAAGAAATAGCGCGACAAGAGATGCGCCTTTGAAAGTAAAGATTCCCGAAGTTCTCATGAGATTCCTTCTATTGCGTGAACAACATCAGCAACTGTGAGCCACGGTTTGGGAGACATAACTTTTGCTACTTGAGGTGCAAAGGCAGGAGATGAAAGAAGTACATCGAGCGTTGTTCCGTCAGCAACTATTTCGCCTTCCGCAAGAAAAAGAACTCGGTCTGCGAGTTCGGCTACTAGCTCAACATCATGTGTAGCTAAGAGAACAGGACGATTGAACTGGGTTGAATATTCCCTAAGAGCAATGGCAAATAAGTTCTTGGCGCGGTAATCAAGGCCGCGGGTTGGTTCATCGAGAACGAGAACTTCGGGATTTCCAGAAAGCACGATGCTTAAGACAAGCGCCAAACGTTGACCTTCAGATAAGTCATTGGGGTGCGCATGCGCAGAGATATCTGGAACTAGGCGATTGAGCAAAGAAGCCGTCGAACCGGGGGTTAAGTCATTACTGCGATCTGCAAGGGCACACTCTTCAGAGACGCTAGAAGCAAAGAGAAGGTCGCTCGGCTCTTGAGGTACATATCCAATTGATTTCCGGCGCTCTGAACCCTTGAGAGTTGTGGGATCGACGCCATCGACTCTTATCTGACCAGCTTGTGGGGAGTGGAGACCAACAATCGAGTGAAGCAGCGTGCTCTTTCCTGCGCCGTTGCGACCCATGATTGCAACAATTTCACCGTGGCAGATGGATGCGCTTACGCCATTGAGGGCGGTTTTCCCTGAATATGAATGGGAAACTTTTGAAATTTCTATCGCTGTTGATGCGCTTGTTGGAGTAGTCGAATGGCGTACATACTCTTTATTTCGAACATCTTCAGTCTGTCTTCTGACTTCACGAACGCTTGTCCCAATCTCAGAGAGATTAAGAGCACGAGCTAATTTAACGATGGGTGGAACTAAGTCAGAGTTCTTGAGAATTTCATCGGCAGTGCCAATTGAGGTGTCGCCATTACCTTCGATATAGATAATGCGATCTACAAATTGAATGACGCGTTCCAGGCGATGCTCAGCGATGATGACAGTCACGCTCAAGTCATGAACGAGTCGATGAAGAACGGAGAGAACTTCTTCGGCGGCAATGGGGTCTAGCGCACTAGTGGGCTCATCGAGTACGAGAACTTTTGGATGCATGACGAGTGCTGCACCGATTGCCAGGCGTTGTTGTTCGCCACCACTTAACGTTGCAATGGATCGATTACGCAAGGCACTTAAGCTAAGTAGGTCTAGAACTTCCTCAACTCTCTTGCGCATTACATCAGGTGGGAAATTCAGAGCTTCCATACTAAAAGCGAGTTCTTCTTCAACGATATCTGTAACAAACCCGTTGATGGGGTTCTGCCCAACGATCCCCACGAGATGCGCAAGGGATCCTGGCTTCACTGTTCGTGTGGAAATCCCATCTACAGAAATATCGCCCGCCAAAATGCCACCAGTGTGATGGGGGACTAGGCCATTAATAAGGCGCAGAAGGGAAGACTTTCCCGAACCTGTTTCGCCCATCACGAGAACCATCTCACCTTCTTCAATCTGGAAAGAAAGGTCTTCGAGGATCGTCTTTGTCGATTGCGGATATATGAGCGAGACGTTGGAGAAGGTAATCATCTTGTTACCATCGCAATAGCTAAGGCAGAGGTGAAAAGCAGGGTGAAGTTATCGCGCATCAACCAAGGAATGGGTCTATAGCGTGAACGTTTTCTACTGATGCCATAGCCACGAGCATCCATGGCTGCGGCTAGCTGTAGTGACCGAGAGAGAGATTCTTCTAGCAGGGGAATGGCAATCGAACGAAGATCAAGTTTTTCGAAACCGCGCAACTTCTGAGCAGTACGAATGCGACGCGCACTCATTGCGAGTTGAGGAAAGAGAGATGTAGCAATCACAAGCGTGATGCCGATTTCGTAAATGAATGACGGAGTTACACGTAAGAGCTTGTGGGGACTAGTAAGAGAAGTTGCAGCACCGAAAAGCGCAATCATCGTCGCAATGATTACCCCTTCGTGCAGCGAAGATGACAATCGCTCGAGCGTAACTGCACCTCCGATACGAATTCCGGGCATCCATGAAGGCAGATCGAGAATGGGAAGAGTGAAGAGGTTGGTTCCTGGAATTGGAACACCAATCAGAACTCCTACAACGGTTCGTATGGCAAGAATTGTCAGGCCGATGCGGATCGAGAGAATGAAACTTCTCTGCCAGGGCGAACCATCGCGACGGATATAGACAAGAAGTGCCGCCGCACCCACTATCGCCAAGGCGATAAATGCGTTATCGAGTGCAACAACTCCTATTGCTAAGAGAATCGCACAGATCCACAAGGTAAGTGGATGCAGCGGCTTCTTCATATCTACTTATTTACTTCTTGAGTAGTGAAGCAGGAGTGTTGATCTCTACCCCACATTCTTTCTTTGGGAAACCATTGAGCCCGCAAATCAAACCAGAGCTGGCAGATCGAACCTTGATAACTTGGCCAAGAACATCAATTCCTTGTGACGCCTTCGCAGTTGTCACGCAGCGCACGATAGTTTTCTGAACTTTTTCACCTTTGGGCGCATATGCAGCGCTTCCAAATTCAATAACGAGGCCAATTCGTTTTGTATCGGGATCTGACTTGGTCTTGCCGCAGATTGATGCAAATGATGGCTTCGTCTTTGGCGCCACAGATGGAACGTCATCGCTACTGAAAACGAATGACCATCCTTCAACTGCCCCATCTTCAATATCTACAGTTGGGCCAGTCATTGCAGCCTTCCATGTAGTTGAGCCTGGGGCTGCTTGGAAGTAACCCCAGTAGCGCCAGCCTTTAGAGGCGGCTTGAGAAGATGGCACTGCCACTAATTGGGATGAGATGAGAATAATTGCGAGAGCAATTTTCTGTGTTGTTGATCTATTGAATCTTGCATTCATTGTGTGAACTCCAGAGTTGAAGAGTCTCACAGGGGTAGCTCGCGAGCGGTCGGTGCAAATGCGCCAAATACCTTTGGACTACACCCCGCAAACCTCGGCGGGTGTTGGTCAAAATCAAATATCGCAATAGGTAATCCGACTTGAACGGTTCAGTGATGAACTGTCTTACGGTTGCGGGTCAGCGTCGGATTTGCACCGAACTTCCCCTATTGGGACATCTATTAAGTTGTGGTCGTACCAAACCATATGGGAATGCTGTTGGCAACTCACCACGCTGCGCTTAAGGTGGCGCTATGGAATATAGGCGCCTCGGCAACACAGGAATGTATGTCTCAGAAATTTCTTATGGAAATTGGATCACTCATGGCTCACAAGTTGAGACCGAAGCGGCCGTGAAATGTGTGCGCGAAGCACTGAACCAGGGGATTACCACTTTTGATACCGCTGATGTCTATGCGGGTACAAAGGCAGAAGTTGTTCTTGCTAAGGCTCTCAAAGGCGTACGCCGTGAGTCCTTTGAACTATTTACAAAAGTCTACTTTCCAACGGGCGAGGGAAAGAACGATCGCGGACTTTCACGTAAGCACATCATGGAGTCATGCAATGCTTCATTAAAGCGCCTGAACACTGATCACATTGATCTCTATCAAGCACATCGCTTTGATGTCGAAACTCCTCTGGAAGAAACCCTTAGCGCATTTGATGACTTGATTCGTCAAGGAAAAGTCAGCTATATCGGCTTCTCCGAATGGAATGCGAAGCAGATCTCTGACGCACTGAAGATTCAGGATGCACGCGGTTATAACCGATTCGTTTCTAGCCAACCTCAGTACTCAGCGCTATGGCGCGTTATCGAAACTGAAGTAGTTCCGCTTTCCAAGAAAGAGGGAATCGGGCAGATTGTTTGGTCGCCGATGGCGCAAGGAATTCTCACTGGCAAGTACTTGCCAGGAAAGAAAGCACCAGCAGGTTCACGCGCGACTGATAAGAAGAGCGGCGCTAACTTCATCTCTCGTTGGATGACTGAAGAAGTTCTCACCGCCGTTCAGAAATTGAAGCCGATTGCAGATGGCCTTGATCTTTCAATGTCTCAGTTGGCGCTGGCTTGGGTCCTGCAGAATCAGAATGTATCCAGTGCAATCATGGGCGCAACGAAACCTTCACAGGTGAAAGAGAACGTGAAGGCATCAGGAGTAAAGCTCAGCGCTGATGTCATGAAAGCGATTGATAACGCTCTTGGAAAACTTCCTGAACGTGATCCCAAGAAGAACGAAAGCCCGAATCCAAGAGCGTAATTCTTTGGCGCACTTGCGCACTTAGTTAGAAGCTCTCTCCGACTTTGATCTGAGGCTTAGGTGTGCGCATTCTGCGCATCTGAGTCGAGCGCAGCCATCCGTACATGCCGATGCCCTTAACTTCTGCATCTGGGAATTTTTCTGCGACGACTCGCTTGATTCGGCGGCTCAAGAAAATTCCATCGATTACAGAGATAAGAAGGACGCTATACATAATTGCAATGCTGCCAATTTGGAAGATGGCAGAAGGAATAAGAGTGAGGAATAGGACCACGAAGATAATTGGCAAGAAGTATTCGCCGATAGATTTGCGTGAATCCACATAATTTCTGACGTATCGCTTTACAGGACCTTTATCGCGCAATGGGAGCGCGTTCTCATCGCCACGTAGATAGGCAGCGCGTGAAGCGATTCTGGCAGCACGAGCTGCATCTTTGGCGCGCTTCTTCTCTTCTTTAGTTGATGCAGGTGCAAGCGAAGAAACCTTGCGAGCCGCTACGGCATCCTTGCGTTTTGGAGTAGGACGGCCTTTTTTATTTGGAGTTGATTCGCTCATGTGCCGAACTATAGAGCGAGCATCTGGTCGAGAGCCAACTTCGAGTACCTCGCAACGCGCTCATCGACCTTGATTTCATTGACAACATGGCCAGCAACGATTGATTCCATTGCCCAGACCAGGTGCGGAAGGTCGATGCGATTCATGGTTGAGCAGTAGCAGACTGTCTTATCGAGGAAGACAATTTCTTTATCGGGATTGTTCGCAGCCAGGCGAGATACAAGATTGAGCTCTGTTCCAATAGCCCACTTGCTTCCTGCAGGCGAAGAGGAGACTGCTTGAATAATCTTTTCCGTACTACCAACAACATCAGAATCGACGACGACCTCATGTTGGCACTCAGGGTGGGTAATTACTTGTACTCCAGGAATTCGAGTGCGTACTTCCTGAATAGATTCGCGAGTAAATCGACCATGCACAGAGCAATGTCCGCGCCAGAGAATCATTTTCGCACCACGAATCTGATCTTCAGTTAGTCCACCCATCGGCTTCCACGGGTTCCAGAGGACGCAATCGTCTAATGACAGACCGAGCGAGAGAACTGCCGTGTTGCGACCAAGATGTTGATCGGGGAGGAAGAGCACCTTCTCGCCCTTAGCAAAAGCCCACTCAAGAGTTTTCTGTGCGTTAGATGAGGTACATATTGTTCCGCCATGTTCACCGGTAAAGCTTTTAATCGCTGCAGATGAGTTCATATAAGTAACCGGAACTGTTCGCGATGCAACGCCAAGTTTTTCAAGTTCTTGCCAACATTGGTTAACTTGATTTGCAGTAGCCATATCTGCCATCGAACATCCTGCAGCCAAGTCAGGAAGAATCACGCGTTGCTTTGGGGATGTGAGGATGTCGGCACTTTCTGCCATGAAGTGAACGCCACAGAAGAAGATGAATTCAGCTGAACTTTGAGCAGCGGCCGCCTGCGCCAATTTAAATGAGTCGCCAGTGATATCGGCGAATTGAATTACTTCATCACGTTGATAGTGATGGCCAAGAATAAGAGCGCGAGACCCAAGTGCTGCCTTTGCGGCTATTGCTCGTTCAACCAGATGCGGGTCACTTGCGGGTGGCAGTTCTCCAGTACATGAGACTCCTCGCTCAGAAGCGAGGTCGGAGCCTTGACCAAGGACAAGTAGCTCGCTCAGGCTGATAGACATGTACGTATTGTCATGCGTTTGGGTTCGCCACGGCAACCCGACGCGGGTATTCTTCAGCACATGACTACTGAAACAACTTCAACTCCAGTCGAGATCACAACAGGCATCACACTTACAGATGTCGCAGCCGCAAAGGTTGCAGCGCTTCTTGCACAAGAAGGTCGCGATGACCTCTACCTCCGCGTTGCTGTACAGCCAGGTGGCTGTTCAGGTCTTCGTTACCAGCTCTACTTCGATGATCGCAATCAAGATGGCGATATCACTCGCGAATTCGGTGCAGTCAAAGTTGTTGTCGACAAGATGAGCGATCCGTACCTCATGGGTGCATCAATCGACTTCGTAGACACAATCGAAAAGCAGGGATTCACAATTGATAATCCAAATGCACAGGGTTCATGTGCATGCGGCGATTCATTTAACTAATCAGCGTTAATACCTCGCTGCTGTAGTTAGATTCCCACATGAAAATTGGCGTAGCTGGTTCTGTCGGTCTCGATCACCTCATGACTTTCCCCGGAAAGTTCACTGACTCACTGGTCGCCGGTTCACTCGAAAAAGTTTCTCTCTCATTTCTCGTAGACGGCCTAGATGTGCGTCGTGGGGGATGTGCAGCAAATATTGCATTCGGCCTTGGCGTCCTTGGCCTCAATCCAATTCTTATCGCTGCCGTCGGAAAAGATTTCGCTGATTACGATGCATGGTTATCTCGCCATGGCGTGGATACATCGCACGCTCTTGTTTCAACAACTCAACACACGGCTCACTTCACAGTGACAACAGATACTGAACTTAATCAGATTGCATCATTCTTTCCTGGTGCGATGTCTGAAGCTCGCAACATTGAACTCAAGCCCATCATGGATAAGGTCGGAAAACTCGACCTCCTAGTGATTTCTCCTGATGATCCTGAAGCGATGTTGCGTCACACAGAAGTAGCTCAAGCCATGGGAGTTGCAGTTGCAGCCGACCCTTCACAACAGATGGCGCGCATGAGTGGTGAAGAAATCAAGAAGTTGATTTCAGGAGCTACATATCTCTTCATGAACGAATACGAGTTAGCTCTTGCAATTCAAAAGACTGGCTGGAGCGATCACGAGATCCTTGAACGTGTGAAATATCGAATCGTCACACTTGGAGCAGATGGCGCACGAATCGAAAGTATTGATGGAACATTTATCAAAGTTGGTTGCGCGCAAGAGAAGGCGAAGATTGACCCAACTGGCGTCGGTGATTCTTTCCGTTCTGGTTTTGTTGCAGGGCTTGCGTGGGGTCTATCTCACGAACGCTGCGCACAGCTAGGTTCGATGATTGCCACATACGTTATTGAGACGACAGGTACTCAGGAATATCGATTTACTAAAGAAGAATTTGTAGCCCGATTTAGCGAGGCCTACGGAGCAGATGCGGCAGCTGAAGTAGCTGCACACCTACCCGCGTAATTTCTGCAGCACATCCTTCAGGGCGGTTGCAAGTTCTGAAATATCTTCTTCTGTAGTTTCTGCGTGCAAAGTAAATCGCAGGTGTCCCTTTGTTTCATAGCCCATTGCTGCAAGCACGTGGCTTGGTTGCAAATCTTCAGGAGAACACGCAGATCCTGAATCCACATCAATGCCAAGGGCGGCAAGTTCGCGGATAACCGGTTCGCCAGCCACACCCTGAGCTACTACTGAAAAGAGATGCGGTAGAACGGGCGCACTTGGAGCGACTACTTCAACACCATCAAGAGAAGAGAGTGCAGATAGCGCGAAAGTGCGAAGAGCAGGGTCTTCACCTTTAAAGTTTTCGAGCGCAATAGATGAAGCGATTAGGAGTGGAAGTGAGTAACTTCCCGGAGAGCTAATTGGAGCGATGTGCGGAAGTGGGTAAGAGAATTCAGAACGATTATTGATTGCCATAATCGAAAGACCTGCAGGCCCGTTCCACGAGAGCGAATCAAATAGAGCGGTATTCCAATGCGGCGGAAGAGGGTGCCTTGAACCCGATGCAGTGGCATCGATTGCCACTCGGATTGAGGTTGGAAGACCTGGGAGTTCTTGAATGACTCCGGTCTCACCGTTTGCTAACTGCAGAGAAAGCACCGATCCAGGGGCTATCTCTGCGAGGTTTTGAATTGCACCGCCACGGTCGACAGAAAGCTCTGAAACTTCACCGGAATGAGATCGTGCGATTGCTCGAATCTTTCCTTTATCGGTAGCGGAATACACAAAGGGGGAGTTCTCTCGAAAGAGTCCGGCGATGGAGAGAAAGTGGCCCAGTGCTGGCTCACCAATGACTTCGATTGAGGAGACCGGAATAGCCAACCTGTCGGCGATATTTTCTAGGGCTTGGTTTCGAAGAATTGCAGCCTTGGCAGAGCTCTGAGAAATCTTCTTGGGATCGGCCCATCCCTGGTCAAAAGCCGCTAGTAGCGCCTGTCTTGCGGCAGGGTGGAGCTGGCCCTCGGAGGTGAAATTTCTTGTGACACGAACCACCGAATGAACGCTACTCGCTCGGGCGAGCGTCCGCACGTCGCACCACTATCCTTAGGCCATGTCGTCACAAGCTCCGCGCAGCAAGCGCTTTATCCGAGTCGCAGCGATCTTCGTACCCGCGCTACTCCTCCTTTCTGGCTGCTCATTTAAGTCAGAAGATATTTCAGGTATGGGTTTTCCAAAGGGAGTCTCGAGCGTCAATGACATCTCGCTCTCTTTATGGCAAGGCGCATGGATTGCAGGCGGAGTCGTTGGTGTATTTACGCTCATCCTCATCTTGTGGCCAGCTGTCTTTCACCGCGCAAAGGCGAGCAAGGGTGAATTCCCTAAGCAGACTCAGTACAACATTCCAGTTGAAATTCTCTACACCGTAATTCCTTTTATCATCGTTGCAGTTCTCTTCTACTTCACTGCTGTGAAAGAGACAAAGATTGTTGATAAGACTTCACCTGTGAAGCACGAAATCACTGTCGAAGGTTTTCAATGGTCATGGCAGTTTGGTTATCCAGAAGCGGGGAAAGAAGCGGTCGTAACTGGCACACCAGCACAGGCTCCAACTCTTTACCTACCACTTGGCGAATCAGTTCGCTTTACCTTGACAGCAAACGATGTTGTTCACGGATTCTGGATTCCGGCATTCATGATTCAAATGCAGAACCTGCCCGGAGAAGTTAATAAGTTGCAATTCACTGCAAATAAACTGGGCGAGTTCCCTGGTCGATGCAACATCCTCTGTGGACGTAACCACTCGCAGATGCTCTTCACAGTAAAAGTTGTAACGCCCGAGCAGTATCAAAAGTATCTTGATTCATTGAAGGTGAGCGCAGCATGACAACATTCGCAGAGCGTCCAACGATTTCAGCGCCAGTCCAGGGAGTACAGAAGACTTCATTGGGAAGCCAATTCGTAAAGACGATCACTTCAACTGATCACAAGCGCATCGGGTACCTTTACCTAGCAACGTCATTTGCGTGGTTCCTTATTGGCGGCCTTTTAGCGCTACTTCTTCGCGTCGAACTTACCCGTCCGGGAATGCAGTTCTTGAGCGTCGAGCAGTACAACCAGATCTTCACAATGCACGGAACGATTATGCTTCTGATGTTTGCAACTCCATTGTTCGTTGGATTTGCTAACGTGATTATGCCTTTGCAGATCGGTGCAGCAGACGTTGCCTTCCCACGATTAAATATGCTGTCTTACTGGCTCTTCCTCTTTGGTTCGATTCAAGCAGTTGCTGGATTCTTAACTCCAGGTGGAGCTGCATCATTCGGATGGACCGCATACGCACCACTTGCTAACTCAACTTATTCACCTGGCATCGGTGGAGATCTCTGGGTTATGGGTCTTGCCATTTCTGGTCTCGGAACAATTCTTGGTGGCGTCAACTTCATCACAACCATCTTCACTATGCGCGCACCTGGCATGACGATGTTCCGCATGTCGATCTTCTCTTGGAACGTGCTCCTCACTTCAATTCTTGTTCTTCTCGCATTCCCTCCATTGGCGGCTGCGCTACTAGGTCTTGAATCTGATCGCCTATTTGGCACGCATCTCTTTGATCCCGCAAACGGCGGAGCCATGCTGTGGCAACACTTGTTCTGGTTCTTTGGGCACCCCGAGGTTTACATCTTGGCTCTTCCATTCTTCGGAATTGCAACAGAAATCTTGCCGGTTTTTAGCCGCAAACCAATCTTTGGTTACAAGGGTCTGATTGCTGCAACGATCGCAATCTCGGCGCTCTCTGTAGCAGTGTGGGCTCACCACATGTTCGCTTCAGGCAAGGTACTCCTACCGTTCTTCTCCTTCATGACATTCCTTATTGGAGTTCCTACCGGAGTTAAATTCTTCAACTGGATCGGAACGATGTGGCGAGGTCACGTTACATTTGAAACTCCAATGCTGTGGGTCATGGGCTTCCTCGTAACATTCCTCTTTGGTGGAATCACGGGAATCATCCTTGCTTCACCACCACTCGATTTCGCAGTTTCTGCTTCCTACTTCGTTGTAGCGCACTTCCACTATGTACTTTTCGGAACAGTGGTCTTCGCGATGTTCGCAGGCTTCTACTTCTGGTGGCCAAAGTTCACAGGCCGCATGCTCAATGAACGTCTTGGAAAGATTCACTTCTGGACGC
>JBJONB010000024.1:0-13740 GCA_046052045.1 Actinomycetota bacterium | reverse complement strand
TCGATGTAATTTTCTTAAGCCCGTAGCGCCGAGCGCATAGGGATCATCTTTGCAGCGCTCTCTTCAAGTTCCTTATCGGGATTAGAGCCCGCAACAATTCCGCAACCTGCATAAATGCGAATTTCTTTTCCAGTGATCTGACCTGTGCGAAGTGCAATGCCAAGCTCGCCATCACCACTTGCATCAATCCAGCCGACAGGACCGGCATAACGTCCGCGGTTCATGCCTTCAATTTCATCGATGATGTCGAAGGCAATGTTACGAGGAGTGCCGCAGACGGCAGCTGACGGGTGCAAACTCTTGAGAAGTGAGAATGCATCAACGCGCTGTTTCGTTTCGCTAAGTGCCCCAGTTACATCTGTTGCAAGGTGCATGACATTTGCCAGGTGGAGTACAAATGGAGATTCAGGAACGTTTGTAGAAGAACAGAATGGTTCGAGTGCTTCAGCAACAGAGCGAACTGCGTATTCATGTTCTTCGAGATCTTTAGATGAACGAGCAAGGGATGCCGCAAGTGCTAAATCTTTCTCGTCATCGCCCGTTTTTGGAATTGTTCCGGCCAATACGCGCGATGTAACCATTCCGCGAGAAAGACGAAGTAAGAGTTCAGGAGTTGCACCAACGAGACCGTCGACTGCAAATGTCCATGTTGATGGATATTCAGAGGCAAGTTTCTTTAACACGGGAACGGCTTGAATTTCTTGCGTTGATGTTGCAACGAGGTCACGAGCAAGAACTACCTTGTCGACTCCGTTCTTCTCAATGCGTTTAATCGCTTCAGCAACGCGCTCTTTCCATGCGGAGGTAGAGATACTTCCATCGCCAAATGTGAAGGCGCCTTGAGAAAATTCAGCGGGGGATTCAGGGAGAACTGGCTGCGGTGAATCACCAATCCACGTGATCCACGATTGTGAGCCCTTTCGACCGACTACAACTTTAGGAATAACAAGGACAGATTCTTCATTGCGATCGAAAGAGAACGATGTGAAGAGAACTGGACCAGTACCACTTCCGTGAACAGAGTTAGCAACTGCGAAAGTTTCGAGTTGGTGGTGCCACCATTCGCGCGCATCTTCAAAACGATTGCGCCCGCTTACCTTTGTTGTTGCGTGAACTCCCCAGCCCACAAGGCCTTCACCGTTTCGAACCCACGACAAAGGTGCATCGTTACTAAGAAGATCTAGAAGTGGAAGGTGTTCACCAATTCGAGATGTGGTGACGGGGATAAGTGAAGCCATTTAGCGATTGAGGCTACGTGAAATTTTTCGCCATACAAGCGGAAGTGAAGTTGCAGTGATTGCAATCTTGAGAGCTTCACCAAGAATAAATGGAGAAAGGCCTGCCTTAAATGTTGCAGCCCATGTCATATCAAGGGAAGCATGAAGCCAGGCAAGACCAAATGTGAATATAACAAGGTCGCCAAGTAAGAGTGCAGGAAAAGATGTACGGAACTTTTGATCTGCTTTTCGATCTGCAAGGTATCCAAGGAGAAGAGATGCAACGAGCATTCCAACAAGATATCCACCTGTTGCGCCAAGAAGACGATCGAGTCCGTGGTTTGCCGATGTTGCAGATGGAGCGAAGATTGGAGCTCCAGCGATTCCGGCCAATAGATAAGTAGCGAAAGTAATAAATCCAAGGCGAGCACCGTACGTTGTTCCAATAAGCAGAACAGCGAGAGTCTGACCTGTGACAGGAACCGGTGATCCTGGAACTGGAATTGCAATCTGAGCGAGCAAAGAGATGAAGCCGATTCCACCAACGACAAATAGCGCCTCAGTCAGTGCAGTACTGCGCGGGAAAACTGTTGCGCGGAGTGAGCCAGAGTGAAGTGACATCGGCAAGATCCCTCTTTCGTTACAAGTTGTGCGCAGAGCCTACTCTCAGCGACAATATGCGCATGTCACGCGCCAATATGGATAAGAATCCCGACGAAGTCGCCGCAATGTTCGATGGCGTCGCTAAGCGCTATGACCTCGTCAACGACCTTCTTAGTCTGGGCCGTACCAAGGCCTGGCGTAAGGCGACGACCAAGATCATCGCTCCGCGTCCTGGGCAGAAGATCCTCGATTTAGCAGCTGGAACAGGCTCAAGCTCAGAACCCTTGGCCGCAGCAGGTGCTGATGTGATCCCAGCTGATTTCAGCGAGGGAATGTTGGCTGCAGGCCGCAAAGCCCGCCCGCACCTGCCATTTACCAAGGCTGATGCCCTCAATCTTCCCTTTGCCGCCAATGAATTCGATACTGCCACCATCTCTTTTGGCCTTCGAAACACCCAGAACACCGCTAAGGCGCTCGCTGAGATGCTCAGGGTCGTCAAGCCTGGGGGACACCTGGTCGTTGCAGAGTTCTCAAGCCCTACCTGGCGTCCGTTTCGTACTATTTATACCAATTACCTGATGCGCGCCCTACCTTGGGTCGCCCGCAAGACTTCATCAAATCCAGATGCCTATATCTATCTTGCTGAATCAATCCGGGCATGGCCAGATCAAAAGGCGCTCGCAGCCCAAATCGAGGCCGCCGGTTGGACCAATGTCACCTGGACCAACCTCACCGGTGGAGTTGTCGCAGTTCACAAAGCCCGCAAGGCGTAACGGTTTGATTGGCTTCTGCCAACGCTTAGGATTTCGCTCGTGAGCGCAAATCCATATATCCCGATTCTGGTGATCTTCGCTATCGGCTTCGGATTCGCAGCATTCTCCGTAGGAATTGCAGCCGTGACCGGACCTGCACGCTACAACCGCGCTAAGCAAGAAGCATACGAGTGCGGAATCGAACCATCACCACAAGCACTTCAAGGCGGACGCTTCCCAGTGAAGTACTTCCTTACTGCAATGCTCTTTATTGTCTTCGATATTGAAATCGTATTTCTATATCCATGGGCAGTTACCTTCGACAAGCTCGGACTTTTCGGATTAGTTGAAATGGCAATTTTTATTGGAACAGTCTTCATCGCATATGCATATGTGTGGCGTCGCGGCGGATTGGAATGGGATTAATTCGTGGGTCTAGAAGATAAGTTACCAAGCGGAGTTTTACTTTCAACCGTCGAAGGTCTTGCCGGTTACATGCGCAAGAGCTCTGTCTGGCCTGCAACATTTGGTCTTGCATGTTGCGCAATTGAAATGATGGCGCTGGGTTCAGCACCTAAGCACGATATTTCTCGTTTCGGTATGGAACGTTTTTCTGCATCACCGCGCCAAGCAGATCTCATGATCGTTGCAGGTCGCGTTTCACAGAAGATGGCTCCAGTACTTCGTCAGATTTATGATCAAATGACAGCGCCAAAGTGGGTTATCTCAATGGGTGCATGTGCATCTTCAGGTGGAATGTTTAATAACTACGCAATTGTTCAAGGCGTCGATCACATTGTTCCTGTTGATATTTACTTGCCAGGTTGCCCACCACGTCCAGAACAGTTGATGGATGCAATCATCAAGCTACACACTCTTATTGGCGATACAAAGCTCGGTCCAAATCGCGAAGCGATTATCAAGGAAGTTGAACTTGCTGCTCTTAATGCCAAGCCAACCATTCAAATGAAGGGGTTGCTGGCGTAAATGACTCAAGATCAGACAGGTATGTTCGGCGCCGCAGGCACTGGAGATACTTCAGGATACGGCGGCCTTGTCCGCACAGCAGCCTCTACTGGCTCAACCGAACGTCCCTACGGCGGATATTTTGATGATGTCGCCGATGACCTCGAGCGCGCATATCCAGATTTCGCAGATGCAATTACTCGCGTTGTTGTTGATCGCGGCGAACTTACATTGCATGTCAAGAAGTCACGACTTCTCGAAGTCGCACTTATCTTGCGCGATAAGTTGAAGTTTGAAATGTGCATGGGTGTATCTGGCGTTCACTACCCAGATCGCACAGGTGCAGAACTCGTTGCGCTGTATCCATTGCTTTCCATGACAAAGAACCAGCGCGTTCGTCTTGAAGTTGCAACATCAGAACTTGATCCACACATTCCATCACTTGTTGAAGTATGGGCAGGAAATAACTGGCATGAGCGCGAAACTTTCGACATGTTCGGAATCATCTTTGATGGCCATCCAGGACTTACCCGCATCTTGATGCCAGATGACTGGGATGGACATCCACAACGTAAGGATTACCCACTCGGTGGAATTGCAGTCGAATACAAGGGCGCAACAACACCTGCACCTTCAAATCGCAGGAGCTACCGATGACCACATTTGATCCAAAGCTTGATCCATACGCATCATCACGCGAAACTACTGAAGGCACTGTCTTCTCAGTAACTGGCGGCGATTGGGATTCACTCGTCTCTGAAATCGGTGAATCTAAAGAAGAGCGCATCATCGTAAACATGGGTCCTCAGCACCCATCAACTCACGGTGTGCTTCGCCTTGTTCTTGAACTCGAAGGCGAAACCGTTACTGAAGTACGTACAGGTATTGGTTATCTCCACACTGGAATCGAGAAAAACATCGAATTCCGCAACTGGACTCAAGCGGTCACATTTGCAACTCGTATGGATTACTTGGCGCCAATCTTCAACGAAACTGCTTACTGCCTCGCTGTAGAGAAGCTTCTTGGAATCACCAACGACATCCCAGAGCGCGCATCTGTAATCCGCGTCATGATGATGGAGCTCAATCGAATTTCTTCACACATGGTTGCACTCGGAACAGGTGCCCTCGAACTCGGTGCAATGGGCCCAATGTTCTTTGCTTTCCGCGATCGCGAAATCGTTCTCGATACCTTCGAAGAAATCACTGGCCTTCGCATGAATATGGCCTATGTCCGCCCAGGTGGGGTTTCACAAGATCTTCCAGCAGGTATGACAACAAAGATTCGCGAAGTCGTAAAGAACCTTCGCAAGAACTTTGAAGATAACGCAAAGCTTCTTATTGGAAACACAATCTGGATGAAGCGCACCGAAGGAATTGGTTATCTCGATCTTGCTGGTTGCACCACTCTTGGAATCACAGGACCAGTACTTCGTTCTGCAGGACTTCCTTGGGATCTTCGCAAGATGCAGCCTTACTGTGGTTATGAAAATTACGAATTCGATGTCATCACAGCAGATACTGCAGATGTTTACGGTCGCTTCTTGGTACGTATGGCAGAACTCGAACAATCACTTCGCATCATCGAACAAGCAGCAGATAAGCTCGACAAACTTGAAGGACAGCCAGTGATGGTCGCCGATAAGAAGATTGCATGGCCCGCACAGCTTGCACTTGGCGCAGATGGACTTGGAAACTCACTCGATCACATCCGCGAAATCATGGGTTCATCGATGGAATCACTTATCCATCACTTCAAACTTGTTACCGAAGGTTTCCGCGTTCCAGCAGGACAGGCATATGCAGCAGTTGAATCACCTCGCGGTGAACTTGCGGCACACGTTGTCTCTGACGGTGGAACACGTCCATACCGTGTTCACTTCCGCGAACCATCTTTTAACAACTTGCAATCAACATCAGCAATGAGCGAAGGCGGCATGGTCGCTGACATCATCGGCGCTGTCGCATCTATCGATCCAGTTATGGGAGGCGTTGACCGATGACTCTAGATCGCGACCTGATGCAGAAAATTATTAAGCGCTACCCACGTAGCCGTTCTGCGATCATGCCTTTACTTCACTACGTGCAATCAGTTTCTGGATATGTCACAAATGAAGGTATCGAAACAATTGCAGATCTTCTTGTGATTGAAACAGCTGAAGTATCTGCTGTTGCTACTTTCTACACTCAGTACAAGCGCAAGCCAGTAGGCGAGTACCACGTAGGTGTTTGTACAAATACTTTGTGCGCAGTCATGGGTGGAGATGCAATCTTCTCAGCGCTTAAAGAGCACCTCGGCGTTGAAAATGATGGCGTTACAGCTGATGGAAAAGTTTCACTCGAACACATTGAGTGCAACGCTGCTTGCGATTACGCACCTGTAGTCATGGCTAACTGGGAGTTCTACGACAACCAGACAGTTGAATCTGCAAAGGCTCTTGTCGATGGTGCACGTGCAGGAAACCCACCAGCTCCAACTCGTGGTCCAAAGAAGCTTGTTACATATAAAGAAGCATCAGCAGTTCTTGCAGGTCTCGATGACGGACTTGCTCGTGAAGGTGTTCAAGCAGGAGAAGCAACTCTTCTCGGACTTAAGCTTTCGAAGGAAGGAAAGTAATGTCAAAGTTAACTCCCATCCTTTCTGCACATTGGGATCAAGCAGATTCATTTACCATCGAGGCTTACACACGTAACGGTGGTTACACAGCATCAAAGAAGGCCCTAGCAATGGATCCTGATGCTGTTATTCAACTTGTTAAAGATTCAGGACTACGCGGTCGCGGTGGCGCAGGCTTCCCAACTGGAATGAAGTGGGGCTTCATCCCACAAGGTGACGATAAAGATCACTACTTAGTTGTTAATGCTGATGAATCAGAACCAGGAACTTGTAAGGACATGCCACTTCTTATGGCTAACCCACATGTTCTTGTCGAAGGTTGCATCATCGCAAGCCATGCAATTCGCGCAAAGCACGCATTCATTTATATTCGTGGCGAAGTTACTCACGTCGCTCGTCGCGTAAACGCTGCAATTGCAGATGCATACAAGGCGGGACATCTCGGTAACGGAATCGACCTCACACTTCATATCGGTGCTGGTGCATATATCTGCGGAGAAGAAACAGCGCTCCTTGATTCACTCGAAGGTTTCCGCGGCCAACCACGTCTTCGCCCACCGTTCCCCGCAATTGCTGGTCTTTATGCCCGCCCAACAGTGGTCAATAACGTCGAATCAATTTCTGCAGTTCCTGCAATCATTAATAACGGTGCAGAGTGGTACCAATCAATGGGTACAGAAAAGTCAAAGGGTGCAACTCTTTACTCACTCTCAGGACATGTAAATAACCCTGGGCAGTTTGAAGCTCCACTTGGAATTACTCTTCGCGAAATTCTTGATCTCGCAGGTGGAATTCGTAACGGACATAAGCTCAAGTTCTGGACTCCTGGTGGATCTTCAACTCCACTCTTCACAGATGCGCACCTAGATATTCCTTTGGATTACGAAGGTGTTGCCGCCGCTGGTTCAATGCTTGGCACAAAGGCTCTACAAATTTTTGATGAGACCACATGCGTTGTTCGCGCAGTACTTCGCTGGACAGAGTTCTACAAGCACGAATCTTGCGGAAAGTGCACACCATGTCGTGAAGGCACTTGGTGGTTGGTACAGATTCTTCGCGATCTCGAAAATGGAACAGGTACTGAAGCAGATCTCGAGAAGTTGCTCGATCTCTGCGACAACATCATGGGCCGTTCATTCTGCGCACTCGGTGATGGCGCAACCTCACCAATCACTTCTTCAATTAAGTACTTCCGCGACGAATACATCGCACACGTGACAAACGGTGCATGCCCATTCGATCCTGTTAAGTCCACACTCTTTGCAGGGGCGGTGAACTAATGACTACTACTCAAGATTCAGCAGTCGCAGTTGAGATGATCACTGTCGTTATCGATGGTTTTGAAGTCTCTGTTCCAAAGGGAACGCTCATCATTCGTGCAGCCGAGAAACTCGGAATTCAGATTCCACGTTTCTGCGACCACCCACTTCTTGATCCAGTCGGTGCATGCCGCCAGTGTCTTGTCGATGTTGAAATCAACGGTCGTGCATTCCCTAAGCCACAAGCTTCTTGCACCATTCCTGTAGAACCAAACATGATTGTTAAGACTCAGCTCACTTCACCTGTTGCAGATAAGGCGCAGAAGGGTGTGATGGAACTTCTTCTTGGAAACCACCCACTCGATTGCCCAGTGTGCGATAAGGGCGGCGAATGCCCACTTCAGAACCAGGCGATGAGTAATGGCCGTGCAGATGCACGCCTCGATGGTTACAAGCGCACCTTTGAGAAGCCGATCAATATTTCATCTTCTGTTCTGCTCGACCGCGAACGTTGCGTTCTCTGCGCACGTTGTACTCGCTTCTCTGCACAAATTGCATCAGATCCATTTATTACTCTCAATGAACGTGGCGCACTTCAGCAAGTGGGCATCTACGAGAACGATCCGTTTAAGTCTTACTTCTCAGGTAACACAGTTCAGATCTGTCCGGTGGGCGCACTTACTGGTGCTTCATACCGATTCCGTGCACGCCCATTCGATTTAGTTTCAACACCATCTGCATGTGAACACTGCGCATCAGGTTGCGATATGCGTACCGACGTTCGTCGCGGAAAGACACTTCGCCGCCTTGCTGGTGATGACCCTTCTGTTAACGAAGAGTGGAACTGCGATAAGGGTCGCTGGGCATTTAAATATGTAACTGCGCTCGATCGCCTTACGCACCCACTCGTTCGCAATTCAGCTGGCGAACTCGTACAAGCTTCATGGCCTGAAGCTCTTGCGGCAGCTGCTGCAGGTCTTAAGGGAAAGCGCGCCGCAGTTCTTACTGGTGGACGCGTTACAACTGAAGATGCTTACGGTTATTCAAAGTTTGCACGTCTTGCACTTGGTACTAACGATATTGATTACCGTGCTCGCGTTACATCTGATGAAGAGCGCGACTTCCTTGCAGCTCACGTTGCGGGATCATCAACTACTTACCGCGATATCGATGCAGCAGATCATGTTGCACTTATTGCATTCGAACCAGAAGAAGAATCACCAATCGTCTTCTTGCGCCTCAATAAGAACTTTAAGAAGCGCGGACTCAAGGTTTCAGCTATTGCCACTAAGGGTTCAATCGCAATGGATAAGCTCAAGGCTGATTTCATTAAGGTCGCTCCTGGCGCCGAAGCTGGTGCAGTTGCAGGTCTTGCCCTCACTGCAAAGTCAGTCATTCTCGTAGGCGAACGCGCATCTGAAAGCGCAGGGCTCTTCTCAGCAGTTGCTGCCCTTGCTACAAAGACTGGTGCAAAGATTGCTTATATTCCACGTCGCGCAGGCGAACGCGGTGCACTCGAAGCAGGCGCACTCGGCATAGTTCTTCCTGGCGGTCGTCCAATTACTGATGCAGCAGCTCGCGTTGATATCGCTGCAGCATGGGGAGTCGATTCACTTCCTGCAACACCAGGTCGCACATCTACAGAAATCATCGATGCGCTTGCATCAGGTGATCTCGATGCAGTTGTCGTTGGTGGCGTAGATGCACACGATCTTCCACATTCTCGTACAGCGCTCGATGCACTCAAGAAGTCATTCGTTGTCTCACTTGAGATTGCACCAAGCTCAGTAACAGCCGTCGCAGATGTTGTGTTGCCTGTAGCAGCTATTACAGAAAAGAGTGGAAGCTTCCTTAACTGGGAAGGCCGCGCACGTGTCTTTGATTCAGCAGTTGCTGACTCTCATAACCGTAGCGATGTTCGCATTCTTTCAATGCTTGCAGATGCTCTGGGTAATCCAATTTCACTTGGCACAGTTACTTCATCAGCTCGCGAATTTAACCAACTTGGTTCATGGGATGGAGCGCGAGTACAACTCGCTCCTGTCGCACCTGGAACAGCAAAGTCTGTTTCAGGCAATGACGCACTACTTTCTTCATGGCGTCGCTTGCTCGATATGGGCAGCTTGCAAAAGGGTGAAGATAATTTGGCTGGCACGCGTCGCCCAACAGTTGCAGTGATTTCACCAAAGCGTGCCGAATCAATTGGCGTTGCAACAGGCCAGCAAGTTCGTGTTTCAAATGCGCACGGATCAATCACTATTCCAGTACTTGTCGAAGATATCCATGAAGATGCAGTGTGGATTCCACGTAATTCATTTGCGTCTCAAACACTTGTTGCACTCGATGCGGTACATGGCGATGTAGTTACGGTGGTGAAGGCATGACAACGGCAGAACTTCTCGGAACAGATCCAGGTTGGATCATCGCGGTAAAGGCCGTGATGGTCTTTGGTATCTGCGTACTTGCTACCCTGATGGCTGTTTGGACCGAACGTCGCGTCCTTGCAAAGATGCAACTTCGTACCGGCCCTAACCGTGTCGGCCCAGCAGGCCTTCTTCAATCACTATCTGATGGCGTAAAGCTTGCGCTCAAGGAAGACATCATTCCTGCAGCTGCCGATAAGGTCGTTTTCATTATTGCTCCAATCATTGCAACAGCAATGTGCTTTATGTCCTTCGCAGTTATTCCAATGACAGGCGTTGTAAATCTCTTCGGTCATAAGACCGCTCTTCAACTTACAGATCTTCCAGTAGGCGTTCTCTACATTTTGGCTGTTACATCAATCGGTGTTTATGGCGTAGTTCTCGCTGGCTGGTCTTCAGGATCTACCTACCCACTTCTCGGTGGTCTGCGCTCAAGTGCTCAGGTCATTTCATATGAGGTAGCGATGGGTCTCTCACTCGTTGCTGTCTTTATCTACGCGGGCTCAATGTCCACATCAGTCATTGTCGATTCACAGCATCAGCACATTTGGAATGCAGTAGTTCTCTTCCCATCATTTGTTATCTATGTGATCTCAATGGTTGGCGAAACCAACCGTGCTCCTTTTGACTTAGCTGAAGCTGAAGGCGAACTCGTAGGTGGATTCCACACTGAGTATTCATCGCTTAAATTCGCACTCTTCTTCCTTGCAGAATATGTAAATATCATCGCTGTTTCTGCACTTGCATCAACGCTCTTCTTGGGCGGATATCACGCACTTCCAGGCCTTGGCTTCACAGAGCAGTGGCTCGGTGGCTGGTTCACACTTATTTGGTTCTTCGCCAAAGTTAACTTCTTTTTCTTTATCTTTATGTGGCTACGTGGTTCACTCCCGCGTCTTCGCTACGACCAGTTCATGAAGTTTGGCTGGAAGGTTTTGATTCCTGTCTCACTTATCTGGATCTTGATTGTTGCAACTCTCCGCGTCCTTCAACAAGAAGGTGCGTCACGTTCTGCAATCATCGCTTTCGCAACAGGTGTAGTCATTCTCGTAATGGCTGCCAGCTCACTCTTTGAGCGTAATAAAGAGAAGGTGCGCGCTGTCGATCTACCTGAAGGTGAAGCGCCAAACTTCCCAGTTCCATCTTTGCCACAAGTTAAATCCATCAATGTCTCAGGGGGCAAGTAATGACTGACTTCAACGACCAGATGGATATTGAGAAGAAGAGCTCAGGCCAAGCAGATATCAACTCTGTTCCATTTACAGAAGTAGAACAGCCAGGGCCAGCATCTCTTGCACAACAGGCAAAGGGTTTCTGGGTCACCTTCTCAACGATGTTTAAGAAGAACCAAACTGTTCAGTATCCAGATGTAAAGGCACCAACAGCGCCACGTTTCCACGGACGCCACCAACTTAACCGCCACCCTGATGGGCTAGAAAAGTGCATCGGTTGCGAACTCTGTGCGTGGGCATGCCCAGCAGATGCAATCTTCGTTGAAGGTGGAAATAACACTCCAGGAAATCAGCTTTCACCAGGCGAACGCCATGGTGCCGTCTATCAAATTAACTATCTTCGTTGCATCTTCTGTGGTCTCTGCGTTGAAGCGTGTCCAACACGTGCGCTGACAATGACAAACGAATACGAACTTGCTGACGATAAGCGTGAGAAGTTGATCTTCGAGAAGGAAGATCTTCTTGCACCACTTCGCCAAGGAATGTTGATGCCTCCACATCCCATGTATCCAGGTATGACAGATACCAACTATTACAACGGTGATGTGAAAGAAGCTCATCCAAGTCAGGGAGCGAATTAATGTTAACGATTCAAACTCCTGAAGCGATTATGTTCTGGGTTCTTGCCCCACTTTCAGTTGTGGCGGCTCTCGGAATGCTTCTTGTAAAGAAGGCTGTTCACTCAGCACTACTTCTTGCGTGGGTCATGATCACATTGGCAATTTTCTACATCGCACAAGATGCGCTCTTCCTTGGAATTGTTCAGATTGTTGTCTACACAGGCGCAGTCATGATGCTCTTCCTCTTTATCCTCATGCTGGTTGGTGTTGATGCATCAGATTCACTCACCGAAACAATCCCAGGTTTACGTCCAATCGCAATCACAGCAGCAATTGGATTTGGTGGGCTATTGGTTTCACTGATTGGTCGAGCAACACTTGGCCACGATGCTTACGGCCTCACTCAAGCCAATAGTGAAGGAAATGTTGAGGCACTTGCTCAACTTCTATTCTCTACATATGTCTTCCCATTCGAAGTTGTTTCAGCGCTTCTGATTACTGCAGCCCTTGGCGCAATGGTTCTTGCTCATCACCAGCGTGCGGTTCCTCGCGTTACACAACGCGAACAAGCGATTGCTCGCTTCCGCGGTGAATCTCTTGGAAGCGCAGCCGGACTACCTAACCCAGGTGTCTTTGCTCGCCACAATGCTGTCGATGTTCCAGCGCTTCTTCCAGATGGAAGCGCTGCCCCTAACTCAATTTCTGCAACCCTCAAGGCTCGTGGAGATATGTTGGATTCAACTCAATTCGAACTCAGCG
Source organism: Actinomycetota bacterium (assembly GCA_046052045.1). Lineage (GTDB taxonomy): Bacteria > Actinomycetota > Actinomycetes > Nanopelagicales > Nanopelagicaceae > Planktophila. The sequence goes on along the minus strand of JBJONB010000024.1, from coordinate 1,352 downwards.
AAGTTGATAACACTGTGACGGAGGAGAAGTAATGAATCCGTATAACTATCTCTACCTCTCAGCCCTGCTCTTCACAATTGGCGCTGTTGGCGTAGTTGTTCGCCGTAATGCAATCGTTGTCTTCATGTGCATCGAGCTCATGCTTAACGCCGCAAACCTAACTCTCGTAACTTTCTCACGAATTAATGGAACTCTCGATGGACAGGTAATTGCCTTCTTCACGATGGTTGTAGCTGCCTGCGAAGTTGTAGTTGGCCTTGCAATTATCGTCGCGATTTACCGTTCACGCCGATCAGCATCTGTCGATGATGCTAGTTTGTTGAAGCGATAACAATGACTCCCTCAACTTCACTCGTGTACTTGATTGCACTTCCATTATTTGGCGCAACAGTTCTGCTTCTTGCAGGACGTCGCTCAGATAAGTGGGGGCATCTACTAGCCACAGCTATGTCAGCTAGCTCATTTGCTGTTGGTCTCTACCAGCTCTCATTGATGCTAGATCGCCCAACAGAAGAGCGCGCTGTATCTCAGAAGCTTTTTAGCTGGATCAACGTTGGTACCTTTAATGTTGATGCGGGTCTTCTCTTGGATCAGCTCTCCATCTGCTTCGTACTTCTCATTACAGGTGTCGGAACGCTGATTCATATCTACTCAATTTCCTACATGTCACACGATGCAAACCGTCGTCGCTTCTTCGCATATCTCAACCTCTTTATTGCAGCGATGCTCCTCTTGGTTCTTGGCGATTCCTATCTCAACCTCTATGTCGGTTGGGAAGGCGTAGGCCTTGCTTCCTATCTCTTGATTGGTTTCTGGAACCAGAAGCCGGCATATGCCACCGCATCAAAGAAGGCATTTGTGATGAACCGTGTTGGAGATATGGGGCTCTCATTCGCCATCATGATCTCTTTTGCCGCGCTCGGAACAGTGACTTTTGATGGCGTTGAAGAAGCCTCACATACCGCTTCAAAGGCAGCACTTACTGCGATTGGAATTATGTTGCTGGTAGCAGCGGCTGGAAAGTCTGCGCAATTCCCATTGCAGGCATGGCTTGGAGACGCAATGGCAGGTCCAACACCTGTATCAGCACTTATCCACGCAGCGACAATGGTTACAGCGGGCGTTTACCTGATTGTCCGATCAAACTTCATCTTTGATGCTGCGCCAACTGCGCAGTTGCTCGTCGTTATCGTCGGTGCGATTACATTGATGTTTGGTGCACTTGTCGGTACTGCAAAAGATGACATCAAGAAAGCTCTTGCAGCTTCAACGATGTCTCAGATTGGCTACATGATTCTTGGTGCAGGCCTTGGGCCAGCTGGTTATGCATTTGCAATCATGCACTTGCTGAC
>JBJONB010000023.1:0-14104 GCA_046052045.1 Actinomycetota bacterium | reverse complement strand
AGCCCTAAGCGATCAAGGGACTCAGCAGTCTTTGGCCCTACTCCCCATATTGCGCGCACAGGAAGTGGATGTAGGAATTCGAGAATACGGTCAGATTTAATTTCAAGCATGCCATTAGGTTTGCAATGTTGCGATGCTAATTTTGCAATGAATTTAGAGGGCGCGATGCCGACAGAGCATGTGATGCCTTCTTCTTTCTCTACTTGCGCACGAATCTTTGCAGCGATTTCACGACCTGCTCCAAATAACTTCTGCGAACCTGTGACATCGAGAAATGCTTCATCAAGTGAGATGGGTTCAACCAGCGGTGTATATGAATTAAAGATCGCCATCACGCGTTCAGAAATTTCAGAGTATCTGTGGTGTTCTGGTGCGATAAAGATTGCATGGGGCGCCATTCGCTTTGCGCGTCCCACTGGCATGGCAGCACGGATTCCAAATTTGCGAGCTTCGTAATTTGCTGACAAGACAACGCCACGAACACCAGCGCCAACAACGAGCGCTCTACCTTTATATTGCGGATTATCGAGTTCGGCGACAGATGCATAGAAGGCATCCATATCGACGTGCAGGATTGTTGGCTCCTGTATTTCGTCGGTCGTCATATCGCCACACTATCTGTTTGGCTACGCCATTTTTCGTAAGCCAGGCGCAAGTCCCACACTGCTGTTGCGCGAATCGAGATTCCACGGGCACCGGTACGACGGGTCTCACCGCGCACCAGAAGAAGTGATGTCGAATAGAGCGTTGATGCATGATCGACTTGTGCATCAGGAAAGAATGTTGAATCGCTGCAGCCATAACCATCATCAAGAGTTAAGAAGATAACGCGGCGACCTGAACGCACTGGTGGCGTTTGTAATGCGACTTTGACTCCGGCGACCAGCACTGATGATTTGGAACGATGCGAAAGTAAGTCAGAAGATTTCACGGCACCGATTGCATTGAGGAACGGTGCGTAGAAAGAGAGCATATGTTGAGTGACATCCATGCCTAGCCGTTCGACTTCGCTGCGCACTTTTTCTGCAGTATTCAATGGCTGCAGCCCGCTGCTTTCAAGAGCAGGGGCAGCAAAACCAAAGGTCAACTGCGAGCCAGGAAGGTGTGTGACCGGTGATTTCTGCAGGTCGCTGAAATGTAAAAGTAAGTCACGTTGATTGGTGTGCACTGAATCAAATGCACCGGTCATGATGAGGTTTTCAATCACTGGCACTGATGCACCTGATCTGCGATAGAAATCGGCGAGATCGATATAGGGCTGGCCAGCAATGATGGATGTAATTTCTTTATCCGATATTCCTGCAACGGTTGAGAAAGCGATACGGATTGCATCGCCATCGAGTGTGCGTTCGACGTGATAATCGGTAGAAGATTTATTGATATCAAGGGGCGCGATACCCACACCCATCTGGCGCGCTTCATCGAGCAGCAACCGCTTGGGATACATACCGGGATCGTGCGTGAGTACACCTGCGATAAAAGCTGCAGGGTGATGAGTCTTAAGCCATGCCGATTGATATGTGGGCAGAGCAAAGGCGGCTGCATGTGCTTTACAGAAACCAAAGGATGCAAAGGCGCGCAGAACATCCCAGATTTCAGTGATGACTTTGAGTTCGTAGCCACGTTCGGTTGCAGCAGGAAAGAACCAATCGCAGACCTCTTGTTGGCCAGCCCTATCCCCCAGCGCTCTGCGCTTTTCATCAGCTGCGGCCAATGAAATACCTGTCATGACAGAGATAATCGAAATCACTTGTTCGTGAAAGACAACAACGCCTTCGGTTTCAGACAAAATCGGCAACAAATCAGGGTGAATGATCTGCGCTGGATGAAAACCGTGGCGAGCTTCAAGGAACGGGCGAATCATGTCGCTCTTTACCGGCCCTGGCCTAAAGAGTGAGATATCGATAATCAAATCATTGAAGGTGCGTGGCTCAAGTTTTCCGACGAGTTCGCGTTGTCCGGGGCTTTCAACTTGGAAGATACCCAAGGTGCGCGTTGATTGAATCAGTTCGTAGGTATCAGAATCATCGAGCGCTACTGCATCGATATCAATCTCTTTCTCTTCAACCCGTTTAATTTCATGTACTGCATGCGCGATGGCAGATTGCATGCGCACACCCAAGATGTCGAGTTTAAGTAAACCAATATCTTCAACATCATCTTTATCGAATTCGACCATAGGAAAACCGCCGGCATTGATCTGCACTGGTGCGCGATCAAGAAATGCTGCATCAGATAAGACCATCGCGCATGGGTGCATCGCTAAGTGACGAGGCAAACCATCGAGGCGTGCAGCAAGAGCGATAGTGGCGCGGGTAAGAGGCGCCGATGTATTGAGGTTCTTCAGTTCAGGCAACGAGTTAAGCGCTGCATCGATATTGCCGGCGCGAATATGGGGCATTGATTTTGCAAGGAGATCAATCTCCATTGCAGGCATGCCAAGTGCTGCCCCTGCATCGCGGATTGCATTGCGCGCCCGGTAGGTATCGACCATTGCAACGGTTGCACAACGCGATACCAGCCCTGGCTTGCTCCAATCTTGTGCGCCATATCGTTTAAAGACCATCTCGTAGATTTCAAGGCGGCGTGCGGATTCAACATCGATATCGATATCAGGAAGTGCGCGGCGAAGCGGTGAACAGAAGCGCTCCATCAATAAACCATGTTGCATGGGATCAACGCCAGATATTCCAAGCAGATGACAGATAAGAGAACCTGCACCGCTGCCACGTGCTGCAACACGGATATCGGTAGCGCGCGCCATATCGGTAATGTCGGCAACGGTTAAGAAGTAAGACTCGTAGCCCAGGGTTGCAACGATGGCGAGTTCGTCATCGAGTCGCGCACGTGCCTTTGCGATGGTGGCGCCATCGTTATAGCGCCAATTGATTCCGGCCTCAGAACGAGTACGCAGTAGTGCGCGCATTGCAGCAGGAGAATCTGCACCAACAACATGGGGTTCAGGTAAATGAATTCCACCTAAACCAATATCGCGATGCGGTGAAAGCACTGCGCGTTCTGCCCACTGTCGCGTTGTCTTAAGCAACGCACGTGGTGTGCGTTCACCAGCAGCGCGCGCAATTTCGGCAGCGAGAGAAATCATCTCGTCGCTACTCTTTAAGAAAGCTTCAGAGTTACGGCGTTCGACGTTGCGCGGATGCAGCGGAACTAATTGGCGTGCACAATCGAGGACATCGGCTACTGGTCCATCGGCGCGATCGCGCATACGCACCGCATTGGTAATGACCGCATCAATATCGTTGTCGCGCGCAAAGATGAGTGAACGCGCAGCATGTGCCGTAGAGCGCGGTCCGCTGCCACCGACTAAGTGCGATACGCATTCGATGGCATGGTCTGCAAAGAAATCGCGGGTCTGATTGAAGATATCAAGTGCTGCATCGAATCGATGTACGGCAAGTGCCTGTGACACTGGAGATTCGGGGCCATGCAATAAATGCAGGTTAGATGTGTACTCGCTAAATTTCTCAAGAAGTTCAGGTGTTAAGACCGCTGTGCGATCGAGTGAATTCATCTGCAGGCCTGTGTAGAGACGGACCAAGCTGCGCCACCCGCCATCGCCATGTGCAAGCACGGTAACGCGCGGTAAGGTTGCTGATGTATCGCCGATACGAATCGGAAGATTGATTCCGATAATGGGTGCGATGCCATGAGATACACATGCCTTGGTAAAACGGATTGCACCAGCCAACCCATCGCGATCAGTGAGTGCGAGCGCCGGCATTTCAAGTTCTGATGCGCGCGCAACTAAATCGCGTGGTTGCGTTGTTCCGTATTTAAGTGAGTACGCACTTGCGGTGCGCAGATGGATAAAGCTCATGACTAGATGGCCCTAATAATCCATTGACCCGTTGTTTCGTCGCGTTCGAGTTGGAATGTGGTGAGTGCACCGATAGGTGCTGCCTCGACCGTCCATAAAGCACGCGCTTGATCGTCGGGACGGAACTTGCCATCGCTAATGCGGTTCCACCATCCCCCGGCTTCGCACCATCGCGAGAGCACTGCATGGATGCGAAAGCGCCGTCCCTTAAAGGTGAATTCGATTGGTGTAAGGCCGCCATCGGATACGACTTCGTGTGCTGGTATTACTTGAGCTGGTACAGATTGTGCTGACATCTTTACTACTTCCCCTTGGTGCCTGTTGATAATTCGAACAGATGTTCGAAAAGTAGTCCAGAGGTCTGACAAGGGCAAGCGGCCCCCCACCCGAGCCTGAATTGAGCGTGGATCGACCCCCCCTGTCAGGGAGCAAAACGGCGTGGCGTGGCGGGAGATAGTTGAAATTTCAACTACTCTTATCCTGTAAGTACCCGCTAATCCTTAGGAGAATCAATTGAACGCAGTTCTACTCGTAGGCCGAATCCTTTTCGCCTTCATCTTCATCACATCAGGTATCGCTCACTTCGCAAAGCTTGAGGCGATGACAGGTTACGCAAAGTACAAGAAGCTCCCAGCTGCAAAGTTTGGTGTTCTTATTTCAGGCCTCTTCTTCCTTCTCGGTGGCGTCTATATCGCTATCGGTCTCTGGGTTGACCTTGGTGCACTTCTCTTGGCTATCACTCTTATCCTCGCTGCAGTCATCTTCCACAACTTCTGGAAAGAAACTGATCCAACAGCTAAGCAGAACGAAATGATCGCATTTAACAAGGACATCGCTCTTGCAGGCGCTGCTCTTATCCTCTTTGCACTCATCGCATTCGGATCACTCACAGAGTTCGGTCCAAGCGTTGGAAGCCTGAACTTCTTCGATTTCTAATCTAAAGTTCACGAAAAGCCCCTCGAGAAATCGGGGGGCTTTTTCCATTCTCCTGAGACGATAGTTATATGGAAATCCTCGGCGCTCTACTTGCTGGTTCATTTATTGGAGCAGTCCTTGGATTTATCGGAGCGGGTGGAGCAATGCTCTCGGTGCCAATCTTGATGTACCTCTTTGACTTCGAACCCAAGCTCGCAACTACCGCAGCACTAGCCGTTGTCTTTCTTGCAGCGTTATCGGGAGCTATTCCTAAAGCGCGCAAGAAGCAGATTCTTTACCGAGATGCCTTTGTTATTTCAGGTATTGGCCTCATCACCAATATCGGTTTCGCACTCATCGCAGAACACATTCCCGACAGCGTAATCACCACGGGTTTTGCAGCTGTTCTTCTTCTAGCTGGCTTTTCTATGCTGCGGCCACCAAGACTTGAAGAACATAAGCGGATGCCACTTCACATTCTGATTCTGATGTCACTGCTTATCGGATCCATGACAGGGCTCTTCGGAATCGGCGGCGGCTTCTTGGCTATTCCAGTACTTGTTCTCTTCTTCGGAACTCCGCAAGCAATTGCCGCAGGAACATCACTACTCATCATTGCACTTAACTCTCTAATTTCATTTATCGGCCATCACGCGCTCTGGGCTGATGTGCAGTGGCATATCCCAATCTTTATGGCAGGGGCTGCGATTGTGATTGCGCAGATTGCATCGCACTACTCAGGAAAGTCATCACCTGTTGCGCTACGTAAAGCATTTGCCTATCTGCTCTTCGCAGTCTCAATCTTCACCCTTGCAAAGACTTGGCTTTAATCTTTAATTACACGCGAGAAGAGCCCTGCCATCGCAAGAAGTGCAACTGGATAGAACATCGCCACGGGCAACGAGAAGATATCTGCAAGGAAACCTGTAATTGTTGGTCCAATAAAGTAACCAGCAATTCCTGTTACTCCTACGCGCGCAATCGCAACCCCTGGTGCAATTCCAGGAATGCGACTAGCCGCCAAGATAAATGCGGGGAACATTGGCCCAATACCTAGACCAGCGGCGGCGAAACCAATATTGATAATGATGAATGCTGGAAGTGGATGCGAATCTGAAAGCGGAACTGCAATTGCAATCGCACTTCCCCAGATGATTGCACCACCAAAACCACCGATACGAACGACTGCTGCTGGACCAAACTTTGTCAGCGCCCAGTCTCCTGAGAAGCGAGCAATGATCATCGCAAGTGAGAACGAAGCAAAGGCAGCAGCGTTAAGTCCCTTTCCGATGCCCATGCTGTCTTTGAGAAGGAGTGCGCCCCAGTCGCTTGCTGATCCTTCCGCAATCAAACCACCAAGCATTCCGAAGCCCATCCACCACAGTGGAGCAGTCTCTTTTGCAAAGAGCGGAATCTTTGCAGCTGACTCTTTATCGTCACCTTTATGGTTATCTAAATCTGGCGGCAACATATAGCGAGAGAGCGGAACAAAGAAGAGAACCGAAACTATTCCAACGCCAATTAAGTTCTCACGTGGTTCTACAAAGTGGGCAATTGATCCGCCCAATACAGTTGTAGCAAATGCGCCAACGCTCCAACATCCGTGGAATGAAACCATCCACTTACGGTTAACCAAGTTTTCAACTTCGACAGCCACGGTGTTGCCCGTGATATCCAAATTGGCATATCCAAAACCCATTACAAAGAGTGCAAGGAAGAGCTGAGTGAAAGTTGCTGCGATTCCCATTCCGATCAGACCCACGGGCATCACAAGTACGGCACCTGAAACAACTTTCATTGTGCCGAATGTATGAATCGCACGCCCTGCAAACTGCGCACCAAGAACTGCACCAATTGTGCTTCCAATAAAGACCATTCCCAACTGAGAGTTCGTAAGGCCGATAGCCTCTTTGATCTCAGGGATACGAGGAACCCAACCCATCGAGACAACTCCCATGAAGAAGAAGATTGCCCAGAGCGCATTACGTGCTCTAATTCCATGCTGGTACGGGGTAAAAGTCGGAGACATAGCGCGACGCTATCTCATAAAGTTCGCATATGGATGGAATTCTCGAAAAGGCTGCAGTTAAACGTTTCAAAGAAGCTGCTGACTCTCTCGGCGTTAAGGGTGAGATAAATATTCTCGCCGAAACTGCGCGCACTGCAATCGATGCAGCAAATGGCCTTGGTATCGAAGTCGGGCAGATTGCATCATCATTGATCTTCAAGCTTCCATCCGGCAATCCACTTCTGATCATCACAAGTGGTCGTCACAGAGTTGATACTGAACTCGTTGCGAAGAATCTCAATATCCCTGAACTCGGTCGCGCAGATGCCAACTACGTCAAGGAAGTCTCTGGCTACTCAGTCGGCGGCGTATCCCCCATCGGCTGGATATCAAATCCAGAAATAACTTTGATCGATGAAGCTCTCAACGATTACGAAGTTGTATGGGCAGCATCCGGCCATCCGCATGCCGTGTATCCAACAAGTTACGCAGAACTTATTTCTTGCACTAAAGCGCAACCAATGGTTGTTGGTGATTAGCCAAGCAGCTCTGCAAGTAACTTTTCTACTCGCGCCTTAATCTCATCGCGAATCACGCGAACAGGTTCAATGCCCTGTCCTGCAGGATCATCGAGTACCCAATCTTCATAACGCTTTCCTGGGTAGAACGGGCAAACGTCTCCGCAGCCCATAGTGATGACAGCATCTGATTCTTGAACTGCTTCAGATGTTAAGACTTTAGGTGTGTTATTTGCGATATCGATGCCAACTTCTGCCATTGCTTCAACAGCGATTGGATTGATTGAATCTTTAGGGGCAGATCCTGCAGAGAGTACTTCTACGCGGCCTTGCCCAAGTTCGCGCATGAAGCCTGCTGCCATCTGAGAGCGACCAGCATTGTGAACGCAGACGAAAAGAACGGTTGGTTTGCTCATTTACTTTCCTAACTTTGATTTAGAGGTGAGGTATTTAAATCCCGAATATCCGAGTACTGCACCCACAATTTGAGCTGCAATAAATGCTGGAACTGAAGAGAACTTGATGCCTGAGAATGAGTCTGTCAGGGCGCGCGCAATCGTGACTGCAGGGTTGGCAAATGATGTGGATGAGGTGAAGAAGTAAGCAGCGCCAATCCATGCAGCAACAAGGCGTGGGATCTTCTTATCGATACCCTGCTTAACTGCTAGAAAAATAATGAAGATAAGTCCCGCGGATGCAACCACTTCTCCGAGCAGAAGGTTGGCGCCATTTCTTACATTCTGTGAAGGATTAATGGCAGGGTGATCGAACATGAGATTGGCGATGATTGCTCCGAGAGAGCCACCAAGAATTTGTGCAATGAAGAAAGCGATTGCGTGAGCGGCGCTTAGCTCTCTACGAAAATATGCAATTGCGCTGACTAGCGGATTGAAGTGAGCACCGCTGATTGGCGCCAAGAGAGTAATAAGAATGTAGAGAACGAAGACTGTTGCTGCGGTATTTATCAGCAGGTCGATGCCAAGGTCTGTGCTTAGGTTGGTCGCCATGATGCCCGAGCCAACAACGGTGGCTACGAGAACGGCTGTCCCGAGAATTTCAGCAAATAACTTCTTGCGCAGCATGGGTATCCTTTTACTATGGAAAGCGCCGAGAAAGTCACCGTCGCTTACTTCTTTACTATTGCTCGCAAGAGTATTCCCTTCGCCTTTATCTCCATGGCAATTGACCGCATGCGTAGCCGTAAGTTCACCGGAATTTCATTTTCGAAGCTGCTGGGCACAGGCACAGGCAAGACATTTACTCCTAGCGACGCCGATTTAACGCGCTGGGGAATGGTCGTGGTCATTGATAAGAATCGAGTCTCTGATTTCGATTCATCAGCAATTGTTGCCAACTGGCGCAAAAGATCGACCTCAGAATTTCGCGCAGTACTTTCTCCTCTGTCATCACATGGTTTGTGGGCTAAGACCAATCCTTTTGACTTCACTGCTCCGCTTTCAAGCCCCGATGCGCAGATTGCGGCAATCACGCGTGCGCGAATTAAGTGGCATAAGAACTTTCGCTTCTGGGGCGCGGTGCCGCCCGTAGTCACAGATCTTCACAACTCCCTTGGATTGATCACGGCCATCGGAATTGGTGAAGCGCCCATCGGTTTGCAAGGAACTTTCTCACTCTGGAAATCAGCAGCTGCACTTCGAGACTTTGCCTATAAGGGCCAGGCGCATCAAGTGGCCATTAAGCAGACCGAGACAATCGGCTGGTATAGCGAAGAACTCTTCGCGCGCTTTGAGGTTCTCGAGCTGCGCGGTGAGATTTCAGCAACGCGAGTGAAGTAAGGCAGACTTAGACCATGTCAATCCGCCATTACAACCCACGCCGCAGGCGTCGTGGCGGTATTTCTCCTCAAGCGAGAAACTTTCTCTTCCTATTTGTTGGGCTAACCATTCTTCTGCAGATTTCATATCCACTCATCGAAGGCGAACCGCTGCGCTTGGTAACCATTGCAACTATCTATGTGGGCGCACTCGCGATGGTTGTGCATGGCCATCTTTCATACGGTGCAAAGTATTCAACTCGATATCTACCGATTACCGCACTCTTCGGATTGGGAATTGAAGTTCTAGGAGTCCACACCGGTTGGCCATTTGGTGTCTACGAATATGACTCTTCTCTTGGCGCACAACTCTTTGGTGTTCCATTGGTTGTTCCTTTTGCTTGGGTGATGATGGTTCACCCTGCACTTATGGCTGCGCGCCGTATCGCAGGCAATTGGGTCTTTCTATACGGAGGCGCATTACTTGCAGCTTGGGATCTCTTCCTTGATCCCCTCATGGTCGGCGCAGGTCGTTGGACATGGGAAGTACCTGGCGCACACGTTCCCTTTACTCCAGATATTCCACTATCAAATGCCTTCGGCTGGTTGCTCGCAGGTTTGGTCATTGTTGGAATTCTCAATCTCGTTCTTCCGAAAGAGCGTCGCAAGGAAGCGGCTTCGCTTGCAGCCGTCGATGCACTTCTGCTCTGGACGTTATTTGGCGGATTCGTTGGAAATCTCTTCTTCTTTGACCGTCCAGGGTTAGCTTTCTTCGGAACAGTGATTATGGGTGGACTGCTTACTCCATACTTCTTCTCAAGCTGGCTCGGCAATAAAGATTAATTTGTAATGGCACAAATCGTTCTCTCCTTTTCAATTCTTATCTTTGCAATCTCGCTCATTAATTTTCTAACGATTCGAATTCCTAAAAGAGATGAAGAGATCAAGAAGGCTGTGACAGTCTTGGTACCGATGCGCAATGAAGCAGAGAATGTCCCGGAATTCATCTCAGCGCTCGTTTCACAGATGGGCGTCAAGAGTTTGAAGTTCATCATCATCAACGATGGATCTACGGATAAAACAGCACAGCTACTAGAAACAGTCATTGGTGGCGATTTACGATTTACAGTAATTGACTCCCCTGCCCTGCGCACCGAATGGCTTGGCAAAGTATCTGCACTGCAATCAGGTTATGAAGCAGCAGAATCGGATTACATCATCACTCTCGATGCTGATGTGCGCCTTGAACCCAATGCAATCATGCGTTCAATTACGCAGCTAGAAAGACTGAAGCTCGATTTCATCTCTCCTTACCCACGTCAGATTGCTCTGACATTTTCCGAAAAGTTAATTCAGCCACTTCTGCATTGGTCTTGGATGGCTACCGTCATTCTTCGTCTTGCGGAGAAATATCCACGTCGCTCAACTGCAGTGGCTAATGGTCAGTTCTTTGTCGTACGCTCAAGTGCACTTAAGAAGATCAATGGATTCACATCAGTGAGCAATCAAATCCTTGATGACATCGAACTTGCGCGCTCTCTTATCGCAGCTGGATTTAAGGGTATAGTCACTGAAGGCTCATCAATCGCAAGTACTCGCATGTATGGATCATTCGACGAGATCCGACAAGGCTATGGAAAGTCACTCTGGAAAGCCTTTGGTGGTCGCATCGGTGCCGCTATCGCAGTTGCCTTTATCTTTGTCACAGGAATTCTTCCTGTCATCCTCATCTTCAATGGATATCTCACTGGGTGGTTTATCTACGCCTACATAGTTTTCTCTCGCGAGATCAGCGCATTTCGTTCTCGAGGTAATCCGATTTATGCATTCTTGCATCCGCTCTCAAGCGCTCTGTTGATTTATCTGATCATCTACTCATGGGCTAAGCGCGGCACCATCCAGTGGAAAGGTCGCACCGTATGACCGGCCATGTAGGGAAGGTAAAGAAGGTTGAAAAGATTGCAGTAATCGGCGCAGGTATTGGCGGACTCTGCACAGCAGCACGTCTGGCAAAAGCTGGACATCAAGTCACAATCTTTGAGGCATCCGATCGCACCGGCGGTAAGTGCCGCACTGAATGGATTGGTCGCTACGCATTTGATACCGGCCCTTCTCTTCTAACGTTGCCTGCCGTCTACCGCGATTTCTTTCAGCGCACAGGTGAAGTCATGGGTCGCGTTCTTGAAATTGAAGAAGTAAATCCATCTTTTGATTACCGATTCCACGACGGCAAATCAGTGAAATTTGCCAACCTATCTCGCAAGAAGACGCTGACATCGATTGAAGAATCATTCGGAGCTGAAGCAGCTGCCGAATGGAACCGAGTGATGTTGCAGGCGGAAGCGATGTGGGATGTTTCGCGCGAACCATTTATTGAGTCAGAGCTAAAGTCAACAGTTTCTCTACTCAAGCGCCCTCGCTTGATTCGTGACTTAAAAACGATTTCTCCATGGAAATCTCTACGAGGTCTCGCGATATCTAATCCCTATCTTGCGAAGATCATGGATCGATATGCAACTTATAGCGGCTCTGATCCTCGCGTAGCTCCTGCTGTTCTTTCAACAATCGCATTCGTTGAAGAAGCATTCGGTGCCTGGCACATCAAGGGCGGTATTGGAACTCTGTCAGAAAAGATCACTGAGCGCTGCGAAAAGTTAAGCGTGGATATTCAGCTCAACTCTCGCGTTGAAGAAATAACCCTCACAGCAGGCCGCGTCTCTGGTGTTGTTGTACATGGCAATAAGCAGGGTTTCGATCGAGTCGTTGCTAATGCCGATGCGCAATTTGTCTATGAGAAATTACTAGCACCGACTAATAAGGTCGTAAAGGTTCGCAAGCAGCTGGCCAAACAAGAACCATCTCTTGCTGGATTCTCTCTTCTACTTGGTCTGAAACCATCTGATGCCCAGCCTCTTGAACATCACACCATCTTATTCCCTGAAGATTATGATGTTGAATTTGAATCCATCTTCACAAGTAAGACCCCAGTTGAGAAACCAACTATTTATATCTGTGCACCTCGCGATCCACTGATGGTCAAAGATAAAGGCCACGAGGCTTGGTTTGTATTAGTGAACGCTCCGCGCCACAGCACCACCGGCGATGGCTTTGATTGGAGTGACGAGAACTTTAAGCGCCAGTATGCAAATACCATTATTGATCAGATTGAGTCACAAGGAATTGCAATTCGTAATCGTCTTGAGGTGCTCGAAATTCGCACACCGTTAGATTTGCAGACAAGCGTTAATGCACCGGGTGGTTCTATCTATGGAACTTCAAGTAACGGTGCCCGCTCTGCATTTGCTCGCGCCAAGAATCGCTCTCCGATTAAGGGTCTGTACTTAGTAGGTGGTTCCGCTCATCCCGGTGGTGGGTTACCACTTGTGGGCCTGAGCGCAGAAATGGTGGCTAACGCAATATTAGAGAAGCAACCTTCATAACCTTTAAGAAGCTAAAGGTAAGAAGAGCCAAGAACGCATAAGAAAGTTGCACCGTTCCTGGAATATCAAAGATGTAGAAGATCAAAGCAAATGCCATAAAGATTGCACGCACAGGTCGCTCGGTAGGTGTAACAACGCCAATTTCACGATGACCAAGGGATGCAAGACGTGCACGTGCATATTCCTGAGTTGATGCAATCGTCCACATCGTGATGACAACCCAAGCCGGAATACCTAAGCGCCAACCCATATAGAGCCAGAAAGCTTCAGAGATGCGATCGGCGAGTGAATCAAGGAGCTCGCCCCATTTACTTTCGGTGCCGCGAAGAATTGCCACGCTTCCATCGATTCCATCGAAGAAGAGTGAGATGATAAGTAGAAGTAGTGCAATCGCTGCGTATTCAGAGAGACCCATTGCAATCGCTGTTCCGAGGCCGAGAAAAGTTATGAAGTTAGGTGTTATTCGAAGAGCTACACAAACGCGCGCTGCTTGATACGAAAACGAAAGCCAGCCTCCAACAACGCCTTCAGTATCTGCGTCGCCGTGGAGTTCGCTCCATCGCTCTTTAAATTCCCTTTCAGAAATTGGATTGCCCTTCATCGCTCATCCTTAATCTGCGAATAAATCTCGCGGGTGGCAGATGAGGTATTCATTGTGTAGAAGTGAAGTCCGGGTGCCCCTGCTTCAAGTAAGTCTTGGCAGAGCTCGGTGGCAATCTCAACGCCGAGTTTGCGCACATCATCAGGATTAGCTTCAACCTTTGCGAAGGCATCTGAAATAGAATCAGGAATTGGAACGCCGCTGAGTTCGGCCATTCGATTAAGTTGCTTCACATTAGTTACTGGCAGAATTCCCGGAATAATCGGCAAGGTAGAACCTTGAGCAGCTAACTTATCGACAAGAATCTTCCACTTATCTACATCAAAGAAGAATTGTGTAGTTGCAAATGTGGCACCGCGCTTCTCTTTCTCAAGGAGTACCTGAACATCTTTATCGATGTCTCCGTCAGATGATGGATGCCCATCTGGAAATGCTGCAACGCCGATAGTAAATCCGCCAAATTCGGCCGCAAGAGTTACTAACTCATCTGCGTGATTGAGTCCGCCTTGGGTTGCACTCCATGGTGCACGTGGTCCACCTGTTGGATCTCCGCGAAGTGCCAAAATACTTTTGATTCCAGCATCGCGATACTTACTCAAGATATCTATCAACTCATCGCGAGTAGAACCCACGCAGGTTAAGTGGGCGACGGTTGGGATATGTGTGCGAGCGGTAATTTCTGAAGTAATGCGGATGGTGCGATCGCGCGTTGATCCACCTGCCCCATAGGTCACAGAGATGAAATCTGGGGCGATGGATTCGAGGGCAGACATTGCAGCCCAGAGGCGTTCTTCGCCTTCAATATCTTTAGGTGGGAAGAATTCAAATGAATATGTGAGGGCTTTGCTGCCATCACTCTTCAGACTGCGCATCTCCACGGCGCCAGGGTACCTTTTCTCCGTGGATAAAGAGGTCATGAAGAGCGCATCAGAGGTACGCGATGCCGTTAAAGGCGAACTCACTCAGTACCTCGCCGAGCAACGTGACTATCTCACCGGTATTGCATCTGA
>JBJONB010000022.1:0-15372 GCA_046052045.1 Actinomycetota bacterium | reverse complement strand
AGTCCCTTGCGACCCACGTGCACGGCTGCAACGGAGTGATCTGAATGAAGCAATAATGGAATGCAATCTGCAACTTGAACTGCGAGTGAAATTCCAGGAATTCCAGTAACTAACGCATCGGCAGTGGGATCTTCATCCGCTACTTCTTCGATAATCGCCACACGATTGCCGTGCACCTGCGACATATATTGGATGGGGCCAATCTCTTTCGCTAAGAGCGCCCTATTTCCTAAAACTGTTTCGAGATCATCGGTTACATGAGTGCCCAGGTTCAGAGATGCAAAAGCACCGGAGCTTGCGCCACCGGTGCGATTGGTAAAGCGATACTTCATACGAAGTGCGTTCGTGGATTACTTCATGAAATCTGGAACATCAATTTCATCTTCAGAGACAAGCTCTTCAAATGTGATGCGCTTGCGAGGTGATGAATCCAAATCAAGAGCCACAGAGAGTGGATCATTTGAAGGGATTGGATCAGCTACGCCACCAAGAGTTGTTGCATTGATGACAGGCATCTCAACCTTTTTTGGTTCTCCGCCAGCAAAGCCAGCAGCAATCACAGTGATTCGAACTTCGTCACCTAGCGCGTCATCGATAGTTGTACCGAAGATGATACGTGCATCTGGGTGAGCAGCTGCCTGCACTAACTCGCAAGCTTCGTTGATTTCGAAGAGACCGAGGTCTGAACCCCCAGCAACCGAGAGGAGTACTCCCATTGCTCCATCGATTGATGCTTCAAGCAGTGGGCTTGAGATAGCAAGCTCAGCTGCACGTGATGCGCGGTTATCTCCGCGAGCAGAGCCAATACCCATAAGGGCAGAACCTGCATCTGTCATCACTGTCTTCACATCCGCGAAGTCAAGGTTGATGAGACCTGGCTGAGTAATGATTTCTGTAATTCCTTGAACACCTGAAAGTAGAACTTGATCAGCGCTCTTGAATGCATCAACAGCGGTAATTGAACGATCTGAAATCGCAAGAAGGCGATCGTTAGGAATAACAATGAGAGTGTCTACTTGTTCGCGAAGAAGTTCGATTCCTTCTTCTGCTTGACGCGAACGAATCTTTCCTTCAAATGAGAATGGCTTAGTGACAACACCGATTGTGAGTGCACCGAGATCGCGTGCAATCTTTGCAACGATTGGGGCTCCACCAGTTCCAGTTCCGCCACCTTCTCCTGCAGTTACAAAAACCATATCTGCGCCGCGAAGAATCTCTTCGATTTCTTCAGTGTGATCGATTGCAGCTTGGCGTCCTTTTTCAGGAGCAGCACCTGCACCGAGACCCTTTGTTGATGCGCGACCAATATCTAGTTTCACATCTGCATCACTCATTAATAAGTGTTGTGCATCTGTGTTGATTGCGATGAACTCAACGCCCTTTAATCCAACATCAATCATGCGATTGATTGCGTTTACTCCGCCGCCGCCGATACCGACAACTTTGATGACAGCTAAGTAATTCTGTGGTGCAGCCACGTGAGTCCCCCTTTAGAACTGTAAACCTCTACTTGAGAATTACATTTCTACTCTCTTTGATGGCGGCAACGTATGGCGTATGAAGGTAGTAATCAAAGACCGCCACGAACTATTTTCTCAACTACAACTTGAGTGAATTGTTATTACTTAACGATGGGTGCATGTGGTGCACTCACATCAATGCGACGAACTTTCTTATTCTCTTCAAGTGCAAGAAGTGCGCTAATAACCTCTATTTTCAAGGCTGTTTCTTCATTTGCGCCCCACAAGATTTGAACGTTACGACCATCGACATCTACAAAAAGCGCGAAGTTAGAGCTGTTGCGGGCAGTAAGAGATACGACAGTTCTTTGAAACTCTCGTGGAAGATCTTGGAAGACCTTGATTGCAGCAAGGCCGAGAGCCGGAGTCTTGGCCGATACTCGAGGTAGATCAGCTGTCGTAAATCCAGGCAAAGTGAAGATGGTGCCGGATGCATCAATAGTTGAGCCATTAAATATCGCCGTCGGTGTTCGAGGCTTTACGACTATCTCGACTTCTCCATCTAGCCAGTTGCGAGTTACGTGCGCTGATTCAATCCACTTGAGGTGAAGTAGCCGCTTCTCAATCGCTTGAGGTTCTACTCTGGCAAGTTTTTCACCAGTCACAACTGCTGAAATTTTTGTAATTGCAGTTATTGATTCGGGTGTTGGTGAGCCAGTCACTGCAATCGATGAAACAGTAAAGATTGAAGACCAAGCCAACAGATAGATAAGTGCACCGAATAGAGCTGCGGCGATGACGGCAGTTAAGGGAATTTTCGAGACTTTACGCAAAGCGGCGTTGCAGCCCTTCAGCGATGATTGGAGCAAGTGAATTCACATCTCCAGCTCCGAGAGTAATGATGACATCTCCTGGTTTTGCCATCTCAATTACTCGTTCTGATGCTGAAGCAAAGTTAGGGATGAAATGTCCGCGGTTCATCTTTTCGGCGATGAGAGATGATGAAACCCCATGTATGGGTTTCTCACTCGCTGCATAGATTTCGAGCAAAGTGACATCGTCTGCAAGATCTAGCGAAACAGCAAAGTCTTCCAAGAAAGCTTGTGTACGCGAATAACGATGTGGTTGGAAAATTACTAGAACGCGACCATCGCCTGCATAGCGTCGTGCCGCTTGTAGAGTCACGGTGATTTCGGTTGGGTGGTGGCCGTAGTCATCAATGATTCTGATGCCATGTTCTGTAGCTTTTAATTCAAATCGACGTCCAGCTCCACGGAAGTTATGAAGTCCCTCAAGGAGTTGGTGGATCGGCATATCGAGAGTCAGCCCCATCGCAAGGCAGGACGCTGCATTAAGTAGGTTGTGGTGACCCGGAACCTGAAGTTCGAGATGACCTACTGCTCTACCTCTCCACATCACGCGAGCTGAAGAGCCCATCGCTTTGAGTTCAATCTGATCGATGCGTAGGTCCGCACTCTCTGATTCTCCATAAGAAATAGGTCTGCACGCTGGAGCTGAAGTTCCAAGCCGCGTTGCTCCCGCATCATCTGCGCAATAGATAAGAAATCCTTGCGGTGAAATTGTGGCTGCAAAATTCTCGAATACCTCTGTGACGGCTTCGGGAGTATGGAAGAAGTCGACATGGTCATGCTCAATATTTGTAACGATTGCAGCAAGTGGTCGGTACTCAACGAAAGAACCATCTGATTCATCTGCTTCAGCGACGAAGAAATCACCAGTTCCACGATGTGCATTAGAACCTGATGCAGTGAGCGTTCCGCCGATGGCAAATGATGGATCAACGCCACATGCCTGAAGTGCCACGGTTAACATTGAGGAAGTTGTTGTCTTTCCATGCGTACCAGCAACAGCGATGCTCTTACTTCCGGACATCAGCGCTGCAAGCGCCTGTGCGCGAGTCAAGATTGGAATGGAGCGTTCAACTGCATATGCCATCTCAGGATTTGAGGCTGAGATGGCTGTGGAGTAAATAACTACATCTGCGCCTTGAACGTGCGCTGCTTCGTGAGAAGTGAAGACCTCTGCACCGAGCGCGCGAAGAGCTGTGAGAACAGAAGAATCTTTTGCATCAGAGCCAGAGACTGCGATTCCATCGGAAAGTGCGATACGTGCAAGGCCGCTCATTCCAGAACCGCCAATGCCAATGAAGTGAATCTTCTTGCCCTTGAGCGAATTCACTACTTACCTCCGTGCAGCGCGTGTTCCATGAGTGAGACCATCTTAGATGCAGCGTTGATATCGATATCTGAACCTGCGATGGGCGCGGTGGAGCTTTGAGTAAGAAGACTCTTGATATTTGAGGTGAGCCAAGTAGCTGTGAACTCTTTCTGAGACAAAATTTCTGCGCGGGATTGAGAAACAAGATCGCGTGCATTGAGCTCTTGTTCACCATTGCCAATCGGCAAAGGAATGAAGAGTGCGAAACGGCCCAATGTGTTTACTTCGGCGCATGTCACCGCACCGCTTCGAGAAATGATCAGGTCGGCGCCTAAGTAAGCAGTGGCCATATCAGTGATGTACCCACGTGCTTGATATCCATCCATATCTGAAGGAACTTCATTACGAGCACCAATTCCATGGAGTATCTGAACGCCATCAGCAAGGATCGCCGCACGTGATTCGGAAATAACTTGATTAAGGGCTACCGATCCTTGTGAGCCACCAAAGATAAAGATGAGTGGCTTTGTTGTATCAAATCCAAGTTGACGCTTTGCCTCAACGCGCGCTTTCTGCCAATCGTGTGATGCTGACCGATAAGCGCTGACCACATCTTCACGAAGTGGCAACCCTGCAAGAAGAGATTCAGAGAGTTTTCCCGAACCAATCGAGTGAGTGATTGCTGTGTGTGGAGTAAAGAGTGCGCCTAGGCGGTTAGCGATTCCAGGACGTGCATTTGCCTCATGGATAACAATGGGAGTTCGGGTGATAGCTGCAGCGATATATGCAGGAGCAGAGACATATCCCCCAAAGCCCACAACAAGATCGTTCTTGCGCATTAGCGCAACAGATTGCGCAACGGAGCGAAGAAGGGAAAAGGGCGCAACGAGAAGAGATGGAGAAAGTCGACGAGCGATACGAACCTTTGTTATATAGCGAATATCAAAGCCAGCATCAGGGACCAGGTGAGATTCAAGGCCGTTACGTGTTCCGACAAAGGTAATCGCAGAATCTGAATGCTGATTACGCCATTCGCGTGCAACTGCAATCGCAGGTTCAACATGTCCGGCTGTACCGCCGCCAGCAAAAAGTACGCGGGTCACTTGCTTCGCTTCTTTACGATTTCTTTTCGCACTGCAGGATCACGCAAGGCGGCTCCTGCAACGAAACCAATTGCGCAGAGAGTTGCAACAAGAGCAGAACCACCATATGAGACTAAAGGAAGAGTGACACCAACAACAGGGAGAACGCTCGTTGCTGAGCCGATATTGAGAAATGCCTGCACAGTAATCCAGATACCGATACCAGCGCATGCATAACGAACCATTGGGTCCTGTGCGCGTAGTGCAATGCGGAAGATTGAGTAGATAAGAACAGCTAAGAGAATCAATACAGTAAGCGTTCCTACGAGACCGAGCTCTTCGCCAATTACCGAGAAGATGAAGTCTGTATGCGCTTCAGGGAGATTTCCCCACTTCTGACGACTGCCACCGAGACCCACACCAAAGAGTCCACCTGTCGCTAAACCAAGCAAGCTATGAGCAGGTTGCCATCCAATATTTTTGTAATCTTCTGGTGCAAATGGATTCAGG
Source organism: Actinomycetota bacterium (assembly GCA_046052045.1). Lineage (GTDB taxonomy): Bacteria > Actinomycetota > Actinomycetes > Nanopelagicales > Nanopelagicaceae > Planktophila. The sequence continues at coordinate 10,142 of JBJONB010000022.1, read as the reverse complement.
AATACAAGAAAGCGTTGTGCGCGATATCCCGAGGTTGCAATCAGAAAAGTTAGGGCAAGCGCACCTGCGGCAGTGATCCAGCCCAAGACACGTAGCTGAATACCAGAGACAAAGAGCAAGCCAGCGAGAATCGCAGCGACAACGGAAGTTGTACCAAGATCGTGGCCGTACATAATCATCGCCATGATGATGAGAAATCCTGGAGCAATCAGCTTGACCACATTTGTGCTGTGACGACCCGACTTCTCTTTACGAGCAAGAAGATAGCTAGCCCACAAGATCATAAGTAACTTAGCAAATTCGCTGGGTTGAACGTCGAAAAATTTGAGATTGATCCAGTTGGTATTTCCATTCACGGTCTTGCCAAGTCCTGGAATTAAGAGAAGCCCAAGAAGCGCAATAGAGGCAACAAGTCCGATACGGCCAATGATTTCCCATCGGACTATGGATAACTTAGAAAGATACGCTGCAAGTGGGATAGAGATTGCAACGAAGAGAAGTTGACGAATAACGATGGATGCAGCGCTACCCTGAGTATCAATTGCTCTGATAGATGAGGCAGAAAAGACCATGATCAAGCCGATGAAGGTGAGAGCGCCAGCGCTAACCAGCAACATATAGAGATGATTTACTGGCTTTGCCAAAAATGTCGAAGCGGTCTTATTAGCCATTGATAACAACCTTCTCTACTGCATCTTTAAATCTATCTCCGCGATCGCCGTAGGAAATGAATTGGTCCATTGATGCGCATGCAGGAGCCAAAAGGACGGTATCTCCAGAAAGTGCTTTCGCATGAGCTGCTCGCACAACTTCTTCCATCAAAGAATTACTTGCTCCACCTTTAACGTAATCCGTCGGAGCATCTACGCGAATTAACTCGATATGTGGCGCATTCTCACTTAACTCTTTCGCAATCAGTTCTCGATCTTCGCCGATAAGTATTGCAACTCTGACACGAGATTTGATGCGAGCAACGAGTTCATCCATGGCAGCACCTTTTGCTAATCCCCCAGCAACCCAGATGACTGAGAGCGCTGACATGATTGAGGCAGAAGCGGCATGAGGGTTGGTTGCCTTGGAATCATTGATCCAAGTGATGCCATCTTTTTCGCATACTTTTTCGATGCGATGGCGACCAGGTGTGAACTCTTGGATCGCCGTGCGAATAGCTTCATGTGATGTTCCCACGGTGCGAGCAAGACCAGCTGCTGCCAATGTATTTGAAACGTTATGTGGAACGGTTGGCGTCACTTCAATAAGTTCAGAAATCATTGCAGCTTCTTGCGGATCTGCAACGAAGGCACGGTCGACCAGAAGTTCTTCGACTACTCCGATTTCACCGGGTGCTGGAGTATCGAGTGAGAAGAAGACTTTACGTCCCTGCCAGTGCGTAGTGCGAGAGACGATTTCGCCATCTTCTGCATTGAGAATCGCTGTACTGGATTTATCGAGGATTGATAACTTAGCTTTTGCGTAGGCATCAAAAGAGCCATGCCAATCCACGTGATCTTGTGCGATATTGAGAATTGCTGAAGATGCGAATTGGGCATCTTCTAACCAATGTAGCTGGAATGAGGAAAGTTCGAGAACAAGAAAGTCGTGGTTTTCAATTGAATCAACAGTCTCGATTACTGTTGTACCGACATTGCCGCAAGCAACTGCGTGAAATCCTCCGCTACGTAGCATGGCGGCTGTGAGTTCGACTGTCGTTGTCTTGCCGTTGGTGCCTGTGAGTGCAATCCATTTCTGACCCGCGGGCTTAAGACTCCAGGCAAGATCAACCTCGTTGATCAGAGCAATCCGTGCAGCGCGCGCAGCGAGCACAACTGGGTGATCTTCACGCCATCCGGGAGAAACCAATAAGAGATCAAAGTTGGAGAAATTAACTGCATCTGGTGTGATGACTTTGAAACTTTCGAGCGACGATACTTTCTCATCGACAAGAGTGACTACTGATCCTCGTTTTTCTAAAGCACGCGCACAAGCAGCACCCGTGACACCTGCACCTGCAACGAGGATTCGTTTGCCATCGAGGTTTGTATAGAGAGCGTGTGCCATGAGAGTTTTAGCTTGCTACCCATTGTGTATAGAAAAGCCCAAGGCCAAGGGCAACGCTAAGTCCGGCGATGATCCAGAAGCGAAGCACGATTGTGACTTCGCCCCAGCCCATTAGCTCGAAGTGATGTTGCAGCGGAGCCATCTTAAAGAGGCGTTTTCCACCAGTAATTCGGAAGTAGAGCACTTGTAGTGCAACCGAAAGAGTAATGATGACGAAGAGTCCGCCCAGTGGAATAAGCAAAAGCTGAACGCGAAGTGACGCAGCTAGCCCTGCAAGCGCTCCGCCGAGAGCAAGTGAGCCGGTATCTCCCATAAAAATCTTTGCAGGAGATGCGTTCCACCAAAGGAAGCCCGTACATGCACCAGCAAATGCTGCGGCAAGAACTGCGAGGTCAAGTGGATCGCGCACGTTGTAACAGTTTGCTGAAGCAGTAACGGCACAGCTCTGACCGAATTCCCAGACGCCAATGAGTACAAATGCCAAGAAAGTCATAACTGATGCACCAGTAGCTAAGCCATCAAGTCCATCGGTGAGATTTACTCCGTTACTCGTTGCAGTGACCATGAGAGCAATCCAAACGACGACCAGTACTACCCCAAGAGTGATGCTTGTATCGCGCACAGTTGAGAGATTGAGCGAAATGGGGGTTAGCCCATCCTTATCTGGAAAACGAGTTCCGAGATAACCAAAGATTGAGGCGAAGAGAACCTGCCCCAAGATCTTCTGCTTGCCGCTGATACCACGAGAGTTCTGACGAGAAATCTTCATGTAGTCATCAAGGAAGCCCACAAAACCTAAGCTGATGACGAGTCCGAGGATCAGTACTGCCGATGTTGAGATAGCACTTTGGGTGACAGCGTGTGCCACAAGATAGGCAACAAGTGAAGCAAAAATAATAATGAGGCCACCCATTGTTGGTGTACCGCGTTTGGTGTGATGTGTTGATGGGCCATCATCACGAATGATCTGACCATAACCGCGACGGGCCAAGGCTTTAATTAGTGCTGGGGTTCCAAAGAGAGATAGGAAGAGAGCGAGAGCTCCGGCAATCAAAATCAGCTTCATGCGTTCTCTTCACTCGCTTTCATTTTTTCCATCCACTGTGCAGAAATTGAATCTGCTAACTCTTCAAGCTTCTCTGATCGCGACGCTTTTACTAATGCAACATCTCCAGGATTGATATTGGCTGCAACACTAAGTGCCTCAGCCTTATCTGCGCAGAGATGAACAGAGGTGGCGCTATCTGCTGCAATCTTTGCTCCATATATTGGAGCTCCAACACAGACCAGGTGATCGATTCCAAGTTCTGAGGCAAGGGTGCCAACACCTGCGTGATCGGCATCTGATGACTCGCCGAGTTCATTCATTTTTCCTACAAATGCCCACGACTCTCCCCCGCGCTCCTGCGCAAAGAGGACCAAAGTCTGCAAGGCCGCTGCCATCGCTTCTGGGCTGGCGTTATAGGCATCATTGATCAGAACGAGTGAAGGTAGTTCGTGAATTTCCATACGCCACTTGGCGGCAGATTCGGCAGTCGAAAGACCGCTAGTGATTTGATCAAGAGAGAAACCAAGGACAGTTGCAACAGATGCAACAGCGAGAGCGTTGGCTACTTGATGCAACCCAACAATGCGCAATCCGACTGCGCTGCGTCCTTCAGGAGTAACGAGATCAAAATGTGCACGGCCTTCTCGGACTTCAATATCTGTAGCGCGAATATCGCAATCGGCGCCTTCACCAAAGGTGATGTTCTTACCCTTATGAAGCGCTGCCATCTTTGGAGTGAATTCGTCGTACGTTCCTAGAATTCCAATTCCTTCGGCGTGAAGAGAGCTGATGAGTTCTGATTTTGTTTCAGCAATTGCTTCTACAGAACCGAATTCACCAAGATGGGCAGTTCCAACCTTGAGAACCATTCCGATATTCGGTTGTGCGATTGAACAGAGGTGCGCGATATCGCCCTTGTGGCGCGCTCCCATTTCAACGATGCAGTATTTGGTCTCTTCGGTGCAGTGAAGCAGTGAAAGCGGAGCGCCGATTTCATTATTGAAGTTTCCATGTGGTGCAACAGTGGGCGCCGCTGAGGAGAGGACTGCTGACAATAACTCTTTCGTAGTTGTCTTTCCTTGTGAGCCTGTAATTCCAATTACGGTGAGATTAAGCAAATTACTGCGAACATGTTGTGCGAGCCTGCCTAGAGCTGCGACAACATCAGAGACCACGATGTGTGGACCTTCAACTGACTTAGTTGAGAGAGTCAGAACCGCGCCATGAGATCGAGCATCAGCTACAAAGTCGTGGCCATCTACTTTCTCGCCTTTGATTGCCAAGAAAAGTGAACCAACCGTTGCTTCGGCAGAGTTAATAACGGCTGCTTCTGTAACCGTGACATCTTCACCGTGGAGAGTTCCTTGAATAACAGATGCAATTTCAGATGCCTTCATTGCAATCATGGCTTGGCCTCAATTGCTTGTGCCAGCGCAATGCGATCATCGAAGGGCGTCATTACACCTGCTACTTCTTGTCCAGTTTCATGTCCTTTGCCTAGAACTAAGACAGTGTCTCCATCTGAAGCAAGTGCTACAGCAGCGCGAATTGCATCGCCGCGATCTTCAATGATTTGAGAAGGCGAGCTATAGGTGAGTGAGGCAGTCATCTGAGAAAGTATCTCGCTTGGCGATTCAGAACGTGGATTGTCGCTGGTAAAGATTGCAATATCAGCGCCCTGTAACAACGCTGAACCCATGAGTGGACGCTTGGAAGGATCGCGGTCTCCCCCGCAACCAAGAACAGCAATGATTTTGCCTGACGTAAATTCGCGAGCTGCTGCAAGTACATTACTTACGGCATCTGGTGAATGGGCGTAATCGACGAGCGCTGCATAGCGCTGACCAAGTGATACCGATTCAAGGCGACCTGGTGCACCAGATAGCGTAGGGATAACTGCCGCGAGTTCGATTGGATCAATTCCGCATTCAACCGCGATAGCGACTGCAAGCAATAGATTATCGAGGTTATATCCCCCGAAGAGTCGGGTGCGAGATTCAATCAAGATTCCGCCTGCGCCACGAATACTAAATTCAATTCCACGAGAAACATTGTGAGTCTCCGTGAAGTGCCAGGTAGCTTCTCTATTTGCTCGCGAGACAGTCGTAACGGGAATCGCTGTCTCGGTCGCAAGGCGTTGACCGTATGGTGAATCTATATTGATGAATCCTTGTTCGGCATATTCAGAGGTAAAGAGTTGAGCTTTGGCTGCAAAATATGAATCCATATCGTGGTGAAAATCTAAATGATCCTGAGAAAGATTGGTGAAGGCGGCTATTGAGAAGTGGCTACCTTTCATTCGCTTTAAAGAAAGCGCATGGCTGGAAACTTCCATAACTAGATGGCGCATATGACGTTCGCGCATGACAGCGGCCAGAGCTTGAAGCTCAGCTGCCTCGGGTGTTGTGCGTGAACTCTTTACAACTTCTGCACCAATTCGCGTTTCAACAGTGCCAATAAGTCCGGTATCTCGACCGACTGCTTCGAAGATTTGGTAGAGCAGAGTTGAAACTGTGGTCTTTCCATTAGTTCCGGTAATTCCAATGCTTACAAGATCGCGCGTTGGATATTTGTATAAAGAGGAAGCGGCAAGTGCTCCTGCAGTACGGACATCCTTAACAACGAGGGTTGGAATCCCCGCACAGTGAACGAGTCCTGCATCATCTGTTAGGACGGCAACCGCTCCACGCTTTATCGCTGATTGAACAAAGGTCGCGCCATGTACACGCGCCCCAGGAATTGCAAGAAATAGATCGCCTGCTTCAACATCTGAATCAGCATGCGTTACGCCAGTAAATGTGACATTGCCGCCGTGCAGAGATGCACCTATCAACTGCGCCGTATCTTCGAGGGTCGCAGTAAACGGTGCGAGTGTGCGAATCATTGCTTCTTTGCACTTACCTGTGTTGCACGTGCTCGAGTGAGTTCAGACTTTGTAAGAGCAACAGGAAGCACCTTGGTGCCAGTTGGCGCAACGTGCTCTGATTGAAGAACGAAAGTCATTACCTTCTTAAATACAGGTCCACCAAGTGAACCGCCGTAGTGGCCATTACGTGGATCTTGCAGAGTAACGCTGATGACATAGCGAGGAGCATCTGCAGGAGCGAAACCAATAAATGATGCGGTGTAGCCGCTGTAGCGACCTGTCTTCTGGTCATATCTCATCGCTGTTCCTGTTTTGCCTGCGACGCGATATCCAGGAATAGCTGCACTAGGCGCAGTTCCTTGAGCAGATACAACGCTCTCCATCATAAGACGAAGTTTGATTGCGGTATCTTCGCTGACGACGCGAACGCTTGAGCGATTTGCTGTCGGTGTGAAGTGTCCTGATGGATCACTTGTTCCTGCAATAACTGTTGGTGAAACGCGCACGCCATTATTTGCAATCGTTGCAAAGACGCTTGTTGCCTGCATAGCTGTTACTGAATAACCCTGACCGAATGCAACAGTTGGTGCAGTTGTTCCAGACCAGTTAGAGACGGGACGAAGCAAGCCCGCAGATTCTCCTGGAAGTCCTGAGCCTGTCTTTGATCCAATTCCAAATCTAGTGAGGTAGCTATGGAGCGTGTCATTGCTCATCGTCTCGCCGACTTTGATTGTTCCTGTATTACTTGAAACAGCGAGGATTCCGGAAGATGTGAGGTGCTGAGTTGGGTGTGGTTCGTGATCGTGGAAAGGTGAACCACCACGCTTGAGCATGTAAGGCACTGTAAATACTGTTGTCGGAGTAATTGTCTTCTCTTCAAGAGCTGCGGCCATTGTCATGACTTTTCCAGTTGATCCTGGTTCGTAGACATCTTGAACAGAGGGGTTACGCATCAAAGCAAGGGGTACATTCTTTGTATTATTTGGATTAAATGTTGGAGCCGTTGCGTGAGCCACGATTGCACCAGTCTTTGGATCCATGACAATCACAGTTCCGCTGACTGCGTTAGCGCTCTTGACGGCATCGGCAATCGCCTTAGATGCAACCCACTGAACATCGCGATTGATGGTCAGGCGAATATTTGTTCCGGCTTTAGCTGCAACGATTTCGCGCTGTGAACCAGGGATTTCAGCTCCGTAGCCGCGTGCATATGAATACTTGCCATTAGTGCCGGTGATAATTGAGTTAAGACTTGATTCGATACCAGTTGCACCAATTCCATCGGCACGAACAAAACCAACGAGTGATGAAATTAGCTGCCCCGATGGGTATTCGCGAATATATGAACGTTCTGGGAAGAAACCGATGATGCGCTTATCGAAGTACTTATCCTCGAGAGCTTTGTTGTAATCGTAGATTGCTTGGGTCAATTTATCCCAGAGAGCTGGGCGACCGTTCTTTAGAACAATCGAGTACTTTCGGGTTCCTGTGATGTTCTCTTGCACATCTGCAACAGGCAGATCCAAAATTGGAGCAACAAAGTTTGCAACGCGTGCAGGATCCGTAATCTGTGTCTGATCTACGACGATTGTGATTGCTGAGACGCTGCGAGCAAATGCGACGCCGTTAATATCTGTAATTTCACCGCGCTGAGCTGGAATCGTGCGGGTTGACTGCATCTCATTGGCAGCCTTTTCTTGGTAGTTACTCGCTTGAACAACCTGCACTCTAAAGAGTTGTGCGGCAAGGAGTGTAAAGAGAACGAAAATTCCGATGATCAGGATGTTGATACGAGACTTAGATAGAAGCAGATTACCCATTCGCTACACCGCCCTCAGGCGTTGTGAGATCAAGGAATACTGGAGTTTCAGATGGGCGCATTCCAAGAGCAGCAGCTGCTTCGGCTAACTTCTCAGGTGCTGCATAGGAATCAATCTGGCGATTAATTGCATCTCGTTGATCAGCTACTGCCTTCGCTTCTACCTTGAGATTAGAGAGTGTGAATGCATCCTGAGCAAGAAGTGTGTTGACTCCAAGAAGTACGAGGAAACCTGCTGCACTGACAACGGTTAAGAATGTTGCAAAGTATTTATGTGTGGCACGTGCACCAGATGAGATCTCAGGGAAGAGACCAGAGATGATCTCTGCGGTGCGCTCTGAAACCTGCTTCTTTGCCTTTGGTGCCGATTTCTTTGTAGTCGGGCGAGCAGTTGAAACTTTACGAGCGGTTGCAAGAGACATTAGGCAGCCACCCTCTCGATTGCACGAAGGCGAACTGATGCCGAACGTGGATTGGATTCGAGCTCTTCTGCAGTTGGAGTCTCACTTGAGCGGAAGACAAGTGAGAACTTCGCTGCATATTCAGGAAGTTCGATAGGAAGATTGCGTGGAGACTTCGATGTTGATGCTTCTGCAAAGACTTCTTTAACGATGCGATCTTCTAGTGACTGGAACGACATCACCACAAGGCGACCACCCACCATAAGAAGGTCGAGTGCATCAGGAAGAGCGCGAGTGATTGCACCGAGTTCGTCATTAGCCTCAATGCGAAGTGCCTGGAAAGTGCGCTTTGCAGGGTTGCCACCTGTACGACGTGTCGCTGCAGGGATGCTCTCTTTTACAAGGGTTGCTAATTCAGTTGTTGAATTCAGTGGCGCCTTTGCACGAGCTTTGACGATATTTTCAACGATACGCGTTGCGAACTTCTCTTCACCATAAGTGCGAAGAATCTGAACCAACTTGCCTGGTTCGTAAGTATTAAGAATCTCTGAAGCTGTTATTCCACGGCTGCGGTCCATACGCATATCAAGTGGCGCATCTTGTGAATAAGAGAATCCACGATCTGTTTCATCGAGTTGAATTGATGAGACGCCAAGGTCAAAGAGAGCGCCATTAATGTGACTATATCCAAAGCCTTCTACAACGCTTGAAATCTGATCAAAGACGCAATGCGCTGTCTTGAGACGATCTGCATATGGTGCAAGGCGCTTGGTTGCGCGCTCTAGTGCGATTTCATCGCGATCAATTCCGATAACAGTAAGGTTTTCAAAACGCTGCAAGAGAGCTTCTGTATGTCCACCGAGGCCGAGAGTTCCATCTACAACAATAGGATTTGAAGAAGCGAGAATTGCGGGAGCGAGCAGATCGACGCATCGATCGCGCATTACAGATATATGTTGCATCTACTCCCCCGTTCTCTTGCTTCGTTTCATTCACTTCTCTATTGCTATGCAATAACTTTGAGCGCTCATCTCTGGTCACCGCCGGCCGACGGATCTTTTTCAGTAGCGACGCCGGGGAAGGGACGTCGCTGCCGGCCTAACATGAATGGAAAGGTCGGCGGTGGCCACAAATGAGCGCTCTATGTAGTTGTGTTCTTCTGTCGTGCTTTCGTGCTATTTAGTTGTTAAATGTTTTTTGCTGATGTTCTAAAAAAGTCCCGGAAAAACTTCTTCGGAGACATCAGCAAAACTCTTTTCGCGATCGGCGAGGTATTCGTTCCATGCAGCGCTATCCCAGATTTCAACGCGAGTATTTGCACCGATTACAACGCACTCTTTTTCAAGGCCTGCATATGTGCGAAGTCCTTGTGGGATGGTGACGCGACCTTGGCGGTCAGGAATTTCATCGTGGGCGCCTGCAAACATCACGCGCTGGTAATCGCGAGCGCTCTTTGCAGTCACCGGGGCTTGGCGCAACGTTTCAGTGATCGTTGCGAATTCAGCAGCTGGGAAGACATAGAGGCATCGCTCTTGTCCCTTGGTGATAACGAGACCTGATGAGAGATCTTCACGGAATTTGGCAGGAAGGATGAGACGGCCTTTTTCATCAAGGCGTGGTTCGTGTGTGCCTAGAAACATTGTCTTCACCACCTTCCCCAAGTTGGTTTGAGCGTGTATTCCTCGCTCAATTCCCCACTTTACACCACTTTCCCCCTTTTTACACCACTATTCGCCAATATTTTCCCTATCTCGCCCCACGCTTCCCCACCTGTTTTTGGAGGTTTCGGGCATGAAAAAAGCCCCGACCAGAGGCCAGGGCTAGTGCGGAAAGTTCTAATTACTGCTGAAAGTCACGTCGATTCCAACGCTCTTCTAGGCGAGCGCTAAGGGATCTGCGGGGTGCCTTGGTACGAGGTGAACCCTGAGTAATCGATCCAAGTGAGCGGAC
>JBJONB010000021.1:0-15679 GCA_046052045.1 Actinomycetota bacterium | reverse complement strand
CGCGCACGACGTGAACCATTAAGAACTTTAAGGTCCCGGCGCTCAAGCGGTGTCATTGATTGCACAATCGCTTTTGTGCGAGTGATCTCAGATTCATCGAAGTTCTCAATCTGCTTCTTCATCTGACCAGCTCCTGGCAACATTCCGAGCAACTTACCCATTGAACCCATCTTCGACATCGCTTCAAGTTGTTCGAGGAAATCATCTAGTGTGAAATCTTCGCCGGCAATGAATTTCTCTTCGAGCTTCTTTGAAGTGTCGCTATCGAAAGCTTTTTTGGCTTGTTCGGCAAGAGTTGCAACATCGCCCATGCCGAGAATGCGTGAAGCCATGCGCTCGGGATAGAAGATATCGAAATCAGAAAGCTTTTCACCGGTTGAAGCAAACATGATTGGGCGGCCAGTAAGTGCTGCGATTGAAAGGGCTGCGCCGCCTCGAGCATCACCATCGAGCTTCGTCAGTACCACGCCATCGAATCCAACGCCATCTTGGAAGGCTTTCGCAGTTCGAACAGCGTCTTGACCAATCATGGCATCGACGACAAAGAGAATTTCATCGGGGTTTACAGCATCGCGAATCGCGATTGCTTCCTTCATAAGCTCTTCATCAACACCTAGGCGACCTGCGGTATCGACAATGACAATGTTATGAAGTTTTGATTTCGCAAATGCGATTCCATCTTGAGCAACCTTTACAGGATTACCAACACCATTTCCTGGTTCTGGTGCAAAGACCGGAACTCCTGCAGATTGACCAACAACTTGAAGTTGATTTACGGCATTCGGGCGTTGCAAGTCGGAGGCAACCAAGATCGGTGTATCGCCTTGCTCTTTATAGAACTTGGCAAGTTTTGCAGCAAGTGTTGTCTTACCTGCACCTTGAAGACCAGCGAGCATGATGACTGTTGGAGGATTCTTTGCAAAGCGAACGCGACGGGCTCCCCCACCAAGAATTTCGGTGAGCTCCTGCTTTACAACATCAAAGATTGCTTGTGCTTGATTGGTTCCAGATTGAAGTGTGGGTAGAACCTCAAGGGACTTCTGGTGAATTCGATTGGTAAATCCTTCGACAACTTCGAGAGCAACATCTGCTTCGAGGAGAGCCTGGCGGATATCGGCAGTTGTTGCATCGATATCTTTCTCGGAAATCTTTCCACGCGAACGCAGCGCGCTAAAGGCGCCGGCAAATTTGCTGGAGAGATTGTCGAACATAGTGGTGGAACTCTACTTGAGCGCAGACCTCAAACGAGTTGCCACTTCATCGGCACGTTCAGAACTGAGCGGTCCCCCACCAATTTCTGTGACATACAAGGTATCGATTGCTTCGGCGCCGAGGGTTGTGACGATTGCAGAGCGGATATCGATATTGCTCTTAGTAATGGAATCACCGATTCCGAAGAGTAAGGCAGGTCGGTCATGGCTACGTACTTCAATAATGGTGGCTTCAGTTGCTGCATCGGCGAAGATATCGACAATCGGATCTGGGACAGGAATTGTCGGAAGTTGGGCGTAAGCCTCGATGCGCTCGTCTATTCGACGGGCAAGTGAACTCTTGCTTTCTAGCGCATCATGAAGTTCCTGATGAAGCTTCTTTTCAGATAGCGGAGGTGCATGAGGATCGGGAATAACAATCCACTCCATCACAGCAGAATTTCCATGGGACTTAGTACGCGCTGATCTCACATCCAGGCGCAAGAGATTAAGAACGCCTGCAACTATTGAGAGAAGTCCGGTCTTATCAGGAACCACAATTTCAATGGCGTAGACGCTCTCTCGATCTTCGATAGTAACTGCAAGGACTCCGCTCTCTGCCTTTTGACGTTGGCTATCAGTTAGTTCAGGTTGTAACGCCACTGTGTTATCCGTAATTGCTAGCTCAACGCGCTTTACCAATTCAGCCACCAGTGACGCTTTCCAATCAGTCCAAGCTGCACGACCAGTTGCTTCACCATCTGCGATGCTGAGTGCATGCAAGAGTTCGAGTACTTGAAGATTTGGGATTACCTCAACAACGGATGCGATTGTCGCCGGATCATCGAGATCGCGACGAGTAGCAGTAGCTGACAAAAGTAAGTGGTGCTTTACAAGTAGCTTGATAATTTCAACATCTTCAGGATCGAAACCAATTCGCTTTGCTAGTGGTTCGATCAGGCGCATGCCACGTTCTGAGTGATCTTCTTCTGTGCCTTTACCTATGTCATGAAAGAGCGCGCTGAACAGAAGAATGTCAGGGCGATGCACTTGGCGAGTAAGTGCTGCAGCCTGCACTGCAGTCTCAACCATGTGGCGGTCAACTGTATGTCTATGCAGAACATTGCGCTGTGGTAGCGAACGCACTGCCTTCCATTCTGGAATCCAGTGAAAGATGATCGCTTCCTGATCTAGCGCTTCAAAGATCTGAACCATTGCTGAACCAGCGCCGATGAGTGAAATTAGGTTCTCGCGCGCGTCTCGGGGCCATGGATTTGGAAGCTGGCCGACGTTCTGACCAAGGCTTGCAGAAAGTCGTTCTAGTGAATCCATCGATATCGGTAAACCCAGTTGAGCAGCCGATGCAGCAGCCCGCAATCCGATAACGGGATCCAGTGCGAAATCGGCATCACCACTTATGACAACCTCTTTATTGGAAACCGAGATATCTCGAGATAAAGGCGTGGATCGAACTTTCTTAAGAAAGCGACCTGCACCATCTTTGCCTTTGTGCGCGAGGCGATACCAAGTCGAATCTAATAAGTAATCAACTGAGCGTGCCGCTTGTGCAACATCGCTCATAAGCGCATCCGCATCTGCATAACCGAGATGTTCTGCAACTTTATCTTGCTCTTGAAAGAGCAAGCGATCCTTATCGCGGCCACTGACGATGTGTAGCGCTTCACGGACATTGGCAAGAATGGATTCGGCAACGCTAATGCGTTCGATGGGAACTGCTATTGCAGAAGATTTATGTATGGCGCGAAGTGAGGTGATATCGCGCAATCCTCCGCGCGCTTCCTTCAAATCAGGCTCTAGAAGGTAGGCAAGTTCTCCGATGCGCTTGTGGCGTTCAGTCAGAGATGCTTCGAGTTCCATCAATCTGCTTTTTGAGTTACGGCGCCAAGATTCAAGGGCATCTACCTGCACTGCAGCCACTAAATCGGCGCTTCCGCCTACTAGGCGGATATCGAGTAAGCCCATTGCAACTTTGAGATCTGATTCGGCAATGTCACGAATTTCAGATCGCGTGCGAACAGAATGATCAATCTTTACATTCTTATCCCACAACGGGTACAGAATCTTATTAACAAGTGCGGAAAGTTCTTTTTCAGGAAGTCCTCCCGTATGAATGATGACAATATCTAAATCTGATCCTGGAGATAGCTCGCCGCGGCCGAAACCTCCGACCGCGGCGATTGCTACTTCCTGCGGATTAGCGCCACTGCTTGAGAAGAGAGAAGAAAGAAGCAGATCACCCTCGTTTGATCTATTGCGTCTTTCTCGTGTTCCCATGTCGCCAATCTTAGTTTGTCTTGCGTGAATAGATGAAGAGACTAAATAGCGTCTGCTCCCTTTTCGCCCGTGCGTACACGAACAACCTGATCTACAGGAGTAGTCCAGACCTTTCCGTCACCGATAGAACCTGTTGATGCTGCTTTGACGATGACATCTACTACTGATGCTGCGTCTTTGTCATCAACGAGAACTTCGAGACGAACCTTTGGAACAAGATCTACGGTGTATTCGGCACCTCGATAGACCTCGGTATGTCCGCGCTGGCGACCAAAACCACTGGCCTCAGAAACAGTCATACCTGTAATGCCTGCAGCTTGCAGAGCATCTTTTACTTCATCTAACTTAAACGGCTTCAGAATTGCGGTAATCAACTTCATAGTGATGCACCTCCACGTGATGAGCTTGCTAGTTCGTATGCGGATTCAGCATGTTCCTTGAGGTCGATGCCTTCGATTTCAACTTCACGTGAGACGCGGAAGCCGATTGTCTTCTCGATTGCAAAACCAATAATCAGAGTTGCAATGAATGAATAGGCAGCGACTACACCAACGCCAAGTGATTGCTTGACTAGGAGATCAGTTCCGCCGCCGTAGAAGATTCCATCGATTCCAATGCTGTTTACAACATGTGTACCGAAGAAACCAACTGAGAGTGAGCCCCAGATACCGCCGACAAGGTGAACGCCAACGACATCGAGTGAATCATCGAAGCCGAACTTGTACTTGATTCCAACTGCGAGTGAGCAGAGAATTCCTGAGATAAGTCCGATTACTACTGCTGCCCATGGAGCGACAAATGCACAAGCTGGGGTGATTGCCACAAGACCTGCAACAGCACCTGATGCTGCTCCGAGTGAAGTTGCATGGCCATTGCGAATCTTCTCAACGAGCAACCAGCCGAGTACTGCGCCTGCTGTTGCAACTTGAGTATTCATAAATGCAAGTCCTGCAATTCCATTTGCAGCAAGTGAAGATCCAGCGTTGAAGCCAAACCATCCGAACCACAAGAGTCCTGCGCCAAGCATTACCAATGGCAATGAGTGAGGACGCATAGATTCCTTGCGCCATCCGATGCGCTTTCCTAGAACGATAGCCAAAGCAAGGCCGGCAGCGCCAGCGTTGATGTGAACTGCAGTTCCGCCTGCGAAGTCTTCAAGACCCTTGCCAGCTAGATAACCAGTTCCTGTAATTGTGTCGCCAACCTTGTTTCCGAATGCGAATACCCAGTGTGCAACTGGGAAGTAGACAACTGTTGACCAGATAGCAACGAAGATTGCCCATGAGGAGAACTTTGCGCGATCGGCAATTGCACCAGAAATAAGTGCAGGAGTAATGATTGCAAACATAAGTTGGAAGGCTGCGAATACGAGAACAGGGATTGGGTAGACGCCACCGTTGTTGGTGAAGTCATTAACCATTCCGCCGAATCCGCTAAATCCGATTCCTCCATACCAAGGTGAATCAGCCGAATGTCCGAAAGCTAATTCAAATCCATAAATAACCCAGAGAACGCTGACGATTCCCATAGTTATCATCGACATCATCATCATGTTAAGAACGCTCTTTGTGCGAACCATTCCTCCGTAGAAGAATGCCAAACCAGGTGTCATAAGAAGTACTAATGCAGTACTTGCTAACATCCAAGCGGTGTCACCACCGTTAAGAACTACGTCTTCCATATTTAATCCATTTCCAAAGATGAGGGACACTCGTCGTTGAGATGGCGTAAAGATGCATGAGCTGAGTTACATAGGAAGGATTTGCAGGTTAAGAAAGGGTCACAAATTGGCTCGTTGTGTTACGGGCGGGTTACGCGAGCAGGCCAGCGATATAGGCCTCAGGCTCAAATGGAGCGAAATCCTGGGCTGACTCGCCCGTTCCGATGAATTTAATCGGGATATCGAGCTCGCTCTCGATTGCTAGGGCAACTCCCCCGCGGGCGCTTCCATCGAGTTTAGTAACAATGAGGCCAGTAACTTCAACTGCTTCACTAAAGATCTTTGCTTGCGCCAAACCATTTTGACCAGTGGTGCCATCAATAACGAGGAGAACTTCAGCAAGTGGTGCGCCTTTTTCAATGACGCGCTTTACTTTTCCAAGTTCAGCCATCAGATCGCTCTTATTGTGAAGACGTCCTGCTGTATCAACAATCAGATATTTGCTGCCTAGTTCGACGGCACGCTTCACGCTATCAAATGCCACAGATGCTGGTTCTGCGTTCTCTTTACCCGCGATTACTTCAACGCCAATGCGCTGGCCCCACGTTGTCAGTTGGTCAACAGCTGCCGCTCGGAAGGTATCAGCTGCTGCCAGTGTTACAGATTCACCGTTCTTGTGGAGCAAGGTTGCAAGTTTTGCAACCGATGTGGTCTTGCCGGTTCCATTAACTCCAACGACCATGATGACATTTGTTGAAAGATCACTTCGCAGTGCACGTGGTTTTGATGAAAGTTTTGAGGCGAGAATCTCTTTCACTGCAGATTCGGCATCATCACCACGCATCTTCTTAGATGCAGTAAGGAGTTCAGCAACCAGGGAAGGACCTAAATCCGAGGCAAGAAGTTCGACTTCAATCTCAGACCAATCGAGGGCTGAGGCAGTGGAAGTTCCACGAACTTTAGCGATTAACCGATTGAAGAGACCCATCGCTTACAACCTATTGAAGTTAGGCGGTTTCAGATTCGCGCAGACGCTGCGAAATTACTTCTGTCACGCCATCGCCACGCATTGTGACGCCGTAGAGCGCATCAGCGATTTCCATGGTGCGCTTCTGGTGAGTAATGATGATGAGCTGTGAACTTTCGCGGAGTTCTTCAAGGATTGTAAGAAGGCGACCGAGGTTTACATCATCGAGCGCTGCTTCAACTTCATCGAGTACGTAGAACGGACTTGGACGTGACTTGAAGATTGCGACCAGCATTGCAACTGCAGTAAGTGACTTCTCTCCGCCTGAAAGGAGTGAGAGTCGCTTGACGCGCTTTCCTGGTGGTCGAGCTTCCACATCGACACCGGTGTTGAGCAAATCATCTGGGTTGGTGAGGAAGAGGCGACCGTCTCCACCTGGGAAGAGGCGTGCGAAGATATCTTTAAAGTGTTCTGCAACTTCTTCGTATGCTTCCATGAAGATCTGCTGTACTCGATCATCAACTTCCTTGATGATGTCCAGGAGATCCTTCTTAGTGCGCTTCAGGTCTTCAAGTTGTTCAGCCAAGAACTTCAAGCGTTCTTCGAGAGCGTTGTACTCCTCGAGGGCAAGTGGGTTGATCTTGCCAAGCAAAGTTAATGAACGCTCAGTTGCCGCAAGGCGCTTCTCTTGTTGATCGCGACGGTAAGGAATGAGTTCAGTGGCGACAATTTCGCCCTCTTCGGTTTCGATAAATGTCGGGACATCTTTATCTGGACCGTATTCAGCCACAAGAGTTGGGATATCAATTCCCAGTTCTTCTACAGCCTTGGTCTGTAGAGCTTCAACGCGCATACGTTGTTCGGCGCGAGCAATTTCATCGCGGTGAACACTTGAAGTGAGTTGATCAAGTTCTTGTGTGAGTTCGCGGTTTCGTGCACGAACTGTGAGGGTCTCGCCTTCGCGATCTGATCGGGCGTTTTCGAGTCGTGTGCGCTCTGTCTGCGCCTTAGCGATAGAGCGTTCAATATTGATAAGGGCTTCATACGCAGCTTCTGCAATTGCCTGTGAAATTACTGCACCCCGAGCGCGTGCGCCGCGACGTGAGACAGCACGTTCTGATGCTTCACGTTCAGCCTTTGCAGATTCCTCAAGAGCAAGTGCGCGTGCTGCAATCGATGCAACTCGTTCTTCAGAGGTGCGTACGGCAAGACGCGCTTCCACTTCTGCAGTACGAGCATTTGATACATCGTTACGAAGAGATTCAGCACGCGCATGATCAGGTTCTGCAATCTCGCCATGGTTCTGCATCTGATTTGAAGCGATAGAAAGTTCGTTCTCATCTCGTGACTTTGCAGCAGTTGCCTCATTAATTGCAATGGTAAGGCGTTCAACTTCGGCAGTTGCAGATTTGATGTTCTGACCAGAGACTGCAAGTTGTTCGGTAATTGCTGCAATGCGAGCATCGGATTCGTTGAGCTTGCCGAGCGCAGTGTCAAACGCTGCTTGTTTTGCATCTACCTCTGTTGCAGCCGTTGAGATTTCAAATTTGAGTCGATCGCACTTGTGATTGAGATCTTCGAGCTTCTTAGTCAGGTCATCGACGAGCGCTTTGATTTCGATGAGTGAAGTAGAGGAAGCGGAACCACCGCGTGCACGGTGGGAGGTAATGACATCGCCATCACGCGTAACAACAGTTACATGTGGGTGCTGGCGAAGGATTGATTCAGCGCCGCGTGCATTGTCGGCAACCACCGTTGTTGCAAGAAGTGAAGCAAGAAGTTCAGAAATTTCAGATGAACGAACATGGCTTAGAAGTGAAGTTTGGCCCGCAGGGGTTTCACCACCTGTGCGCTGACCTGGTTCGTAAACCAAGACATCTGCCTGACCCAAGTTTTCGCTGCGAAGAGTTGTGAGCGCGCTGACGGCCGATGAAAGATCCTTAACGACTACTGCATCTGCGAGTGAGCCAAGAGCTGCTGCAGTTGCAGCTTCCCAGCCAGAGTCAATCTGAATGAGAGAGGCGATGCTTCCGAGAATCTGTACGCCACGGGAATCACGGATAAGAGCTGCTGCTCCATCGCGTGAATCAGAGGTAAGGCGCATAGCTTCAAGTTTTGATTCGGTTGCATTGCGTTCGCGATCTGCAGCACGTTCTGCATCTACAAGTTCAGCATGGGCTTTCTTGGCTGCATCGAGTGAATTCTTGGCACCTTCAAATTGTGAATCAAGACCTTGTTCGCCTGCATCGGCGTTTCCGATCTCCATCTCAAACTTTGCATAATCACTCTTCGCTGAATCGACGCGAGATTGTGCTTCTGCGCGAGCTGCTTCAAGGCGTGAAATTTCTTCGGTGATTGCATCAAGGCGCGCAGCAAGAGATTTGATGTGTCCCTCTTGACGCGCAGTGCCTTCGCGTTGATCTGCGATTGCGCGCATTGCGGCAGCAATAGTGTCTTCTTCAGCTTTGAGTGCAGCTTCTGATGCAGCAAGTGATGCAGTCGATGCAGCTAGCGCGTTCTGCGCTTCAACCACTGCCCCGCGAAGTTGAGCCTCTTCTTGACGAAGTGTTGCTGCTTCTTGATCGAGCGCTTCAGGATCGCGACCGGCGCTGCGTGCTTCTTCTGCTTCTTCAGCAAGGAAGCGTGAGCGTTCTTGCGCGAGAGATTGCGTTCCACGGAACTTTTCACGAAGGCCGCTGAGTGAGTAGAAGTTCTCTTGCGCCTTAATGAGAAGTGGGCTTTCAAATGCAGATTGTGCGTCGAGCTCTTCTTCGCGACGGCGAACCTTGTCGAGCTCACCTTCAACTTGCGCGCGACGTTCGCGAAGCGCGTTCTCGTCTGCAACTTCTGCATCCAGTGTCTTTGAGAGCGAAATGTAATCATCGGCAAGGAGTCGCAACTTTGCATCGCGGAGATCGGCTTGGATTGTTGCCGCCTTCTTCGCGACTTCTGCTTGCTTACCCAATGGGCGTAGCTGGCGACGGAGTTCGACGGTGAGATCGTTTACGCGAGCAAGGTTTGCCTGCATCGAGTCGAGCTTACGAATCGCCTTCTCTTTACGCTTGCGGTGCTTCAACACGCCCGCTGCTTCTTCGATAAATCCGCGACGCTCTTCAGGTGTTGCCATCAAGATTGCATCGAGTTGGCCTTGGCCAACGATGACGTGCATTTCGCGACCAATACCTGAATCGCTTAACAGTTCTTGGATATCAAGAAGGCGTGATGCTTCTCCATTAATCTGATATTCACTCTGTCCGTTACGGAAGAGAATGCGAGAGATAGTTACTTCGGTGTAATCGATTGGAAGTGCGCCATCAGTGTTATCAATTGTTACGGCAACTTCTGCACGACCAAGTGGTGCGCGGCCAGAAGTTCCGGCGAAGATAACGTCTTCCATCTTTCCGCCGCGAAGTGACTTTGCACCTTGTTCACCCATAACCCACGTGAGTGCATCAACAACGTTTGATTTTCCAGAACCGTTAGGACCGACCACGCAGGTGATTCCGGGTTCGAGGCGAAGAGTGGTCGCCGAAGCAAAGGATTTAAATCCTTTGAGGGTGAGGCTCTTCAAATACACGCGGTTAACCTATCGTTGCGCGAGCCATTGGTATAAAAGCGACTCGGTTCAAGTTCTACTTGAGGGTTTGTCTTAACTGCAGGGTTTTGACTAAGAAATCTGTTGTTGCGAAAGTAATTCGAAGGCGGTGCGCGCAGCAGATTGTTCTGCCTCTCGCTTGCTTTTTCCTAGGCCTTCAGCAACCGCTTCGCCCAAAACCATTGCAACAGCGGTGAAACTCTTATCGTGATCAGGACCAGTTTCAGTGACTACATATTCTGGTGAACCTTTTCCAAGAGCTGCAAGGAGTTCTTGGAGAGCAGTCTTTCCATCAAGTCCTGCACCCTTTGCCATTGCGCTTTCGAGAGTATCGGCGATCAATCGGTTGACGACAGTTGTGCATTCGGCAAATCCGCGTTCGAGATAGATAGCGCCAATAAGCGCTTCAAGTGCATCGGCAAGAAGTGAATTCTTATCGCGACCATTAGTGACTTCTTCGCCCTTTCCAAGGCGGATGTACTTTCCTAAATCAAGAGTTCGGGCGATATCTGCGAGCGCGCGCATATTGACGATGCCAGAGCGCAGCGGAGAGAGGCGACTTTCGTCGAGATCTGGATATTTTAGATAGAGCTCTTCAGTAACTATGAGGCCAAGAACAGAATCGCCTAGAAATTCAAGGCGTTCGTTGGTGGTTGTAATACCTGTTTCATACGCAAAAGAGCGATGGGTAAAAGCTAACTCGAGCAGTTCAGGAGAAAGTTCAACGCCTAATTGCTCAAGAAGTTTTGAGAACAGATCAGACCTCGAGAACCTGACGGCGGTTGTATGTACCGCATGTAGGGCATGCAACGTGGTTGAGCTTTGGAGCCTGGCACTGTGGGCAAGTTGAGATTGCTGCAGCAGTTGTCTTCCACATGCTTCGACGTGAACGTGTCTTCGAACGAGACATCTTTCGCTTTGGTACTGGCACGGTAGTCGTCCTTAATCTTCTTGGGTTATACGGAGAGCTTCAACAAATTTGCCGCTGCTATGGGCGTAAGTATCGCTTATTTATCGGTTTTGCCAAAATCGAGCTTTTCAAGGCCTGACCAGCGGGCATCGATGACCTCGTGGGCATGGTCCTCGGGCAGGCTTGCCCACTTCTCGCCGCAATCAGGGCAGAGGCCTAGGCACTCTTCGGAGCAGAGGGGGTTTACCGGCAAGGCCAAGATGATGGCGTCGATGATGGGGATCTCAAGGTTCATGACATCGCCCTCCATCTGGAGTTCATCTTCAACGTCAAGATCTATATCGTCTTCTTCGCGGCGCTTCTTACGACCCTTCTCATTGGTGGGTTCGTATCGATAAAGCTCTTGAATTTTACGTTCGACAACTTGTTCGACGGTATCGAGACAACGAATACATTCGCCGATCGCAACTGCGTAGATATCAGCACTCAGCAGTACGCCTTCGGTGACCGATTCAAGGCGCACATCGGCTTCGATGACATCGCCTTCGGGAACTGCAATAAGTGGAACGCCAATGCGAGCGTTAGCTTCAATATCGAGCTCGTACTCCTTGAGCTCCCCCGCACGACGAGGTAGCTCGTGGGTGTTAAGTAGGAATGGATTGGTTTTCTTAGTCATCAGAGTTGAGCTGCGAAAGAATATCTTTATCGTCAGCGCCCTCAAGGCGTTCGCGACCGCGTGCTACAGCTTCCATGGTCTTATTGAGAATTACTTCAAGAGTTGCAAGGCGTCCATCGATATAGGCCTCAACTTCACGGCGCTCATCTTCGGCAACATCGCGTGCCTCATCGAGAATGCGCTGGGCTTCATCACGGGCTGCTTGAACGATAGAGGTCTGCTCGACCATGCGGGCTACATCTTCACGTGCAGTTGCAATCATTGATTCAGCGCTTGTGCGTCCCTCTTCAATAATTTGGTCGCGCTTTGCAATGATTTCTTCAGCGCCTGATAAATCGGCAGGTAGAACTTCACGAGCACCTTCGAGGATTTCGAGCATCTCGCCACGATGCACGACGCATGAAGCAGAAAGTGGAACGCCGCGAGCTTCTTCAACGATAGCAATTGCAGTGTTGAGTTTTTCGATTGAGTCCATTGTCATTTCTGTACCTCTGCTCGTGCTTTCAGTGCTGCGTTGACATTTGCCGGAACCATTGATGAGACATCGCCACCGTAGTGTGCAAGTTCCTTCACAATGGATGAAGATAAGAAAGAGTGGGTGGGAGAAGTAGCCATAAACATGGTCTCAACGCCAGATGCCTGGATATGTACTTGCGCCATCTGAAGTTCATAGTCGAAGTCGGTAACTGCGCGAAGCCCTTTCACAATTGCCTGCACGCCATTTTTCTTGCAGTACTCGACGAGAAGTCCACTTCCTGAATCAACGCGCACATTAGGGAACTTCTTCACATTTTCAGCGATCATGTCGATGCGCTCTTGGACAGAGAAGAGCCCTGATTTGTTGCGATTAACGAAGACTGCAACGATTACTTCATCGAATTGCCCGCTTGCGCGCTCGATAATGTCGAGGTGGCCATAGGTGATGGGATCAAAGGATCCTGGGCACACAGCGCGTTTCATAGTGCAAACGCTAGCAATGATTGCTGTGGTTATCCATTTTCGCCATCGCCCAGCGTGGGAGCCCCGTAGAAGATTGTCGCTTGCCCGTAATTCTTTTCACGAATCGGTTCTAATCCTTCAGGCCACGAAATCTCTTTTACTCGTGAATTACGTTCGACTGCAATAAGTGCTTGCGGGTGTAGATATCCGCCATCTCGCAACTGAATAAGTGTTTCTATGACATCAAGGTCCTCGACTTCATATGGTGGGTCGATATAGATGAAGTGATATTGATGCGCGGCCTTATCTTGCAAGAATCGATGAACACTCATCGCATAAAGATGGAAAATTCCGGGACAATGTGCGCTCTTCAGATTTTCGTGATTGCTTGTGATTGCTTTTGCAGCCGCATCATCTTTTTCAACTGCGTGCACAATTGAAGCTCCGCGAGACAAGGCTTCTAGAGCAATTGCGCCTGTTCCTGCGTAGAGATCGAGAACGTTGAGTCCATCAAAGTCACCGAATTCAGAGGCGAGAGTTGAAAAAAGCGCTTCACGAGCACGATCTGATGTAGGACGAGTGGAAGAGGAAACAGCGTCGATGGTGCGACCCTTTGCAAGCCCAGCAATGATTCGCATCTTTACGCCTTATCTATATATTCGGCTGCAGCATCTGCTTGAATCTGTGCAAGCTCAGCAGCCAAGAGTGGGTAATGTGAAATATCTGATTCGATAATTGTAGTTGCATCCTCACGAGCTTCTTCAATCATGGATTCATCGCGCAAGACTCGAAGTAACCGCAGATGAGAACGTGATCCTGACTGGCTAGCTCCTAAGACATCGCCTTCACGGCGTTGCTCAAGGTCGATGCGAGATAGTTCGAAACCATCGAGAGTTCTAGCAACAGCATCAAGGCGTACACGTGCAGAACTTTCAGGTTCAGCGCTGGTGACAAGAAGGCAGAGCCCCGGAGAAGTGCCTCGACCTACGCGTCCACGTAGCTGGTGTAATTGCGAGACACCGAATCGATCGGCATCCATAATCACCATAACCGTTGCATTCGGAACGTCTACGCCGACTTCAATAACAGTTGTTGAGATCAGAACATCGATCTCTTTACTGGCAAATGCCTGCATCGTTGAATCTTTAAGCTCTGCGCTCTGTCGACCATGCAGAGGTGCAACTTTGACGCCTTGTAGCGCTCCCCCGGCGAGCAAGGGACCGAGTTCTTCAACAGAGGCGATCTCATTGGAACTTTCGCCCATGAGGAAATCCATATCACTATCTTCAGAAGATCCTGCTGCAATTCGGGGAGCAACGATGTAGGCCTGATGTCCTTGCGAAACTTCTTCCTTAATGCGCTCCCATGCACGTTCAAGGAATCCTGGCTTTTCAAGAACGGGAACAACATGCGTTGTGATTGGCTGGCGACCGAGCGGCAGTTCGCGCAAGGTAGAAACATCGAGATCGCCAAAGACTGTCATTGCAACAGTTCGCGGGATAGGTGTTGCAGTCATGACAAGAAGATGTGGTGGGTTTGTTGCTTTGCTTTTAAGAGCATCACGTTGTTCAACGCCGAAGCGGTGTTGTTCATCGACAACGATGAGTCCTAAATCTTTAAATGCAACACTTTCGCCAAGCAGTGCATGAGTTCCGATAACGATGCCAGCAGAGCCAGAGGCTGCAAGCGCCAGGGCTTCCTTACGTGAAGCTGCATTCTGAGAACCAGTAATCAGCGTTACTTGTGTAGCAAGGTCTGAACCACCCAACATTCCGCCTTGAGCAAGCGGTCCAAGTAATTTCTGGATGGTACGAAGATGTTGCGCCGCCAAAACTTCAGTAGGAGCGAGCAACGCTGCCTGTCCCCCGTTATCAATCACTGAAAGCATCGCTCGAAGTGCAACTACTGTTTTTCCAGAACCAACTTCACCTTGAAGTAATCGGTGCATGGGATGAGGTTGCGCTACATCTTCTGCAATTTCTTCAGCTACAGAACGCTGGCCCGCTGTGAGCTGAAAGGGCAGAGTTGCATCAAAAGCATCCAGAAGTCCGCCAGTTACAGCTGGACGAGCAACTGCATCGAGATTCTTTAACTCTCTTCTTCGAGTGAGCAGAAGCAGCTGCAACATAAACGCCTCATCGAATGTCAGGCGCTGACGAGCTTTCTCTGCGCTATCTAGATCTATGGGGTTATGGAGCTGAACAAGGGCTTGATGCAGCGTGGGGTATCCATACTTCTCACGCACGGATTCAGGTAGATGATCGGGAACTTCATCGAGGGCACCAATTGCGAGTTCAATACATTGCGCAATCTTCCACGACGGCATCTTTGAACTAGCCGGATACATCGGAAGATACTTACCCGCAAATCCTTCGACAGCTGCATCTACATCATTGCCATCTGGAATTAGCTCATAATCAGGATGGGCTAACTGTCGCTTTCCGTTAAAGACGCCAACTTTGCCCGCAAAGAGTCCTTGCTTTCCTACCTTGAGATCTTTCTCGCGCCACGCTTGATTGAAGAAGGTGAGAGAAAGTTTTGCAGAACCATCAGTGACAATAACTTCGAGAATATTTCCCTTACGAGCATGTAAGCGTCTACTGGTCGCACTAAAGACTTCCGCGAGAATGGTGACTTCATCGCCTTCGTTGAGTTCAGAGATATTTGAAAGTTCGCCACGCACTAAATATCGGCGCGGATAGTGATGGAGTAAATCTCCCACGGTGACATATCCGAATAAATCACGGAGCACCTTAGTTGTGCGGTCGCCCAAAACTCCAACAAGTTTTGAATCGAGGCTGGCCATGGGCTTATTCTCTCGGTAAGTGTCCCCAGGGGCTCTCTTTTGTGCAGGATTTTCGATGGATTGGCTCAATCCGCCCCCCTCTTGCTACCCTTACGCCCTGTTCCTGATGGGAACGAGAATTCTTTAGATCTAAGGAATTTGTAATCTAGAAGGAGTACCGACATGGCATCTTCATGCGACATCTGTGGCAAGGGCCCAAGCTTTGGCAATAACGTTTCACACTCACAGGTGAAGACACGTCGTCGTTGGAATCCAAATATCCAGCGCGTTAAGACAATCGTTGCAGGCGCATCAAAGCGTCAGAACGTATGTACTTCATGCCTTAAGGCTGGCAAAGTAACTCGTTAATCTTTTTAGTGTGTGAAATGGCTCCAGGAAACTGGAGCTTTTTTCATGTCCGCGCCAGTTATTCCAGAACCTGCAACTACTGAGCCAATACGCACGCCAGGCAAATTGGCACCGGTTGCAAGAAGAACGTGGTCTTCTCCCCCTGCAAGAATCCACTGCATGACATCAGCACTGAGTTCAGTTGCGAGCTCTGAAAGCTCTTTAAATTCTGGAGCCGCCGCAATCAAATCTTGATTCAGTGCTAGCTGAACACCGGATGCATCTGCAATCTGTTCGGCTTGAACAAGCACCGA
>JBJONB010000020.1:0-15916 GCA_046052045.1 Actinomycetota bacterium | reverse complement strand
CTCGCGGGTGTAGCTCAATGGTAGAGCCCCAGCCTTCCAAGCTGGCCATGCCGGTTCGATCCCGGTCACCCGCTCCATATCTTTAATTAATACTGCCCACCTTGGCTATATATGCGGTTCCGCTGAAGACCATAGGACTCCCGCCTGTATCCCCTGTTCTGTCGATAATCCTTATCGAAAAAGTCTGAGCATTTGATGCCGTCTGCAGAGTCCCAATAATTAAGAACCCATAGCTATTGGTCCAACTTGAGTCACCAATTTTCTTAAAATTATTACCAAGAACTTTGAAGCTTGGTGTGACTCCGGTAGTTAGTAAATTTGCTCCAAATTCAAACGCAGAAGCACTTGTCGCAGAAACATAAATTTCAAACCAGTACGAAGAATTTGCGGCAAGTGTTCCAAAATCTGCAGAGATTGCTGATCCATAAAGTGTTCCTGTGGAGACTGTGAAGTTTGCAATTGAAACAATACTTACTTCAGAGACTCCCGCAGGTCCTGTTGCGCCAGTTGGTCCAGCAGATCCTGTAGATCCTGTAGCTCCTGCACTTCCTGCTGCACCAGTTGCTCCGGTTGGGCCGGCAGGTCCTGTGGCTCCCGCAACTCCCGTTGCACCAGTAGCGCCTTGCGCACCTGTCGCACCTTGCGGTCCTGGCGTTCCGGTTCCTGATCCCGATGTGCCTGCTGCACCTTGTGGTCCCGTTGCACCAGCTGGCCCTGTAGGTCCTGTCGCACCAGTAGCGCCCTTTTCACCTTGCGGTCCTGCAGGTCCCGATGCAGCAGTTGTTGCAGATGCATTAGTTATTGTCTTTCCATCAGAACCATTCTTGCCATCGTTTCCATTTTTTCCATCACTTCCGCTGACACCTGCAGCACCAGTAGGTCCTTGAAGATTTGAAGGAAGTGGCCACTTACCGCTGGCCTTAGGTCCGTAAAGTAAAAGACTGCGAGTATCAATATAGAAATCGCCATTGATTCCAACCTTGCTCGCCGGTGCACCTTTGCCATTCAAAATTGTGTTTGGAATTGAAGTCGCACTTCGTCCAGCTGCAGTTGCAGGTGTTGCGTGAATGGATGTTGCAAAAAGTGCAATCGCAAATAGGGCTGCGAATCGAGTTAGCTTCACTGGTGACCTCCAGGTCTTTGGTATGTAACCAGTGTGAAGTTGGCTCGCTGGTGAGGAAATCGGAAAATCCCCCAGTTTTTTCTCAGGAATCTCTGGTGCTTACGCGTAAACAACCCACAGAATCCAGGGGAAAACTCTCAAAGTGCTCTCAGGTAAAAGGAGTACCTTTTTCAGCATCAGAGGGTTAGTTACTCACAAGTCGATACGAGGGTGTCGGCACAACGTAAGGGACAGGAGACATGCAAATGTCAACAAAGAAGAAGATTGCATCGATCGTAATTACGACCGTTGCACTTACGGCCGGAACTGTTGGAGTTTCTTCAGCAGCATCAAAGTCACAGTCAACTCGAGTGTCAGTGACACAGACATCAGCAATGGGCGTTAAGGGTCCTCGTGCAGAAGTTGCAGCAGTTCTTGCAGCTCTTGTTACAAAGGGAACTATCACTCAGGCACAAGCTGATGCGATTACAGCAGCGCTTACTGCAGCCGAAGCAGCAGCGATTGCAAATCGTCCAGCAGATGGCGGTCGTCCAGATCGTGCTGCAACACTTGCTCTCATCTCATCCACAATTGGCGTAGATGAAGCAACAATTCAGAAGCGTCTTGCAGCTGGCGAAACTCTCGCAGCAATTGCAGGTGCGAAGAAGGATGCACTTATCTCAGCTCTTGTAGCTGCAGAAACAAAGCGCATTGATGCAGCAGTAACAGCTGGAAAGCTCACAGCAGCGCAGGCAACAGCAATGAAGTCAACGCTGACTGCACATGTCACCGAAGAAGTTAACTCAACACGTCCATTGGGACCTAAGGGTGGCGACAAAGGTGACCGCGGTGGAAAGCCTGGAAAAGGTGGACATGGTCCAAAGGGTGGCCCAATGGGAACGGCACCACTCACTCTTCCAGCAACTCCAACTGCGTAATCAACAGCAATAAATAGATTCGACATGTAGTAACTCCTTGGGTAGAAAAACCCGTCACGTGAAAGCGTGGCGGGTTTTTCCTTGCCCGCATGTAGCGTGCTTAAATTGCGCATGCGCATTCATATCGGCAGCGATCACGCAGGCCTTGATTTCAAGAATGAACTCATCACCCACTTGGTAATGAATGGCCACGACGTTACAGACCACGGCCCTTACGAATACGACGCTCTCGATGATTACCCAGATTTCTGTATTCCTTGCGCCGAATCTGTTGCTAAGGATCCAACCTCAATCGGTATCGTCCTTGGCGGTTCAGGTAACGGCGAACAAATGGCGGCAAACAAGGTCAAGGGAATTCGCGCTGCACTTGTCTGGAGCCTAGAAACAGCAAAGCTAGCCCGCGAACATAACAATGCAAATGTCATCGCAGTTGGCGGACGTATGCACGAGGCAGATTTTGTAAAGCAATTAATTGACACCTTTATAGCAACGCCATTTCCTGGCGACGAGCGCCACGTGCGCCGCATTGAAAAAGTTGCAAATTACGAAGTAACGGGTGATCTTTAAACCCAATAGATTTACGACTTGAAGTATCGAAGGTCGTTAACTTGATGATCCTTAGTTATTCCTTGTCCTTCGAATCGTGTAACTGGTCGCCATTCAGGACGCTCCACTACTCCCCCAGTAAATAGTGGGCTAGCTGAAAATACCTCTTGGATGTATTCAGCGTATGGAACCCAGTCGGTTGCGATATGGAAGAAGCCACCATCTTTAATCTTTGGGTGAATCAGCTTTAAGAATTCAGCATTAATAATGCGTCGCTTGTTATGTTTCTTCTTTGGCCAAGGATCTGGAAAGAAGAGATGAACTCCATCGACAGATTTGTCGGGAACCATCGTCTGCAGAATCGGATGTGCATCGCCTTCGATAATTCGAATATTGGAAAGTTCTAGTTCTTCAATACGCGCCATTAATTTGCCGATACCTGGCTTATGAATTTCAACCGCAAGAAATCCAGTTTCGGGAAAATCGCGACCAATGAGAGCTGTGGCTTCCCCCATACCAAAGCCAATTTCAAGAATGACTTGCTCGGATTCTGGAAATAGTTGTGAGGGGTTAAGCGGGGTGAGGGAATAGTCGATTCCGTACTTCCCCCAGTATTTATCGAGGGCGCTCTGCTGGGGGCCGGTGATGCGCGTTCCGCGTATGCGATAGCTGCGAATCGATGGTTGCTCCATTTCATAATCGTAACGTGTGACGGGAGCGCGAGTTGGTGGTTGGATAAGGCGATCGGAACACCCCAGTCTTCATAAGACCATCAATAAGGAGTCATCGTGCCAGGCACAAATATCAAGCAGGTTGAAGCAGCAGAACGTTCAGCACTCATCAAAGTTTCTCGCTACTCAATCGACCTCGACCTTACAACTGGCGCTGAAAACTTCCGTGTCAAGACAGTCGTTCACTTTGCTGGATTAAAACCTGGTGCAACTACATATATCGACTGCGTCGGCAGCAAAGTCATTAGCGCAAAGCTCAATGGCGTTGATTTCGATCCTAAATTTGATGGCGAGACAATCTTCCTTCCTGCAATTGCTGCAGAGAACGTTCTTGAAATTGAGCACGACGGTATTTACTCAAATTCAGGTGAAGGTCTACACCGTTTCGTAGACCCAGCTGATGATGAGGTCTACCTCTATACACAGTTCGAAACTGGCGATGCTCGCCGTATGTATGCCTGCTTCGATCAACCAGATCAGAAGGCAACATTCAAGATCAGCACAATCACTCCAAAGCATTGGGAAGTCATCTCCAACTACGGCATCGAATCGACAAAAGATCTCGATGGCGATCGCAAGTTCACACAATTTGCCGAATCACAGGTCATCGCTACATATGTCACAGCAATCGTTGCAGGTGCATATAAGTCAGTTCATGATGAATACAAGGGCGAGAAGACAATTCCTCTTGGAATTTATGCTCGTAAATCATTCTTCCAATATGTCGATGCTGAAAATATCTTTGAAGTCACCAAGCAGGGTTTTGCGTACTTCGAGAAGACCTTTGGTCTTGCCTATCCATTTGGAAAGTACGACCAGATTGCAGTTGCTGAATACAACTGGGGTGCAATGGAGAACGTCGGCTGCGTGACTTTCCACGAAGACGTTTTGATCTTCCGCTCAAAGGTAACTGAGCGAAACTACGTCAGTCGCGCGACAACCATTCACCACGAGATGGCACATATGTGGTTTGGTGACTTGGTCACTATGAAGTGGTGGGAAGACCTATGGCTCAACGAATCATTCGCTGAATGGGCTTCATATCAATCAGTCTCTGAATCAACTAAGTACACACACGCCTGGACTGAGTTCAACTCACTCCGTAAGAACTGGGCTTACCGCGTAGATCAGTTAACTACTACTCACCCAATCGCTACCGAGATGGAAGATCTCGATGCAGTTCGCACAAACTTCGATGGAATTTCTTATGCAAAGGGTGCATCAGTTCTTCAGCAGCTCGTTGCACACGTAGGACGCGATAACTTCATTAAAGGTCTTCGCCTCTACTTCGCCAAGCACCAATTCGGAAACACAACCCTAAAAGATCTCATTGATCAGCTAGAAGCTGCTTCAGGTCGCGATCTGACTCCTTGGGTATCAACATGGCTTCGCACTGCTGGCGTGAACACTCTTCGCCCAGTTATTGAAATTGATGGCGATTCATATAAGTCAATTTCGATTAAGCAAGAAGCGCCTTCAATGCCTGTGGGTTCCAAAGAACTTCGCCCACACCGTCTGCACGTTGGTCTCTTTGATATCAAGGGCGACAAACTCTCACGTCGTACCAGCGTAGAACTAGATGTTGCTGGCGCACTCACCGAGGTAACTGAACTTGGTGGACAGAAGTTAGCCGACCTAGTTCTTATCAACGATAAGGATCAGACATACGCGAAGCTTCGCTTTGATGATCGCTCAATCGCCACAATGAAGAGCCACCTTGGCACTTTGGATGATTCCTTGGCTCGCGGTCTTATCTGGGCATCTCTGTGGGATTCATGCCGCGATGGCGAACTTTCAACATCTGATTACGTCACAATCGCATTGAATGCCCTCAAGACAGAGAGCGACATTTCAATTGTTGCTGCAACGTATCTCCAGTTCGAGACAGCAATCTGGGCATATGCAAATCCTGCAAAGCGCGATGCACTCCGTGCGCAAGTTGCTGATGCAACTGCCGCGATGCTTGCAACTGCGGCTCCCGGAAGTGACCACCAGATGCAATTTGCTAAGGCATTTGCCAACAATGCGATTACTCCATCACATATGGAGAAGCTGAAGGCAATCCTTAACGGTTCAGAAAATGGTCTCGTCATTGATGCTGAAATTCGTTGGTACATCTTTATCTGTGGCGTAAAGCGCGGAGTATTTACGGTGGCTGATATCGAGGCCGAGTCAGCTAAGGACAACACCGCTCACGGTAAACAGTACACCGCTTATGCCCACGCTGCGCTTCCAACAAAGGAAGCAAAAGATGCTGCCTTTAAATCAATCACGACAGATAACCTGTCAAACACAATCCACTCATATATGTGCCGCGGATTTAACGAGAATATCCACCACGAACTTCTTGCTGGATTTGTCGATCAGTACTTTGATGCAATCTTGAAGGTCTGGGAGACAAAGGGCTTTGAAATCGCTGAAACAACTGCAACGTTGTTATTCCCATCATGGGTCATTGGCGAAGAGACTGTGAAGAAGGCTCAGCACTGGCTCGATGTCACTGGCAAGGACGCATCACATGCACTGCGCCGCTCAGTGACCGAAGGTCGCGATGCGATGTCTCGCGCGATTAAAGCTCGCGCTGCAGATAAGTAATTACTCGATAGAAGTGATGACAGAAGAAGAGCCTGTGCTCTTCTTCTTCTTCTCGCCTGTCAGCGCATAGACGATGACAGAGATGACAACAAAAAGCGCAATCGGTGCTGCAACAAAGTAGGTAAATGTCTGCAGAGCCGTAAGACCTTCACCTGGCATCGCACCTGGTTCTTGGTTAATTCCTGGAGATAGTAAAGCGACCTGTGAGAGTGACTTAATCATGAGTGCAGTCTATGCAGTTGCTGCAGAGACACCAAATGGTTCTAGGTAAGGCAGCCAACGAGATTCGGTGCGACCGGTTCCGAGAATTCTCCATGCGGCGCCAACTGGTTCGCGAGGCAATGAACGTAAACGCCAGCCAAGTTCCTTCAGTGGCTTATCTGCCTTTACATGGTTGCACTTATGGCATGCACTTACAACGTTCTCCCAGTTGTGACCGCCACCACGAGAACGTGGAATGACGTGATCGATAGAAGTTGCTGGTGCATGGCAGTAAACGCAACGACCTCCGTCGCGAGCAAAGATTGCGCGACGTGAAAGTGGAACTGCATGGCGATATGGAATCTTGACGAATTTGTTGAGGCGAATTACTAGCGGGAGTTCGAGTTGGCCAGTTGCAAAATGCAGAACTGTTCCTGATGACTCAATCATTGTTGCCCGATTATTGAGAACCAGAATAAGCGCGCGTCGATCAGTCACAACACCTAGTGGTTCATAGGTGGCGTTGAGTACCAATGTGCGGTTCATCATTACCCCGGTTCCAACGCGTGGCTCGCGTTGATTGGGTTATATTGCCCCAAAACTGAGCCCCTTAGGGGTATTTCGTGGTGAAATTTAGATAAAGATTTCACTACCCTTAAGGCCTATGAGCGAACGTACGCAGGCAATGTGGGATTGGTTCAACGGAGCCCCACTTCGAGTACTAGTCATCTTCCTTGTCTCCTTCATTAGCCACCTTGCTGGCCACCGTGCCATCAACCGCGCAATCGCCCGACTTTCTCAAGCAGACCTTAAGCCGGGTCCAGGAACTGCAAAGCGCCAGAGCGAACGTGCCCGCACAATCGGAACTGTCTTTAGTTCAACATTTAATGCAGCAGTCTGGATCATCGCTCTCGGGATGATCCTTGGAGAATTCGGATTTAATTTAGGTCCAGTCATTGCATCAGCAGGTGTTATCGGTGTTGCACTGGGTCTTGGTGCGCAGACACTAGTTCGAGATGTACTCTCTGGAATCTTTATGTTGATTGAAGATCAATATGGCGTTGGTGACGACGTAAAAGTTCAAGATATTGAAGGAAAAGTTGAACGAGTGGGACTTCGTATTACGCAGGTTCGCGATTCAAATAATGTGCTCTGGTATGTCCGCAATGGCGAAATTCTCATTGTCGGCAATAAATCTCAGAAGCGTTAGTCCAGACGATTAACAAGGTGCTCAGCCGCACCTTCAAGATAACGCCACAACTTTGCTTTAGCTTCTGCTTCCATCTCCATCCCATCAACGGCTGCCTTCATGCATGACATCCATGCATCGCGAGCAGCTGGATTGATATGAAAACCTGCATGGCGCATACGAAGACGAGGGTGGCCGCGTTCTTCTTGATAGGTAGTTGGTCCGCCCCAATATTGCTCAAGGAACATCTGCAATCTGCGAGCGGCGCCCTTCATATCTGATTCTGGATACATGGGGCGCAAGATTTCATTTGTTGCAACGTGTGCATAGAACTGCGATGTAAGGTCTGAGAAGAATGCTTCTCCCCCGAATAGTTCGTAGTAATTAGTTGTATCGCGTTCCACATTAACCTCGTAGCTCTGCTGCAGTCTTTCCCTTAGCTATGTGTAGCACTGCAAAGGCTGCGACCAGACACATAGAAGCTGAGATATAGAACGCAACGGCGTAATCACCCAGTTTTACACGAAGGACTGCAGCGCTAATCGCAGCAATTGATGCACCGACCTGGTGCCCCACAAATACCCATCCATATACAACTGCGGAGCGCTGATTTCCCATGACGATGCGACAGAGAACCAGAGTTGGAGGAACTGTTGCTACCCAATCGAGGCCGTAGAAAATAATGAAGACAAGAGTTGAAGGATGCATCGTGCTAAAGAGAATTGAAGGCAATAAGAAGAGTGAGAGACCACGAAGTCCGTAATAGAAGAAGAGAAGTTTGCGCGGATCCATTCGATCTGTGAGCCATCCCGAGAAAAGTGTTCCGATGACGTCAAAGACACCAACAAGTGCGAGCAGACCAGCCGCAACTGTTTCAGCCATTCCATGATCATGCGCTGCAGGAATAAAGTGAGTTCCGATTAACCCGTTGGTAGATAAACCACAGACCAAAAATGTTCCAAAAAGAATCCAGAAATCTCTTGATTTCGATGAAACCCCAAGAGTGTCGATCGCAATGCGTCCTGCCGATAGCTGATTAGGTGCAGGTGGTTGCCAATCTGCTGGTGCGCCATATGGCGTCATTCCCAGTGCTTCAGGTTTCTCTTTGAGGAAGAAATAGATAAATGGGATAACGAGTGCTGCTGCCGTTCCAACAGTGAGTGAAACGCTCTTCCAACCATAGGTAACTGCGAAGTGCGAAAGCATCGGTAAGAAGATCAACTGACCACTTGCAGTTGCCGCCGTAAGTGCGCCAATAACAATTCCCTTACGAGCCACAAACCAGCGGTTAGCAATCGTTGCAGCGAAGACAAGAGCCATTGAACCTGCGCCGACACCGACTCCAACGCCCCATAGCGCCCATAGGTGCCACGGTTGATTCATAAAGATTGTTGAGGTCGCACTCAGTGAAACAAGTGCGAGTGCAGACATAACAACTTTTCGAACCGTGAAACGCTCCATGAGCGCTGCTGCAAATGGTGCGACTAACCCAAAGAGAAGAACGTTGATAGATACAGCCGCTGCAATTTGAGAACGTGACCAACCGAAAGCTTCCTCAAGAGGAACGATAAGAACAGAAGGCGCCGAGCGATATCCAGCAGAGGCCATCAGGGTAAGGAAGGTGACTGTTGCGGCAATCCAGCCAGGGTGGATCTTCTGCTTCTTCATTAATTAAGCCTTGAGGTAAGAGTTTAGAAATTCCCGCTCTGGTTCTGTAAGGGGACGAGATTTTTTGGTCTCCATCGAAACTGCAACCTGAACTGATTTAACTCGTGCGTGTACAACTCCGTTATCGCCCACAACTTCATATCCCATTGTGAAAGATGAATTACCGATGGATTCAACCCAAAGGTTTACATCGTAGAAACGTCCTCCCTCGTAAATGGGCACGAGGTAATCAACTTCAGCGCGTGCCACAACCATTTCAACAAGCGTTGGCTTCTCGTTCTTTGCCGCATATTGATAGAAGGACCACTGAAAGCGGGCTTCTTGAATATAGGTCAGGTACTTCGCATTATTGACGTGCCCGAATGCATCGATGTCATCCCACCGAATAAATTGCTTGTCGGTGTAAATCATTAGCGAGTGAGCTTTCGGTATGTGGCGCGATGAGGACGAGCCGCATCAGCACCCAAACGTGCAATCTTGTTCTCTTCGTAGGATTCGAAGTTTCCTTCAAACCAGAACCACTTTGAGTCACCTTCGTAAGCCAAGATGTGCGTTGCAACGCGGTCCAAGAACCAACGATCGTGAGAGATCACAACGGCGCAGCCAGGGAATTCAAGCAACGCATTTTCAAGTGATCCCAGTGTTTCCACATCAAGGTCGTTTGTCGGTTCGTCGAGAAGCAACAAGTTGCCGCCCTGCTTCAATGTAAGTGCCAAGTTGAGGCGGTTACGTTCTCCACCTGAAAGGACTCCGGCTGGCTTCTGTTGATCAGGGCCCTTAAAACCAAATGCTGCAACGTATGCACGCGATGGCATTTCAACTTGTCCGACCTTCATGAAGTCGAGTCCATCTGAAACTACTTCAAAGAGTGACTTCTTTGGATCGATTCCACCACGTGACTGATCAACGTATGAAATCTTTACAGTTTCACCAATCTTGACGTTACCTGAATCAGCTGGTTCTAGCCCAAGAATTGTCTTAAAGAGCGTGGTCTTACCAGCACCGTTGGGTCCGATAACTCCGACGATTCCATTGCGAGGAAGCGTGAATGAGAGATCATCAATCAGAACGCGATCGCCGAATCCCTTAACAAGGTTTTCAACTTCTACGACAACATTTCCAAGACGTGGCCCAGGTGGAATCTGAATTTCATCAAAGTCCAACTTACGCATCTTGTCTGCTTCAGCGGCCATCTCTTCGTAGCGTGCAAGACGAGCCTTCGACTTTGTCTGACGGCCCTTTGCATTCTGGCGAACCCAATCGAGTTCTTCGGCCAAACGCTTTGCGCGCTTTGCATCTTTCTGGCCTTCGACCTTAAGACGTGCACCCTTTGTTTCAAGATATGTTGAGTAGTTACCTTCATATGGATACGCACGACCGCGGTCGAGTTCGAGAATCCATTGCGCAACGTTGTCCAAGAAGTATCTATCGTGCGTAATCGCTACAACTGTGCCTGGGTACTTGCTCAAGTGTTGTTCAAGCCAGAGAACTGACTCAGCATCCAAATGGTTTGTAGGTTCGTCGAGAAGCAGAAGATCTGGTGCTTCAAGGAGCAACTTACAAAGTGCGACGCGGCGCTTTTCTCCACCGGATAACACGCTTACATCAGCATCAGCTGGTGGGCAACGAAGTGCATCCATCGCTTGTTCGAGTTGTGAATCAAGTTCCCACGCATTGCGGTGATCAAGTTGTTCTTGGAGCTCGCCCATTTCAGCTAACAACTTGTCGTAGTCAGCATCAGGGTTTGCCATCTCTTCAGAAATTTCATTGAAGCGGCGAACCATCTCCATGGTTTCAGCCACACCTTCTTGCACATTTTCTAGAACGGTTTTCTCTTCATTTAACTTCGGTTCCTGCATAAGGATTCCGACTGTGTATCCAGGTGAAAGGTATGCCTCGCCATTAGATGGTTGTTGAAGACCAGCCATGATCTGGAGAACTGTTGACTTACCTGCACCGTTCGGGCCAACAACACCGATTTTTGCGCCAGGCAAGAACATCAAAGTTACGTCGTCGAGAATTACCTTCTCACCATGCGCTTTACGCGCCTTCTTCATCGTATAAATGAACTCAGCCATAAGGCGAGACTCTACCCGTCAATGCTTCGGTAGACTTAATCCGCAATACACCAAGTTCCTCACACGCGCCCGTAGCTCAGTCGGATAGAGCAACCGCCTTCTAAGCGGTAGGTCGCTGGTTCGATTCCAGCCGGGCGCACATGACTACACAACTGCCACACCTAATCTGGATAGATTGCGAAATGACTGGGCTCGATTTAGCGACCGATGCCCTGGTTGAGATCGCAGTTCTCGTCACCGACTCTGATTTAAATGTGATTGGTGATGGCGTTGATGTTGTTATTCATGCAACGCAAGGTCAACTTGATTCCATGAATGACTTCGTGCGCGAGATGCACACCTCTTCAGGTCTCATCACCGAGATCCCTAATGGAATTTCTATGTCTGCAGCTGAAGAACAGATACTTACTTATCTGCAATCAGCTGGCACCGAACTAGGTAAATCTCCTTTGGCAGGAAACTCTGTCTCAGTCGATCGCAATTTCATCGCCCGCGATATGGCGAAGTTGAATGAGTACCTTCATTACCGAACCATCGATGTTTCATCGATTAAAGAGCTTGCTCGTCGCTGGTACCCAAAGACCTATTTCGCAGCCCCTGCCAAGACGGGCAATCACCGCGCATTGGGCGATATTCGCGACTCAATCGCTGAACTGGGCTATTACCGCCAAGCGCTATTTATCGATTCAGGGCGCGAGCAGGTAAAGTAGCCCCTGCACAGCACATGGTGGGCGTAGCTCAGCTGGTAGAGCACTCGGTTGTGGTCCGAGATGTCGCGGGTTCGAGCCCCGTCGTTCACCCCAAGTTTTTCTTCTCAACATTTATGTAAAGAGAGTCGGTTCATATGATCTTCGACGTAGTTGTAGAAATCCCAGCCGGATCTCGAAATAAGTACGAGATCAATCACGACACACATGAAGTCCGCCTCGACCGCATGCTCTTTACTGCGACTCGCTTTCCGCACGATTACGGATTCGTAAAGAACACACTTTCAAACGATGGCGACCCACTTGATGCACTAATTATGTTGGATGAACCAACATTTCCTGGCTGCGTAGTTTCATGCCGCGTTATCGGAATGTTCCGCATGACTGACGAAAAGGGTGGCGACGACAAGCTTCTCTGTGTAGCTGCCGGAGATATCCGCAAGAACAACCTCAAAGATCTTTCAGATGTTCCTTCTTACGAACTCGATGAAATCAAGCACTTCTTCGAGGTTTACAAGACTCTTGAACCTGGTAAAGAAGTACACGGCGGAGACTGGGTTGGCCACGACGCTGCTGAACTTGAAATCAATGCTTCATACGCTCGTTACAAGGAGACTCATTAAGAATGCAGGCAATAAATAGCGGCGATACAGCTTGGGTTTTAGCAAGCGCAGCACTCGTTCTCTTTATGACGCCAGGTTTGGCAATCTTCTACGGCGGTATGGTCCGCGCAAAGTCAGCGCTCAACATGATGATGATGTCATTTGCTGCAATGGGCGTTACAACAATTATCTGGGTTCTCTACGGTTACTCACTCGCCTTCGGTAAATCACAAGGTGGCATTATCGGAAACCTTGATCACATCGGGCTTTCCTCAACTCTTGATCAAGTAACTGGCGCTGAAGGGCACCAAATTCCAGTCCTTGCCTTTGCAATGTTCCAATTAACTTTTGCAATCATCACCGTTGCACTTCTTTCTGGTGCAATCGCTGACCGCGCTAAGTACGGTTCA
Organism: Actinomycetota bacterium; assembly: GCA_046052045.1. Classification (GTDB taxonomy): domain Bacteria; phylum Actinomycetota; class Actinomycetes; order Nanopelagicales; family Nanopelagicaceae; genus Planktophila. The sequence goes on along the minus strand of JBJONB010000020.1, from coordinate 3,149 downwards.
TGGGTCATCTTCGTTGGCGTATGGATCACTCTCGTTTATCTCCCTGTTGCTCACTGGGCATTTGCTGCTCAAAATGGCGAAGGTGGATGGATCATCGACAAGCTCAAGGCTCTCGACTTTGCTGGCGGAACAGTTGTTGAAATTAACTCAGGTGCTGCAGCTCTCGCTCTCGCACTTGTTCTCGGAAAGCGCGACGGCTTCAAGCGCGATCCAATGCGCCCACACAATATGCCACTCGTACTTCTTGGTGCAGGAATGCTCTGGTTCGGATGGTTTGGTTTTAACGCAGGATCAGCTCTATCTGCAGGATCTCTTGCTGCAACAGCGATGATCAATACTCAGATTGCAACAGCTGCTGCTGCAATGACATGGGTTGCATATGAAAAGAAGCGTGACGGAAAGGCAACCACTCTTGGTGTTGCATCCGGCGCTGTTGCAGGTGCTGTAGCAATTACGCCAGCTTGCGGATACCTCAACCCAATGGGCGCACTTGCGCTCGGTCTAATTGCAGGTGTTGTCTCTGCTTGGGCTGTTACTCGTAAATACAAGTTTGGTTACGACGATTCACTCGACGTTGTCGGTGTTCACGGAGTCGGTGGAATCCTCGGAATGATTGCAATCGGACTCCTAGCAACAGTCACAGCAAATGAAGCTGGCGCTGATGGACTCTTCTTTAGCGGCGGTACAACTCAGCTCAATCGTCAGCTAATAGCAATTGTCGCGGTTGCTGCCTTCTCATTTATCGCAACATGGATTATTGCCACAGTAATCCAGAAGACCATCGGATTCCGCGTTTACCGCGATGACGAGCTCACTGGCTTGGATACAACTTTCCATGCTGAATCTGCTTACGACATCACCGGAAACTCGAACCGCTACTAATATTAAATTAACGTAAAGAAAAGAGACAAAATGAAACTCATCACCGCGATCGTAAAGCCAGCAAAGGTCGATGACATCAAGGTTGCACTTCAAGCAGCCGGTGTTGCAGGTATGACAGTCTCTGAAACTCGCGGCTTTGGTCGCCAGAAGGGCCACACCGAGATCTACCGTGGCGCTGAATACACAGTCGATTTCATCCCAAAAGTTCGCATCGAAGTTCTCGTCGAAGATGCCGAAGCACAATCAATTATCGACACCATCGTCACCACAGCGAACACAGGTTCAATCGGCGACGGCAAACTATGGGTAACCCCTGTGGAGCAAGTCATACGAATTCGCACTGGTGAACGCGGAGGCGATGCACTTTAATAAAGTGCATGACACAGTCTCTTAAGACCCAATCTTGGGCAACTCCAGCTTCACAAGAAATCATTACTCGTATCGCTTCTCAAGTCGATACTAAGTCAGGTGCTGATGTTCAGAAGTGGATTGAAGAGCTAGCTCAAGAGAACCATCGCCTTCACGATATCGAAGGAATCAATCTCAACCCAGCAACAAATATTCTCAACCCTCGTGCCGAAAAACTTCTTGCTTCTGGCATGGGTTCACGTGCATCTCTGGGACATCCTGGTGATAAATATGAAACAGGACTTGGCGCAATCGAACAGATTGAAATCATTACTCAGGAACTTGCCTGCGAAGTTTTCGGATCCACCTATGCAGAATTCCGCGTTCCATCAGGTGCCATTGCAAACCTGTACGCATTTATGGCAACAACCGAACCAGGCGACACCATCATCGCTCCCCCAGCAACTATCGGCGGACACGTGACTCACCACAAAGGTGGATCTGCCGGTCTCTATCGTCTCAACACAATTTCAGCACCCGTCGATGAAACCGGATACACAATCGATATCGATGCGTTGAGAAAACTTGCTCATGAAGTTAAGCCGAAGCTCATCACAGTTGGTGGTTCTCTCAATCTCTTCCACCACCCCATCGCAAAGGTCCGTGAAATTGCTGATGAAGTTGGTGCAAAGGTTCTCTTCGATGCAGCCCACTTGTGCGGAATGATTGCCGGCAAAGTTTGGCCACAACCACTTGTTGAAGGCGCGCACCTTATGACCTTCTCCACCTATAAGTCACTCGGTGGGCCAGCTGGCGGATTAATCGTCACCAATGATGATGCCATCGCCCAGAAGCTAGATGCGATTGCTTACCCAGGACTTACAGCGAACTTCGATGCCGCAAAGACGGCAGCCCTTGGCGTGACTCTTCAAGATTGGAAGGCAGTTGGCTCTGATTACGCACAAATGATGGTGAAGACTTCACAAGCACTTGCTCAGAATTTGCAGAACCGCGGCGTCAATATCTACGCAGCGGATAAGGGATTTACGATGTCGCACCAGTTTGCAATTCTTGCCGCACCTTACGGTGGAGGACAGACCGCTGCCAAGCGCATGGGAGACGCTGGTTTACTCGCATGCGGAATTGGTCTACCGATTGCTACAGTTGAGGGCGACCTCAATGGACTACGTATCGGTACTCCTGAAATTGTTCGCCTTGGCATGAAGGTTGAACACATGGATCAACTCGGTGATTTCATTGCGCGTTCACTTGATACTGCAGCTGATTCAAAATCAATCCAGCGCGAAGTCACCGAATGGCGTAAGCAATTTAGCGGTGTGCACTACACCGTAGATCTTCCTGACTAAGCCGGAACTTTCTGCTTTGGGCATTTTGCCAAGATTGCGGACATTGCTGCTTTCTCGGGGGCAACAACCCACAGCGAATACTTAGCTTTCACGGCAATCTGTTGGGCAACATAGGTACATCGAAAACTCTTCAGCGGTGGCACCCATGTTGCAGCGTCACCATCACCCTTCTGCGAATTTAAGCGACCGTTAACAGCAAAGAGATTGAGCGGATCATTGGCGAGCGCTTTGCGCTGATCAGCAGATAACTTGAACGCACCTGTCTGCCACGCATTAGACAGGGCAACCACATGATCAATCTGTACTTCCATACTGGTGATATTTCCGCGGACAAAGTTGATTGTCTCGCCCGAATATCGATCAACTAAAGTTCCTGAAGCCACAACGCAATTACGAGTACCGGCCTTGTAGGTAATTTCTGTCAGATCTCGCTTCAAGATGTCGTTTCGGGTATCGCAACCATTGCGGTCGACATCGGCCCATGCCTGCCCGAATTGGGCCCGTGTGTAACCTGTCTTTGGCGCACGGCCCTTGACTGAAAGAGTCTCAAGT
>JBJONB010000019.1:0-15963 GCA_046052045.1 Actinomycetota bacterium | reverse complement strand
CGAGATGCAACGAGAGCGAACTGCTCTGAACGATCGAGGCGACGCATTTCAACGCGCTCCATCTGATCTGCAGGTTCTGTCGCAACGCGCGCAGCGAAGTGCACAGGTAGGAGCTCACGCCAATCTTCGGTGAGAAGACGGACACCGGACTGGCCGGCCAATAAAGCCTTCCACGTCGAATCCACATCTGCACCGAGAGGCGTTGTTGCACCTAAGCCTGTAACGACTACGCGACGTTGTGACATACCGCTAAATCAATTCTTCTTCTTGGATCTTTACTTATGCAGCAGCGTTAACGATGAAGTTGACTGCATCGCCGACTGTAGCGAGTTCAGTTACCTTCTCATCAGGAATCTTTACGCCAAAGCGCTCTTCGCATGCAACTACAACTTCAACCATGCTGAGTGAGTCAACTTCGAGATCTTCTGTGAAGTTCTTATCGAGTTCGATTGATGCAGCTGGGATGCCCGCTACTTCTTCAACGATCTCTTTGATTCCTGCAAGTACATCTGCTTGTGAAAGCGCCATTGTGTTTCCTTCTCTGTTGTTATCTGGTGTAACCGGTACTTCATTTCTTGAGGTTGCAATTGTGTACGAAAGAGGGGCTTACTTCCCAGTAAACGGGCGGGTAATCCCAAAAAAATTATGGTTTCGGCGGTAATTTCACAACTTGTCCCGCATAAACGAGACCTGCGCCATATCCAATGAGTAGCGCTAATTTGCCGTGAAGCTCAGGATGTTTCTGCAAGAGAGCATCCATTGCAAGAGGAATGGATGCCGCAGATGTATTTCCATTCTTGCGAATGTCATCGGCGATGATCACCGAATCAGGCATATCCATCTCTTTTGCCATTGTTTCAATGATGCGCACATTGGCCTGGTGAGGAATAAACGCGTCAATATCGTTAACAGTTAGACCTGCTGACTCAAGTGCCTTAAGGGCTGCCTTGCTCATAGAAAATACTGCCCAGCGGAAAACTTTCTGACCTTCTTGCGAAATATTGGGCCACTTGCTGCCGGCTTTAGTTAACTGCGTTTCAACATCGCGAACTTCAATCCATGAAGGGTTCATCTGAATCGCATCGCGGGAATCCGCGTCCGATCCCCATTCGACAGGGCCAATACCTGCATCTTGTGATGCACCAATTACAACTGCTCCTGCGCCATCGGCAAAGATAAATGCGGTTGCGCGGTCATCAGGATCTGTGAAATCTGAAATCTTTTCAGCACCAATTACTAGGACAGTCTTTGATGTCCCGGCTTTGATGAAATCGTGCGCCATGGATACGCCATAAGAGAAACCAGCGCAAGCAGCATTGATATCAAAAGCTGCAGCTTTTGGGTGACCTAAGCGCTGCAGAATTGCAGTTGCTGCAGATGGTGCCTGGAATGGAAAGGTAATTGTTGCGACGATAATTGTGTCGATATCGGTAATTGATAGCTTAGCTTTCTTCAGCGCATCTTCTGTGGCCCAGGTAGCCATATCGAGAACAGTTTCAGTCTCATCTGCAAAGCGACGAGATTCAATACCTGTGCGCTGCTGAATCCATTCATCACTTGATTCAATACGATCGACGATTTCAGAGTTAGGCACAAGACGCTTCGGGCGATATGAACCGACGGCAAGAATCTGGCTCTCGCTGCCTGTCTTTGATGCAATCATCTTTGACATTACTTACCTCCGTGGTTTGCAACGAAGGCACGCGCTGCATCGAGATCATCTGGGCTCTTAAATGCGAATTGTTCTATAGATGGAGCAGCGCGCTTGATCAGACCAACAAGCGTTCCTGCAGGTGCAACTTCGATAACACCGGTAACGCCCAATGAAACGAGAGTCTCCATACACAGATCCCAGCGAACCGGGTTAGCTATCTGGTTCACGATGCGATCGAGAACTTCAGCGCCTTCTGTAACAACAGCGCCATCCTTATTGGAAAGCACTCCAACGCTAGGTGCTGACGTTGTAATCGTTGTAGCAAGTGCGCGCAGTGGTTCGACTGCAGGTTGCATATAAGAGGTGTGGAAAGCACCGGCCACGGCAAGTGGGCGAACGCGTGCTCCTTCGGGTGCAAGCTGTGCAAGTGCATCAAGATCTCCGGCGGCAACAATCTGGCCACCACCATTGTCATTAGCTGCAACCAGACCAAGATCTGCAATTGCAGCAAGAACTACTTCTCGGTCACCGCCGAGAACTGCTGCCATTCCTGAAGGAGTAACTCCTGCAGCCTTTGCCATTTCAACTCCACGCGCACGTACCAACTTCATTGCATCGATAGGTGTGAGCGCGCCTGAAATAGCTGCGGCAGTAATTTCGCCAACAGAGTGCCCGGCGACATATGAAAATGAGCCGGTTGCACCAAGAGCCTGCGCGCTCATCAATCCTGCAGCAACGATGAGTGGTTGAGCGTTGGCAGTATCTTTAATTTCATCTGCATCGGCAGTTGTTCCAAGGCGTAAGACATCAAGACCAATTGCATCTGATATTTCTTGCGCCATAGTGCGAATCTGCGCATCTTCAAGCCATGCGCTTAACATCCCGGGAGTTTGTGAACCTTGTCCTGGAGCGATGATTGCGAGCATGTCATTAATATAAAGGATTACGAACGAGTAACTAGCCAGACTTGAGCGCAGTGTGGCGAAACATTCACTTTTTCTGAAGGCATATTGATGATTGGTTCGTGTGTATCTACGAAAGATGATGCATCAAAGATGCGGCGGAAACTTGTTCCCCACTTGCTATCAGGAAGAGTGAATGCTGTTTCTTCTCGTGAGGAATTAAGGAAGAGAAGTAATCCGCGATCAGGACCTGCCTCAATTAATACAGTCAGGCTTCGCTTTTCACCATCAGCCCAATGATCTTCAGTCATCTCACGACCACCCAAGCTAAACCAGGCAATATCTTTTCGCTGCGTTCCAAGATCGATGCGACCTGTGAAGAATTCTGCTGCAACATCTGCAAGGTATGTCTTGCGAATGCGTGTTAGCTCAGAGACTGAATCGCGCATATCTCGTTGCAGTTCATTGAGATCCCAATTATTTGCCCAGCCACCCATAAATGTTTCAGGAGAATCAGCGATATCTGCAGACATTTCACGCGGCATTGAATACGCATTATTTGAACCTGCCTGTGTGCGACAGAGTTCATCGCCCATCGTGATCATCGGAACACCAGCAGAGAGTAGCAACGTTGCCATCATCGACTTCTTGAGCGAATGGCGAAGTGAAATTAATTCAGGGTCATCAGTTGGACCTTCAACGCCCATATTCCATGAACGGTTTTCGTTTGAACCATCGCGGTTATCTTCTTGATTGGCTTGATTGCGCTTTTCTGAATACATCGTGAGATCAGTCAGAGTAAAACCATCGTGGGCAGTGACAAAGTTGATAGACGATGTTGGTCCGCGGTAATAAAAGACATCAGATGAACCACTGATACCCGCTGCAATGTCGGCAACGCCTTCACCATAACCACGTGCGAGGTCGCCTAACCAGAACTGACGCACAGAGTCGCGATAGCGATCGTTCCACTCGCGCCATGGATGCGGAAAGTCACCGAGTGAATATCTCGAAACATCCCACGGCTCTGCAATCATCTTAAAGTTACGTAAGACTGAATCAGATTCGATTGCTGACATCAAAGATGAATCAAATGCTGAACTTGTTGAGTAGAGAGCAGTAGCTAAATCGAAGCGGAAACCATCGATTCCAACTACTTCTACCCACCAACGAAGTGAATCGATGATGTGGCGAACACCGTGCGGGCGAGAAGCGGCAACGGTATTTCCGCATCCTGTGACATCAACATAATTTCCACTGCTGTCATGGCGATACCAAGCGTTGTTATCAATTCCCTTGAAACTTAACGTTGGCCCACCAACACCGCCTTCGGCAGTGTGGTTGTACACAACATCGAGAAAGACTTCGATTCCCTCGTTATGAAGTTGGTCGACCGCCCATTGCAATTCCGAAACCGGATCATCCGTTGCCGCATATTCTCCGTGAGGGGCAGAAAAGGCAATCGCGTTATAACCCCAATGATTCTTGCGACCGCGTTCCCAGATTCCCGGTTCTGTGGCATAGGAATGAATTGGCAAGAGTTCGAGTGCGGTGACACCTAAGTGTTTTAGGTGAGCAATGGTGCTGGGATGTCCCAGGGCTTTATACGTACCACGTTCGTTTTCAGGAATCTCATGGTTCTTGGCGGTAAGTCCTTGCACATGTGCTTCATAGATAACTTCTTGAGTCCATGAATAGATGGGGCGGTTGATATCGCGAGCGCGATAATCAGTAACGACTGAGTAAGGAACAAATCCTGCGCTATCGCGATCATCGCGGATCGTTGTATCTCCAGCCCCTGTTGCATCACTTGCTACATGTCCATAAATCTGTGGAACGTATTGCAGCGTTTCATCGAGCTTATGCGCGTATGGGTCAATCAATAATTTGGCGGCGTTAAATCGTGAACCATGTTCAGGCGCCCATGTGCCGTAGACGCGATAGCCATAACGTTGACCCGCGCGCACACCCGCTAGATAGCCATGCCAGATAGGGCCATTGCGGTGAGAAAGTGCGAAGCGAGTTTCAACTAACTTGCCATTGACCTCGTTAAAGAGGCAGAGCTCGACAGCCGTTGCGGCATTAGTCCAGATAGCGAAGTTGCAGCCACCGTCGGTGAGGGTGGCGCCTAGGGTTCGCGGGTCTGCTGGAAGCACGGGGTTATCTTGCCTTGCCCGCATGAAATAGGCGGGACATCGTTGTGAAAAAGGCTACTGGTCAGTAACATACCCGCCATGAAGATAGCAGTGTGTGTAAAGCAGGTTCCTGATTCATGGGCTGAGAAGAAGATGGTCAACGGAGTTCTTGATCGCGAGAACGTTGATGCAGTTCTTAACGACCTCGATGAATATGCCGTTGAAGAAGCCCTTCGTATCGCAGAAGCACACGGCGGTAATGAAGAAGGTGGCGCACACACCGTCACTGTTATTTCAATGGGACCAGAACGTGCAACTGAAGCTGTCCGTAAGGCGCTTTCCATGGGTGCCAACGATGCAATCTTGGTTACAGATGGCGCACTCGCAGGATCGGACGCGCTCGCAACATCAGCCGTACTTGCAAAGGTAATTGCAGATGGCGGATATGACCTCGTTATCTGTGGCACCGAATCAACCGATGCTCGCATGAGCGTTGTACCAGCGATGATTAGCGCTCGCCTTGGTTGGGCGCAACTGACATTTGCTTCAAAGGTCACCGTTGATCCTGCAGGCAAAGTTTCTATCACTCGCGTTACTGAAGCTGGCGTTGATGAAATCTCTGCTGCATTTCCTGCAGTTATCAGCGTCGTTGAAAAAATCAACGAGCCCCGCTACCCATCCTTTAAAGGAATCATGGCTGCGAAGAAGAAGACAATTGAGCAGAAAGATTTAGCGGCTGTTGGCGTATCTGTGCAGAGCGCATGGTCACAAGTTAACGATGCAACACCACGCCCACCACGCGCAGCTGGTGTCAAAGTAACCGATGAAGGTAACGGCGGGGAATCCCTCGTGAACTTCCTAGCAGAGAAGAAGTTGATATGAGCAACGTATTGATTCTCGCTGATTTTTCAGGCGATAAGGCAACTAAGACCACTGCAGAACTTGCAACAGCAGGTGCTCGTATTGGCGCTGTCACAGCAGTTGTTCTTGCTGGCACCGGAAAAGGCGCAGCACTTGCTGCAACTGTTAACCAAGGCCCAATCGCAAACGTTCTTGTCATTGAATCAGATGACTTTGCATCCCACGGAGTTGCAGCATCAGCAGATGCTCTTGCTCAAGTAATTAAGGAGAAGTCACCAACTGCTGTACTTATTGCATCCCATGCATTTGGCAAGGAAGTTGCTGCCCGCGTTGCAGTGCTGACTGAATCCGGAATCATTACTGACGCAGTCGATGTTGCAGCAGATGCAACAGCAACACAATTGGTATTTGGCGGATCAACAACTGTGCACTCAAAGGTTTCGCATGGCGTTGCCATCATCACCGTTCGTCCCAATAGCGTTGAAGCTGATTTCTCTGCATCTTCTCCTGCAATTGAACATGGAGCAGCTGCAGTGGGTGCTGATGCAAAGAAGGCAACCATCTCTTCTTCACAACCTCCAGTTAAGGGCGGACGCCCAGAACTGACTGAAGCAAATATTGTTGTTTCAGGCGGACGCGGAACAGATGGAAACTTCGCACCTGTTGAAGCATTTGCAGATTCATTAGGTGCAGCAGTTGGCGCATCTCGCGCAGCAACTGATGCAGGTTGGTATCCACATTCACATCAGGTCGGCCAAACCGGAAAGACAGTGAGCCCGCAGCTCTATGTCGCATGCGGAATCTCTGGCGCAATCCAACACCGCGCAGGTATGCAGACTTCAAAGACAATCGTTGTGGTCAATAAAGATCCTGAAGCGCCGCTCTTTGATATCGCAGATTTCGGCGTAGTTGGCGACCTCTTCAACGTGCTGCCTAAGGCGACCGAAGGCGTAACTGCCCGAAAGTAAGCCAACTGCTCGCAATTAACTTTGCGTGGGCACGAACTAGACTGCTCCAATGAGCGTCTATCTCGACCATGCGGCTACTACGCCGATGTTCGACGTTGCCATCGAGGCTATGAATTCATCGCTACGCAAACTAGGTAACCCATCATCGCTTCACGCCGAAGGACGTTCGACTCGCAAAGATGTTGAAGATGCTCGCGAAAAGATTGCAAAGGCAGTTGGCTGCCTTGCCAGCGAAGTTATCTTCACTGGTTCCGGTACCGAAGCCGATAACGCTGCCATTAAGGGATTGTTCTGGCACACGGATAAGAAAGTCATCCTTGTATCAAGCATCGAACACCATGCAGTTCTAGACCCTGCACACTGGTTGGCTGAACACGAAGGCGCCGAACTTATTCAGATTCCCGTTAACACCGATGGCGTTATTGATCTTGAATTTCTCAAAAAGATAATTGCAGAGCGCGGTTCAGAGATTGCGCTGATTTCAGTGATGCATAGCAATAACGAGACTGGTGTTATTCAACCGATTGCAGAAATTGTTAAGGCTGCCGGTGATATCCCAGTCCATTGCGACGCCGTCCAGAGCTTTACAAAGGTACCAATCTCCTTTAAAGAGTTGGGTCTCTTTGCGATGACAATCAGTGGCCATAAAGTTGGCGGCCCACTTGGAATCGGTGCACTGATTTTGCGTCGTGCGGTCGAAATTCCTGCATTGCTACATGGCGGGGGACAAGAGCGCGATATTCGAAGCGGTACTTTGAACGCTCCATCGATTGTGGCACTTGCTGCAGCAGTTGAAGCAAATCTTTATGATGCACAAAAGGTGGCTGCGCTTCGTGACTCATTTGAAGCAGGTGTAATGGCTGCCCGTCCTGATGCAGTCATCAACGGCAAGAATTCAGAACGTCTTCCAGGGATTTCAAATATTACTTTTCCAGGTACTCAAAGTGATTCACTCTTATTGTTGATGGATTCAGAGAAGGTTTCATGTTCAACCGGTGCTGCATGCACTGCAGGCGTTCATCGTCCAAGCCATGTATTGATGGCAATGGGCTTATCTGATGTGGTTTCGCAATCATCTCTGCGTTTCTCATTCGGAACCACCAATACGAAAGCAGATGTTGATTTCGCGCTCTCTGTTCTTCCAACTGTAATCGAACGCGGTTTAGCAGCCAATGCGGTGGGTAAGAAATGAAAATAATTGCAGCCATGAGCGGTGGCGTTGATTCAGCAGTTGCTGCAGCGCGCGCAGTTGAGGCAGGACACGAAGTCATTGGAGTGCACTTAGCGCTTTCTTCTAATCCTCAGAAATACCGTAGCGGTGCACGCGGATGTTGCACCATCGAAGATTCACATGATGCGCGCCGTGCAGCCGATGTCATCGGCATTCCTTTCTATATCTGGGATATGGCTGATGAATTCCATGAAGGCGTTGTCGAAAACTTCATGAGCGAATACAAGGCAGGGCGCACACCGAACCCTTGCTTGCGTTGCAACGAAAAGATTAAATTTGCAGCAGTGCTTGATCGCGCAAAAGCTATGGGATTCGATGGTGTTGTCACTGGCCACTATGCGCGTACTCGCGAGACAGATGCAGGTCGCACGTTGCACCGCGCAGTAGATCCGCTGAAAGATCAGTCATACGTTCTTGCAGTTCTTAATCGCGAACAAATCAATGGCGCAATATTTCCGCTCGGCGATACCGAAAAAGTTGACATCCGTATCGAAGCCGAAGCGCGTGGACTTGCAGTTGCACAGAAGCCAGATAGCCATGACATCTGCTTCGTTCCTTCAGGTGATAACGCAGGATGGTTGCGCGATCGCATGGGCAGCGAAGTCGGCCCCATCGTTGATCAGGATGGAAATAAGTTGGGCGAACATAAGGGTGCCTACACATACACAATCGGACAGCGCAAAGGCTTAGGTCTGACTGTTCCAACTGCCGATGGATCACCACGCTTTGTTTTAAAGATTGAACCTGTTTCAAACACTGTTGTCGTAGGAGCGCGAGAAGATCTCGCTGTGACTTCGATGCGTGGTGAACGACCAATCTTCTGTGGCCCTGAAGTAGGCGCTGCACCTTTACGCGGCTTTGTTCAAGTTCGCGCACATGGCGCCGCACTCGATTGCACCTATTACATGGATAACGAACAACTTGTTGCTGAACTTGATCAACCACTTCTGGGTCTTGCAACAGGTCAAGCAATGGTTATCTACGATGGCGACCGCGTCGTTGGTTCGGCGACAATCTGCGAGACAGCATGACAAACGAAGCGCGTCATCGCATCACCGAACTCACTCAAGAGATTCGCGACCACCAATTTAAGTATTACGTTTTAGATGCGCCATCCATTACAGATGCTGCCTTCGATAAGTTACTAAAAGAGTTACAGGCGCTTGAAGCAAAGCATCCTGAGCTCCTTGAACCCGATTCACCCTCCCTTGGCGTCGGTGGGGGATTTGCAACCACCTTTGATCAACATGATCACATCGAGAAGATGATGAGCCTTGATAACGTCTTTGATTCAGATGAACTTGCTACTTGGTTTGATCGCGTCGAAAAGGAATCTGCAACACCTGATTATTTGTGCGAACTTAAGGTTGATGGCCTTGCCATTAACTTGCTCTACGAGAACGGCCAACTTACTCGCGCACTTACTCGCGGCAATGGCGTTACCGGCGAAGATGTCACGCTCAATGTAAAGACCATTAAGGGTCTGCCCCACACACTTTCTGGAAAGAAGATTCCATCGCTGATTGAAGTACGCGGTGAAGTCTTTCTGCCTGTTGCCGCCTTTAATCAACTTAATGAAGAGCTTGAAGAAGCTGGCAAGCCACTCTTTGCCAATCCTCGCAACTGTGCCGCAGGTTCACTTCGCCAGAAAGACCCTCGCGTCACAGCGTCTCGGGCACTTGATGTTGTTGTGCACGGAGTCGGAGCAAGTGAGGGAATTTCATTTGATTCGCAATCTGATGCGTATGCGCAACTCAAGGCGCTCGGTCTTCCAACTTCAAACCGCTTTAAAGTCTGCAAGAGCCGCAAAGAAGTCCTTAATTTCATTGAGAATTACAACCTTCATCGCCACGATGTCGAACATGAAATCGATGGCGTTGTTATTAAAGTTGATGATATTGCTGAGCAGAAGAAGCTCGGCTTTACATCGCGCGCACCTAAGTGGGCCATTGCTTATAAGTACCCACCTGAAGAAGTGACAACGAAGTTGCTCGACATCAAGGTCAGTGTTGGGCGCACAGGCCGTGTGACCCCATTCGCATTTATGGAGCCAGTCAAAGTTGCTGGATCAACTGTTACCAATGCAACGCTTCACAACCAAGAAGAGATTGAACGCAAAGGTGTGTTGATTGGCGATACCGTCATCATCCGTAAAGCTGGCGATGTTATCCCTGAGGTACTGGGACCAGTTCTTGATAAACGCACAGGTAAAGAGAAGGCATTTGTGATGCCAACTCACTGCCCTGAATGCGGCTCCGAACTTCGCGCAATCACTGAAGGCGATGTCGATATTCGCTGTCCCAACACCCGTAGCTGCCCAGCGCAATTACGTGAACGTATTTACTACATCGGCTCTCGCGCAGCGCTCGATATCGATGTCTTGGGATATGAAGCAGCAGTAGCCATGTTGCAGGACAAGATCATTTCCGATGAAGCAGATATCTTCTCGCTCACTGAAAGCGCTTTGATGAAATCATCTTTCTTCACTAAGAAAGATGGCACAAAGGGAAAGAACCTCGAGAAGTTGCTTGAAGCCCTTGAAGAAGCGAAGACTCGTCCGTTGTGGCGCACAATCGTCGCGCTCTCTATTCGTCACGTGGGCCCAACTGCTGCGCAAGCACTTGCCACAAATTTTGGAAGTATGGATGCGATTGCAAAGGCATCGGTTGCAGAACTCGCAGACATTGATGGCGTAGGTGAAGTTATTGCTCAATCAATCGTCGAATGGTTTGAAGTCGATTGGCATCGCAACATCATTAAGCAGTGGACCGCAGCAGGTGTTGCCATGGTTAATGCAAAGGGTGAAGACCTGCCCCAAACACTTGCTGGGCTTACCTTTGTTGTAACCGGTGGGCTTGAAGGATTTACCCGCGATTCGATTGCAGAATCAATTACTGCCCATGGCGGTAAGCCATCATCGTCGGTTTCTAAGAAGACGGATTATGTATTGGTTGGAAGCGACCCAGGTTCAAAGCTGACCAAGGCGCAAGAGTTAGGCGTCACAATCATCGATGAAGCGCGCTTTTTAGAACTTCTTGAGGGTAAGTAGTAATCTTCACTCATGATTATGCTCAACGCTGAAGAAGCCGTCCGTGAACTTCCGATTCCTCCTTATGCATTCGGACTCATTGCATTCGGTGTCTTTGTATTCCTTTTGTACGTAACGCTACGTCTAGATAAGTAGTTCATTTTGCGCGTTGGGCTCTACGGCGGAACATTCGACCCGATTCATAACGGTCACATCCATGTCATCCAAGAGCTCATTACCCGCAAGATTGTCGATCATCTTTTAGTTCTTCCAGCAGGTCAACCTCGTCTTCGTGATAACGAACCACATGCAACTGGGGCGCAACGTCGCACCATGTGTCAGTTGGCAGTAAATGAATTACCTTCAGAGATCAAGAAGCACATTGAAGTAAATCCGATTGAAGTTTTACGAGAAGGACCGAGCTACACAATCGACACTGTCGAAGCAGTGGCCCAGTTCTACGAAGGAGACACCATCGTTTTAATCGTGGGTACCGATGCTTACGAGAAGATTGATCAATGGCACCGTGCCGAAGAACTAAAGAAGATGGTCGAGTTCGTCGTTATTGATCGCCCAGAATTTCCAGGAGAGCACAACACAAGCGTGGATGCGATTGCAGTCTCTGCAACTGATATCCGTGCACATAAATCTGATGCAGTACCCGCAGCAGTTGCGGCCTTTATTAAGGAGAATAACCTCTATGCCAGCAAGTAAAGCCTGCGTCGAACGCACACAAATTGCAGCACGCGCTGCTGTCGATAAATTCGGTACTGAACTCGTTGCACTCGACCTCTCAGATCAGACAGTGCTCAGCGAGGTATTCCTAATTGTTACCGCCTCAAACTCAAAGATCATCGACACTATTGCTGATGAAGTTGAAGAGCAACTTCGCCTTGTTGGCGATAAGCCACTGCGCCGTGAAGGTACTGATGAATGGGTACTTCTTGATTACTCAGATCTCGTAGTTCATATTCAATCAACAGAGTTGCGTCGTTATTACATGCTTGATCGTCTATGGAATGACTGCCCAAAGATTGAACTCGATATCGTTAAAGAGGAAGCAGCACGTGGCTAACCAGATCATCCTCTGGCGCCACGGACAGACCGAATGGAATGTGGCCAATAAGTTTCAGGGCCACACTGATATTCCACTTAACGATGTAGGACTTTTTCAGGCGGCACATGCAGCGCCAATCATCGCGGCCATGAGCCCGACGATGTTGATTGCAAGTGATTTGATGCGGGCTCAAAGCACTGCCCATGAATTAGTAAAATTAACTGGACTTGAAGTAATTACCGATGCTCGTCTTCGTGAAACCAATTGCGGAAATTGGGAAGGACTTACAGGAGATGAGATTCGCAAAGTAGATCTGAATAATCTACGCGAATGGTCACTTGGTGGCGATAATCCTGCTGGAGGAATCGGCGAACGCCGCAGCGAAGTGGGAGCACGAGCAGTTGCTGCAATTACCGATGCACTTGCTGGAAAAGATAATCAGCGAATTGTTGTTGCAACCCACGGCGGAACATCTCGCACAGTGATCGGTTCCTACCTCGAACTTCCAATCCCATATTGGTCACGTATTGGCGGACTTTCTAATGCGCAGTGGTCAATCCTTGACCATTCTCCAAAGGGTTGGTTATTGGTCGAACATAACGCCGGATCTATTCCAGAGCCTGTATTCGGCGAAGAATCTGGCGCAGTCATACCCGACTCCGTGCGCTAAAGTACGCACTTCGGCAATTGTCTAAAGCATTGACGGGGATATGGCGCAATTGGTAGCGCGCTTCCATGGCATGGAAGAGGTTAGGGGTTCGATTCCCCTTATCTCCACGTGAGTACTGAACGCGAACACGCGGCATACGACTTTGCATACGTGCAAGAGAAGTGGCTGCCCATTTGGGACAAGCTCGAACCATTTAAATCTGGTCGAGCAGATGATGCACGCCCAAAGAAGTATGTACTCGATATGTTCCCTTACCCATCAGGTGATCTTCATATGGGTCACGCAGAGGCATATGCACTTGGCGATGTAATCGCTCGTTACTGGATTCAAAAGGGTTTTAACGTCATGCACCCAATCGGTTGGGATGCATTTGGATTGCCGGCAGAAAATGCTGCAATTAAGCGCAATGAAGATCCACGTATCTGGACCTACGAAAACATTGCAACCCAGAAAGCTTCGATGCGTCGCTACGCATGTTCATTCGACTGGGATCGCGTATTCAATACATGCGACCCCGAGTACTACAAGTGGAACCAGTGGCTCTTTACCAAACTTCACGACCGTGGCTTGGCATACCGCAAGGATTCTGCAGTTAACTGGTGTCCAGGTTGCCAGACAGTATTGGCTAACGAACAGGTAGTAGCGGGTCTCTGCGAACGTTGCGATTCAGCAGTCACAAAGAAGAAGCTCAACCAGTGGTACTTCAAGATTACTGATTATGCAGATCGCTTACTCGATGACATGTCTGAACTCGAAGGCAAGTGGCCTGAAAAAGTCTTGCTCATGCAGCGCAACTGGATTGGTCGCTCACAAGGCGCCAACGTTAACTTTGTTATCGAAGGTCGCACAGAGCCTGTAACGATTTATACAACGCGTCCCGATACTTTGTACGGTGCAACATTTATGGTTGTTGCAGCTGACTCAGCACTTGCTGCAGAACTTGCAGCAGGAACACCAGTCGAAGCAGAGTTCACTTCTTATCTTGAAAAGATTAAGGCAGCATCAGATATCGATCGCCTTGCAACAGATCGCCCTAAATCTGGCGTTGACCTAAAGCGCTTTGCTATCAACCCAGTAAATGGCGAGAAGCTTCCTATCTGGGCGTCAGATTACGTATTAGCTGATTACGGAACTGGCGCAATCATGGCTGTTCCAGCTCACGATCAGCGCGACCTCGACTTTGCAAAGGCGATGGGACTTCCTGTTCGCGTAGTTGTTGAAACTGGCGAAGAAGATCCAAATGAGACAGGCGTTGCTACAACTGGCGATGGAAAACTTATTAACTCTGGCGCACTTAACGGATTAACTAAGGTCGATGCAATCGCTGCAATTAATAAGCAGCTTGAAGCAGATGGTCTCGGAAATTCAGCTCGTAACTATCGTCTTCGCGACTGGCTTGTATCCCGCCAGCGTTACTGGGGCACGCCAATTCCTATCGTTCACTGCGATAAGTGTGGCGAAGTAGCAGTTCCAGATTCCGAACTTCCATTGCTCTTGCCTGATGCAAAGGGTCTTGATCTCAAGCCAAAGGGTCAATCACCACTTGCTGCAGCATCTGAATGGGTCAATACAAAGTGCCCAAAGTGCGCAGGCCCTGCCATGCGCGATACCGACACCATGGATACCTTCGTCGATTCATCTTGGTATTACCTGCGCTACCCATCTTCAACCAATGCAACCGAGCCATTTAACCGTGCTGATGTTGATACCTGGTTGCCCGTTGATCAATATGTCGGCGGTGTAACCCACGCAATCTTGCACTTGTTGTATTCACGCTTCTTCACCAAGGTCTTGTACGACATGAAGATGCTCTCATTCACTGAACCATTTACACGCCTTCTCAACCAAGGAATGGTTGTTATGGATGGCTCTGCGATGTCGAAATCTCGCGGCAACCTTGTACGTCTCTCTGATGAACTTGAAAACCACGGCGTCGATGCAATTCGTCTCTCGATGGTCTTCTCAGGTCCGCCTGAAGATGACGTTGACTGGTCAGATGTCTCTCCATCCGGTTCAGTTAAATTCTTAAGTCGTGCATGGCGCCTATCAGGTGATGTCACATCAGCACCTGGCGTTGATTTCAGCACTGGTGATATTTCGCTACGTAAGGCAACACATAAGGCCCTTCACGATGCAGCTTTTGCAGTCGAATCATTCCGCTTCAACGTAGCCGTTGCTCGCGTTATGGAGCTCGTCAATGCAACACGTAAGGCAATCGATTCAGGGTGCGGCCCAGCAGATCCAGCAGTTCGTGAAGCAACAGAGGCAACAGCAATCATGTTGTCACTTGTTGCACCATTTACCGCAGAAGAGATGTGGGAACGTCTTGGCCATAAGCCAGCTATCGCAACTGCCGGTTGGCCTGCAGTAGATCCAGCGCTCCTTGTGGACGACGAAGTTGAAGCCGTAATTCAGATCAACGGCAAGATTAAAGATCGCATGAGCGTTTCTCCAACGATTTCAGATGCTGACTTCGAAGCAGCAGCTCTTGCTCTGCCTTCGATTGTTGCCGAACTGAACGGTACGACCCCTAAGAAGGTTATTGCTCGCGCACCAAAGCTCGTCAACATCGTTCTGTAATCAACAGCCCACACCTTTTCGCGCATTCAGCTGCGCAACTTCCAGCACCATCCGCGGATGGACAATAAATATCTAGATCAAGTAAATAATTGGTGGGGCACTCTCCACTATTCATCGCTACAGAAACGTGGACTAGCAATCATCGCTGGGCTCGTTCTTCTCATATCTGGCCTCTTCGTAGCACGCGGTGCATCGCAAGAAGTTGTTGCCGCTCCTGCACCTCTTGAAATCGAAAGTATCTCGCTGCAAACACTGATGGTCGATGTTGCAGGCGCTGTCGTAAACCCAGGTGTGTATTCGCTTCCCCTGAATGCACGCGTTGTCGAAGCGATCAAAGCGGCCGGCGGAATTAAGAAAGGTGCGGATACATCTGACATTAATCAGGCGCGCATCCTGAAAGATGGCGAACAGATTTATGTATATCCATCCGCACCAAGTGGCGGTGGGTCAGCATCGCGACCTGCTGTGCGCAAGAACGGCCCCATCATGATCAATCGAGCATCCGTGAAAGATTTCGAATCTCTCGATGGGATTGGACCGGTACTTGCCAACCGCATCGTTGGATATCGCAAAGCAAATGGACCATTTACCTCCGTTGAAGATCTCTTGAAAGTTCCTGGAATCGGACAGAGCAAATTCGCTCAATTCAAAGAGAAGCTGCGCGTGTAACCGATAGCCGCGCCCTCGCACTTGGGGGAGCGGTCTGGGTTGGTGCGCTGACGCAAAGTTGGAGCGCACCGTGGAGAATCTCTGCGGTTGCGCTCCTTCTGACGTTGGTAACGATTAAGAAGAGGCGATTTAGCGTCCTCATCATTGCGATCTTGGTCGGCGCCTCAGTTATGTCGATTCGTATTGGCGCTCTGCAATCAAGTGCCAT